>CAZIHW010000060.1:0-16511 GCA_964539045.1 uncultured Eubacteriales bacterium | reverse complement strand
TTTTACAGCAAAAGCGCGAAGGCGGTTACTGTGGCAAAGCCATAGTCGCCGAGCGAAGCAGTATGTAAACGGCGAAGCCGTGCAACAGACGGTCGAGTCCTGTTTGAGGCGCCAAAAAGAAGCAAGCCAATAGGCTTGCTTTTTTTGTTTACTTACTAATAAGCTTTTTAAATGAATTAGCATTCAATATAGTATTTGATATAAACTTACCTTTATAAAAATTAGCCCAGTTATTAAATATGCAAGGGGCATTTTTTGCTTTTTCCAAAGAATCAATTTTGATGAAGTTGATCTTAATACTATTCTCCTTTGCATATTCTGATAACTCTTTTACCTCATACTCTACATAAGGACATTCGTTACTATAGTATATCGTAAAATCTTCGCTATCTATCTTCATATCTCGTGCATTATCATTAAACATCGGTGTTTTGCTATCATCAAATTGAAGTGCTAATAATTCATAATCACCTATTTCATCAACTACTTTAAAGCCATAATGAAGGAAAAACTGTTTTTCTCCGACAAAAGGCTTTTTCTTTTTAGAAGTCAAAGTACATATACCACTCATGCCTTTTTCTTTAGAATCTTCAATTGCATATTCGAGTAGCTCTTTGGCGATGCCGTTTCCTTTAAAACTTCCCGCTACCCATAAGCAATAAATATATTCATAATTCTTCCCGCTTATCGGCACCCAGGCAGTTTCTATCGGCTCATATTCAATAAATACTTTTCCTCTGGCATCTAGTTTTCTGAAAACGTGCCCTTCTTCTAACTTGCCTTTAATCCATTCCTTTTTACTATCAACACCTGCTTGATGTTTTTTATCTCCTATGGCACAACATAAATGCTCTTTATCTATATTTTCTAAGCTTAAATTGATATACTCATTCATTCTATTCTGCTCCTTCCAAAGATTTTATTCCATTCATGATGATCTCGAGAGATAAGTCAAAACTTTCTTTAATTGATATTGGATTGCCGAAAGCATTATTATTTACAAGCAATGAAAATCCTTCCAAAAAACTTCTTAATGTTCTTATAGTATGATTTATGTTATCATCACTGATATTATTTTTTCTTTTTGGTTATAAAAAAATAATGCAATACTAATTCTGTAATTACAGCAACGACACATCCGATTATTCTGGATAACCAAATATTTAACATTGTAGTTTCTAACACATTCAACACAAAGGTACCAATACCAACAGCTACTATGATAGAAACAATCCAAAATGCATAATTTTCTTTCTTCATATCATCTTTTTCTCCTTTCATTAGCGCCGTCAGGCAGCCTGACGGCGCGGATTTGAACTCGCCTAAAACAGCGGGCTTTTGCCGCTTTTCAGCTTATCGTCCTTGGCTGGCGAAAGCCAGCCGGCATCCTCTGCACCGAAAATCGTCGAAAATCCCATCTGTTTTGGGTCGCAGAGTTTTGCAGAGGATGATTTTTTTCTGAACAAGGAAAAAAGCAAAGCAATCCTGACGGATTGCGCGTATTTTTGACGCCGTGCAGGGGGAAATCCTCCCGGCAAAACCGAGTTCAAATTCGCGCCATCAGGCTAAGCAGCTGAAATAAAAATAACAAGTAATACTATAACCAAAACTATCAATAAAGTAACCAGTTTTGTTAAACGATCATTTTGAGTAATTCTCTCTTCCACTTTATCTACTTTTTGTTCCAACAAGTTTTCCGTATCGTTACCGACTAACTCATCAATACTAATAAGGAATACTCTTGACAGTGCAATTAACTGCTTTGTATCCGGCAAGGTTTCGTTTAATTCCCAATTGGAAATTGTTTGCCTTGTTACTCCGACTTTCTCTCCCAACTTTTCTTGAGAAAGTTGTTGTTTTTTTCTCAGTTCGTAAATCTTAGAGCCTAAATCCATAATTACCTCCCTTTTTTGTGCCGTCATACTAATATTATAACATTATCCAAATTGTTTCTACCAAATCTATTTAGAAACTTGTCAAAGCTTTTTAACATTTATTCAAATTACAATTTTTATTAAGATTTTATGAGCAAAATGAAAATATCCAATATAGACGATAATTGCAATAAGATATATAATGTCTAATGTGTGCCACTTTGCAAAAATGATTGGGATGTGAATTATGGCTTTTGATTATAAGAAAGAATATAAGGAATTTTATATGCCGAAAAACAGACCCGGCATAGTTGAAGTTCCCAAAATGAATTACATTGCAGTAAGGGGCAAGGGAAACCCAAATGATGAAGACGGGGAATATAAAAACTCAATAGGTTTACTATATGGTATTGCATATACAATTAAGATGAGCTATAAAGGAACACATAAAATTGATGGCTTCTTTGAATATGTTGTACCACCGTTAGAGGGATTTTGGTGGCAAGAAAATACAGAAGGAATTGATTACAACAGAAAAGAAGACATGCAATTTATATCAATTATAAGGCTACCGGACTTTGTAACGAAGAGTGATTTTGACTGGGCTGTTGAGGAAGCAACCGAAAAGAAAAAAACTGATTTTTCGAAGGTCGAATTTTTAACTTACGATGAAGGTCTTTGCGTTCAATGTATGCACTTGGGTTCTTATGATGATGAACCTGCGACGATAGATGCAATGCACAAATATATGAAAGAAAACGGATATGAATTAGATATAACAGATACCAGATATCATCACGAGATATATTTAAGTGATCCGAGAAAATGTGATGTAAATAAATTGAAGACAGTTGTAAGACATCCTATAAAGAAAATTTATTATGTAGGTAGAGATTAAACAATGAATTCTAAATTGATAAAAAATGCTTTTATTAAAACCTTGCCGGTTATGGCGGGATACTTGGTTTTGGGCATGGGCTTCGGAATCTTACTCAAAGTGAATGGATATGGAGTTGTATGGGCGCTGGCAATGAGTTTGTTCATATATGCAGGTTCGATGCAATTTGTTGCTATACCTCTTATAACATCGGGAGCATCGCTCATCTCCATAGCTTTGACAACTTTGATGGTTAATGCAAGACACTTATTCTATGGTATTTCCATGATAGACCGGTATAAAGGTTCAGGTATTAAAAAGCCTTATCTGATGCACACGCTTACCGATGAAACATACTCCCTTGTATGCACGGACGATCACAGTGACAAGACAGAGGCACACAATTATTATTTTTTGGTGTCGCTGTTTGATCAAATTTATTGGGTTGCGGGAAGCGTAATAGGTTCGTTGCTTGGTTCCGTTATAACCTTTGATACGACGGGGATAGATTTTGCGATGACTGCATTGTTCGTGACGGTTTTCGTTGAGCAGTGGCTTACTTCAAAAGAGCACAGACCGGCCCTGATAGGTGTCGGAACATCAATCCTGTGCATCGTGATTTTCGGCAGCCAAAACTTTTTGATCCCGGCCATGATTCTCATAACAGTGGTTCTCACGGCTATCAGAAAGCCACTTGAGAGGAGCGCTGAAGATAATGGATAATACATATGTCATAACAGCAATTGCTGTTATTGCCGCTGTTACATTTTTGCTCAGGGTTTTACCCTTTTTAATTTTCGGGGAACGAAAAACTCCCGAGTATATAGAATTTCTCGGAAAGTATCTGCCTTTTGCAATTATGGGTATGCTGGTGGTATATTGCCTTAAAGGTGTTTCATTTATCGAATATCCATTTGGTATTCCGGAGGCTGTCGCAGTGGCGGTTGTCGCCTTGTTACACATATGGAAGCGAAATACATTGCTCAGTATAGTAAGCGGAACCGCGTGTTATATGATTTTGATAAGATTAATAGGTTGATTTGATGAGGTTTAGTATGGAAGAGTTGAAATTCGGAACATATGCGGGTGAAGACATAGATTGGCTGGTACTCGATAACAGTGAAGAAGGCCTATTGCTATTGACAAAATATTGTATAGATACCAAAGCTTTCGATGAAAATCCGAACCCGTCAAGCTGGGAAAATTGCTCTTTGCGAAAATGGCTCAACAACGAGTTCTATCAAAGCGCATTTTCCGACATGGAAAAGGAAAGAATATGCAATGTACTTAATTCCAACAAAGCTAATCCCCGTTTCGGTACTGAAGACTTTGATGATACGACGGATAAGGTTTTTTTGCTGAGTGTTTTTGAGGCTGAAAAATATTTTCCGGACAACAGCTCCAGAATGGCATTGCCGACTGATTTTGCAAAGAAAAACGGCATTTATATGAGTTGGAATCATCCTTGGTGGTGGCTCAGAACAACGGGGAATCATGCAAATATAGCATGCGAAGTATATTACGACGGATATATTGATTATCTCGGACATTCCATGAATTTTGCATGTAACGGAGTACGCCCGGCGATAAGAATAAAACACGACAACCCGGACAAAATATAAATGGGTGCAACAGCGCCCGTAAACTTTGTTTGGGAGGCATTAAAATGTTAGAAACTTCTAAGAGAAATATAAGCTGCAGCGTGTGCAATTGCGAATATCACAAAGAACCTTGCCACTGCACTGCGGATGTGGTTGAAATAAGTAACAAAAAGGCTACTAAGAGCAGAGAAACCCTTTGTTCAACTTTCAAACCGAATGCTAACTGTAAGTGCAACTAATCAAAGAAGGCTGTCCGTCAGGGCAGCCTTTATTATATGCTTTATATTTAGTGCATAACTAATGCATGACTAAGTAATTAATTACATATACAAAAATGTATATCAAAGTGCATATTTTATGATAGAATACTATATATTAATTGTAATGTTTTTACCGGAGGTATTTTTATGAAAGTATTACTTATAAACGGAAGTCCGAGAGAAAACGGTTGTACATATACAGGACTTAATGAGATGGTAAAGGTCTTCGAAAAAAACGGAGTTGAAACGGAAATTTTTCAGCTTGGAAAGGAACCGATATCGGGCTGCATGGCATGTAAGGCCTGCACAAAGCTCGGCAAGTGCATCATAGATGATAAGGTTAATGAACTCAATGCCAGACTTGATGATTTTGACGGAATTGTTATCGGCACGCCTGTTTACTATTCCAATGCTTCGGGTCAGGTGAGAAGTTTCCTGGACAGACTCTTCTATTCAGGAGCGGGAAAGAAATTGGCCGGTAAGCCCGGATGCGCCATAGTTTCCTGCAGAAGAGGGGGAGCGTCTGCCACTTTTGATGAAATCAACAAGTATTTTTCTATCAGCAATATGCCAATTGTTACGTCAAACTATTGGAATCAAATTCACGGTAATTCAGTAGAAGAGGCCTTGAAGGATGAAGAGGGCATGCAAACCCTGAGAGTACTTGCAAATAATATGGTTTGGCTTTTAAAATGCATAGAATCCGGTAAGGAAAAGGGAATAGAGTGGTCTATGCCGGAACAAAAAGTATGGACTAATTTTATAAGGTGATATTAGCGCCGTCAGGCTAAGAGCAATGTAGCAATATATAATGAAAAAAATATAGTAAAGAAATATATAGTGAAGAATATATAATGGAGAAATATATATGGATGAAATAAAGTTACACAGGGTATATAAGCACTTTAAGGGCGACTATTACCTCGTGGAGGATGTTGCAAAACATTCCGAGACGGGAGAGGACTATGTTATTTACAGAAAACTGTATGGAGACGGTAGCCTTTGGATTCGCCCATTGTCCATGTTTATGGAGAAGGTGGACACAAATAAATATCCTGATGTAAAACAAACTTATAGATTTGAACTTCAGGATATAGAGAGTGTAAATGATAGAAAATAGAGAGCGTAAATGATAATTAAAGAGAAAAGATAATAGGGTACCTAAAAAGGGAACAGTGCGAACGAAGTCCGCACTGTTCCCTTTCTTTTAGAGAGAGAATTATTCGATCTCGAGACGTCTGTTCTTTGGAGCTTCAATAGCCTTTTTAGGAAGATCGATTGTCAATACACCGTTGTCATACTTAGCTTTTATAGCTTCAGGTTCTATGCCGTTCAAGGAGAAAGAGCGGGAGTATGAACCGTATGATCTTTCGCAACGAATGTACTTACCCTTTTTATCCTTGTCCTCATGCTCGGAATGGCGTTCAGCCGACAGGGTCAGGGTGTTGTCTTCGATATCAATTTTGATATCATCCTTTGAGAAACCCGGAAGATCTGCAGTAAGTTTATATGAGTCGCCTTCATCGGTGATATCTGTTCCGAATCCGGTTATTTCGCTGCTGCTTGTGCCGAAAAACGGCGTGTTCCAGAAGCTTCCCATGAAGTTGTCCATTTCACGGAACGGATCGTAAAGTGATAAATAATTTCTGCCTAACATAAGAAAACCTCCAAAATTTATTTGCCAGCCTTATGTCCTGCTGGCAATTCTTATTATAGCCATATTTTGAAAAAGTGTGTGAACAAATTGTTAATATTTAGCACTCATTACAAAAGAGTGCTAAATATCTTTTCACAACCTTCTCTTAGTATGTCAAACGAGGAGCTTTTTATTCACTGGAAAATGTTATGTTCATGGAGTGCGAAACGATTTTATGTTATACTGATTTTTGTCAGCATTGCTTTTCTGAATCGGGGGATTATAATGAAAATCTTGGTTTTAAGCAAACACGGAAATTCAAATATATCAAAAATGATTTATTCAATATTAAAAACGGCAGGATGCAGAACTGTTCTAGTATATTCAGGTGATCCGGTTGTTCCTGAGGTTGAGAGTGACAATACCGACTTGATAGCTGTTATTGATTTATCAGAAAAAGATGCGGGTAGGTTTGAGTCTACCGGGCACATAATTTTGGCAGAAAGCAATATGCCGGCACTCGAACGCATAAGTAAAAGTCAAAGAGTATGCGACTTTCTCATATGCTATAAAAGAGGAGAGTCGGACTATACAGATCTTAACGGTGTGAAATCACAAAAATACATTGTTGACGCGGATTCCCTTCAGAGAGACAGATTCTTTACAGACTTGGCTTACTTTTTGAAATTTAGATCTTCTGACTTTAAAAAAGAAAGCGCATTTCTCGCATATACGGCCGTTTCCTGTCTGGGAGTTGATAATGAAACCATAACCTGTGGGCTGAGAAACTTTGAACATATACATTAAGATTGTTTTTTGGTTGTACCAAAAATGTGTTCATTTAATTTTATGTAAATTGCACTAAAAATAAACATATAATAACTACTGTTTGTAGAAATGTTTTTGTCTCCCTTGTTTTAGTATAAAATAATAAGTATAATGATAAAGTGAACGTGTTCGGAAAATTCGTTTTTATAAAATGGGAGGAGAAATTATGAATAAGACTGCATTTGCTACAGTCGGTGCCCTTGGTGTATTTGGCGGAATTGCCGCTGTTTCTGCAGCCGGGGCCGGCTTAGTTAAGGGCTGGAAATGGCTCCAGGATAATGCTCGTGAGACTATTATACCGCCGGTTAACGGACAACCGTATGCCAACAGCTATTATTATCATGAAGGAGATTATGACGTTCATTATCGTATTGACTTTCCGGAGGCCAACAAGCCTATTGCAGGTAAGTTGTTCATGATACATGGATTTGCATGCAACACAACTTTCTTCGATGAAATGGTAGAGATATATACCAGAAACGGATTCATATGTGTACGTCCTGATGTACCGAATTGCGGTTTTTCAACCCGTGAGACAAAGGATGTTGCACCTATACCTCGTGAGGAACTTATAATGCACGTGCTTGAAACGGTTGACAATTCCGGTGTTGTTCCGGCAGGTAAGTGGATACTTATGGGTCACTCGATGGGTGGAGGTATCTCAATGAACCTTTGCCTTGATTACAAGGATAAGTTTTCCTGTGTACTTCTTTATGCACCGATGGCTGCAGTTAATGCACCGCAGTTCGTAAAGAATCTTGTAACGCTCGACTCTGTGTGCAATTTAATGGACAGTATATTCGGACCGGCAGTTTCGTGGGATCCTATTGTTAAGGCTGTATTGATGCTTATGACTGTAGATGTTCGTTATTCGGCACTCTATGATTGTAAGAAGTTTGCAGACGGTCTTACAGTTCCTCATACGGGAACAGCTATGTGCTATATGATGGCAAGGGCAAGACCTACCCTTTATGAAAACAATACTAAAGTTGATTATCTTCCGATTAAACTCTTCTGGGGTAAGATGGACCTCTTCAATGCAAAGGGTGTCGTTAAGAAGTTCCAGAATTCTCTGGTTAATCCGGATGTTACCGTTGTTCCTCTTGCAGGCCACTGTCTTGTACAGAATGCGGCTCCTGAGGTATGTGCCGAGTCACTTGACTTCCTGAAGAGAAACGGCATTATTTATTAATTTTGAGAAGTATTTTTAGAGGTATTTATTATGAAGCTTAAGGTTATAGATTTTTTACATATTCCGGGCGTGGATGGACAGCCGTTTGAGAACAGTAAGTATTTCAACTATGGTGAATACAGCATACACTATAGAATAGATCCTGCCAAAACGCGTAAAGAAAAAGGCAAGATGTTTATGATACACGGATTTGGCTGCAGTACTGTTTTCTATGATGAACTTGTTGAAGAATATACAGAAAAAGGTTTCCGCTGCGTTCGTGTTGATTTGCCGGATTTCGGATATTCGACAAGAGAATATAAGGAGATAAACAGTGTCCCGCGTGTCGAGCTTTTGACTGCTCTCGTAAAGGAACTTGATTCTAAGGAGAAGAATCCCGGCAAGTGGATTGTTGTAGGACACTCAATGGGTGGTTCGGTTACTTTGGATCTTGCTGATCTCGACACATCATGGATGAGCGCTATAATGCTCTATGCACCTATGTTTATGTTTAATGTACCTCCTGTATTGTCTAAGATGTTTATGGCAAAGCCGCTTGGAGCTATTATGAACACTGCTCTTAAGTATGTGATAGGTTATGACACACTTGTTAAAGCCGTTCTGACTATAGCTACCGCAGATCCGTTTTATATGAAGCGTTTTGAGGCTTGGAAAGCAGCTGATCCTCTTAAGGTTGAAAAAACCGGAACAGGTCTTTGCTATATGAGCGCCCATGCTTCACATCCTGCTTATGAGGATATGTATAAGATAGATATACCGGTTCTTCTTGTTTGGGGCGGACTTGATTTGTTCGTTCCTATAACTAAGGTTATGAAGTTGGGCAAGAGTTTACCGGATCATACAGAGATACACAGAGTATGGAGAGGCGGTCACTGTCTCGTACAGAACTATGCTCCTAAGTGTGCTAAGTTCGGAATTAAATTCCTTAAGAAGAACGGACTTTATTAAGTTCTAATGCGATATTTACAATTAGATATTTACAATTAGAAGTAGGGGAAAATAAAGAGCCCGGGTGTTAAGACACCCGGGTTCTTTGTCTGTAATTATGTTCTTTGTTAGTAATTTTGTTTGCAATATGATTAGCCGAACAATGTGGCTGTTAAGCTTTATCGTTACAGCCGAGAACGTTTACTATCTTGTGTTCTACCATTGCCTCGATAGCTTCACGAGCAGGTTTGAGGTATTGGCGAGGATCAAAATGATCCGGATTTGTATTGAAGTGCTCGCGAATAGCAGATGTCATAGCAAGTCTGAGATCAGAGTCTATGTTAATCTTACATACTGCCATCTTTGCGGCTTCTCGGAGCATTTCCTCGGGGATACCTATAGCATCGGGCATCTGGCCACCGTTTGCGTTGATCTTTTTAACAAACTCCTGTGGGACAGAGGATGCCCCGTGAAGGACTATCGGGAATCCGGGAAGACGCTCTTCTACTTCCTTCAGTATGTCAAATCTGAGCTTGGGAACCTGACCCGGCTTGAACTTATATGCACCGTGGCTTGTTCCTATAGCTATAGCAAGTGAGTCTACTCCTGTCTTTGTCACGAACTCCTGAACGTCGTTGGGATTTGTATAAGATGAGTCCTCTGCCGAAACTTTTACATCATCTTCAACCCCTGCAAGAGTACCGAGTTCAGCCTCAACAACGACTCCTCTTTCGTGCGCATAGTCAACAACCTTGCGTGTCAACTCAATATTCTCCTCAAAAGGCTTTGAAGATGCGTCTATCATTACCGAAGTGAAACCGCCGTCGATACAGGATTTGCAAATCTCAAAGTCTGCTCCGTGATCGAGATGAAGAGCTATAGGTAAATCAGTTTCCTCTATAGCAGCCTTGACAAGGTGCATAAGATAAGTGTGTGAAGCATACTTTCTTGCGCCTGCTGAAACCTGTAGTATCAAAGGTGCATTACACTTTTTTGCTGCAGCAGTGATACCCTGAACGATTTCCATATTGTTTACATTGAAAGCGCCTATGGCATATCCGCCTTCATAAGCCTTTTTGAACATTTCTGTTGTAGTAACAAGTGGCATAAAAATGACCTCTCTAATTATTAAAATATAAAGATAACTATATTATAGACTAGCAAAATGGCGTTGTCAAAAGGTATTGTAATGTGATAAAATATTCACATTGCGATAAGCGTAGAATACAAATATTCAAAATTTCTTTTTAAGAGGTTGGCGTATTATTATGGCTAAGAAGACAGAATATATCATTTCAGACAAAATGGCCGGAATGAAACCATCTATGGTAAGAGAGATACTTAAAGCGTCATCGGTACCCGGAACGATAGCACTTGCAGCGGGTAATCCTGCGCCGGAAGCTTTTCCGATTGCCGATGTTCAGCGTATATCGAATGAGATTTTCTCAGAAGATCCGATTCTCGCATTACAGTACGGTGTTACGGAAGGCTACGGTCCATTAGTAGATGAATTAAAAAAATATGCGAAGTCCCGATACAATGTAGGAACAGATGATGATGCGCTTATAGTTACAAGCGGTGCACAGCAGGTAATGGATCTCGTTACCAAAGTTCTTTGCAATGAGGGGGATTTTATAGCATGTGAAAGCCCGTCTTTCATAGGCTCTCTGAATTGCTTCAGAGCATATGGTACGCAACTTGAGGGAGTGCCTCTCGAGGATGACGGAATTGATGTTAAAGCCCTTGAGGAAGTCCTGAAAAGGAACAGTAAAGTTAAATTCCTTTACACCATTCCGAACTTCCAAAATCCGGCCGGTGTAACTATGTCATATGAAAAGAGAAAGGCTGTTTATGATCTTGCCTGCAAGTATGACATAATAATACTCGAGGACAACCCTTATGGAGATCTGAGGGTTTACGGTGATGACATCCCTGCTATAAAGACGCTGGACACCGAGGGTAGGGTTGTCTATGCGGGAACATTTTCAAAGGTTATTTCTCCGGGTATACGTGTAGGTTATGCTATAGGTCCGAAAGAGCTTATTTCAAAGATGACGGTGGGAAAGCAAACCAGCGATGTTCATACCGCTATGTTCTCACAGCTTCTTGTTTATAGATGGCTCAAGGAGTGCGATGTAAATGCCCATATGGACAGGATGCACGATATATATAAGCGTAAGCTTGAGCTCTTATGTGGCTTGATAGATTCGGAACTTGGTGAATATGTAACTTATGTAAAGCCGCAAGGCGGTCTGTTCGTATGGTGTAAACTTATAGATGATATAGATATGCTCACATTCTGTCAAAAGGCTGCTGATTTGCATGTGGCAGTCGTACCCGGAGTGGCTTTCCTCACCGACGAGTCGGAAAAAACGCAGTATATTCGTTTGAACTTTTCCACGCCTTCGGATGAAGAAATAGTAAAGGGTATGAAAATTTTGGGCGAGCTTGCCAAATCTATGCTTAAATAAGCGGCAAAAGAGGTAAATAAACATGGAGAACCAGGTAGAAAAGAAGAAAAAGGTATTGAGCTTGATTCAGCCGAGTGGAACCCCGACTTTGGGAAATTATCTCGGTGCGCTCAAGAATTGGAACGATATAGCAGAAGAGTATGATTGTGCTTTCGGCGTTGCGGACCTTCATGCCATCACGGTAAGGCAGGATCCGGTTAAATTTCGTGAGCAGATAAGAAATATGTATGCTCTTTTGATTGCCATAGGACTTGATCCTAAGAAGAATATAATATTCGTACAAAGCCAGGTTCCCACTCATGCTCAACTCGGATGGATACTGGATTGCTATACACAGTTCGGCGAGATGTCAAGAATGACACAGTTTAAAGATAAGTCAAAGTCACATGCCGACAATATAAATGTGGGTTTGTTCACCTATCCGGCTCTTATGGCCGCGGATATACTTCTCTATCAAGCAGACTATGTTCCTGTCGGAGCGGATCAGAAACAGCATCTTGAGATAGCAAGGGATATAGCAGATAGATTCAACGGTTTGTATGGTCAGACATTTAATACTCCCGAACCTCTCATAGTAAAAGAGGGCGCAAGGGTGATGTCTCTCCAGGATCCGACGAAGAAAATGTCAAAATCCGATTCGAATCCTAAGGGTTATATATCCATGCTTGATACTCCCGATGTTATTCTTAAGAAACTCAAGAGTGCCGTAACGGATTCTGAGGCTAAGGTTTGTTATGCAGAGGGAAAAGACGGCGTTAACAACCTTATGAGCATATATTCATGCTGCACGGGAAAATCATATAGTGAGATAGAAACAGAGTTTGAGGGTAAAGGTTACGGAGACTTTAAGGTTTCTGTTGCCGATGCAGTTATAGCAGAGCTTAAGCCGATACAGGATGAATTTTCAAGGCTTGTTAATGAAAGAGCCTATCTTGAGGAATGTATGAAAGCCGGAGCCGAGGTTGCTGCAAAGATTTCTCAAAGAACTCTTGATAAGGCTATGAAGAAGATTGGCTTCTATCAATTTAAGGGTTGATTTTTGCATTCTTCGGGTTTAAACTAAAAAAGCAGTTAACATATCGATTTTCATGTATCAATATAGTTTTTCATGTATCGATATAGATTTGTAATAAAGGGGTGACCACGTAATGGATTGCGACGGGAAGCGAAGTTGCATTACCTATTTTTTGAGTGTCAATAAAAACATCATGTACGAGTGGGTCACTTCTTATAAAGAGTGAACCCTTTTGGGTTGTTTGCTTATATATCAGTATTTGTGTCCTCCCAACTCGTATGTGTGAGTTGGGAGGTCTTATTATATGGAAGAGAGAAACTTTGAAAAACTTATCGAATTGACTGAGAGCGGCAATTTCTCTGAACTCAGAAATGAACTTTCCGAGCTCAGAGAAGTAGACATAGCAGAGTTTATAGGTGAGCTTGAACCGGAAATTATGATTAAGGTGTTCCGTATATTGCCCAAGGACATCTCTGCCGATGTTTTCGCTTATCTGGAGTCAGGTGAGCAGGGGAATATTATTTCCTCTATAACCGATACAGAGCTTAGAAAACTTGTTGATGAACTTTTCCTGGACGATGTCGTTGACCTGGTAGAAGAGGTTCCGGCAAATTTGGTGACCAGAATTCTTCGCAATGCAACGCCTGAGACACGAAAGCTGATCAACACTTATTTGAGCTATCCGGAGGATTCTGCGGGAAGTATCATGACCAATGAGATGGTTGAACTTCACGATAGATTGACAGTTTCGGAGGCTATATCCCACATCAGAAGGACAGGTATAGATAAGGAAACAATTTACACCTGTTATTGCATAGATAACAGCCGACACCTTAAGGGAACAATTGACCTTGCAGATTTGGTGTTTAATGATTCTGATGCATTGCTCAGGGATATAATGGATGACGAAAAACAACTCGTTTCCGTGAATACAATGGATGACCAGGAAAAGGTTGCGGACATTGCTAAGAGGTATGACCTTCTCGCCGTACCTGTAGTAGACAACGAGGACCGTCTTGTCGGTATCGTTACAATCGACGATATTATGGATATCATCGAAGAAGAGACCACAGAGGACTTCGAAAAGATGGCAGCCCTTTTGCCTTCTGAGGATGAGTATCTTAAGACTCCGGTCT
This sequence comes from uncultured Eubacteriales bacterium, assembly GCA_964539045.1. GTDB lineage: Bacteria > Bacillota > Clostridia > Oscillospirales > Acutalibacteraceae > UBA1227. The sequence goes on along the minus strand of CAZIHW010000060.1, from coordinate 2,694 downwards.
TTGTGCTTGTAAAAAACCGCATAGGCTGGCTTCTTATACTTATGATTTCGGCTACATTGACGGGCTCCATTATTCAATCGTTTGAGGACATGCTGGCGGTACTTACAGGTCTCACTGCTGCTATACCTATCATAACGGGTACGGGTGGTAATGCGGGCAACCAAAGCTCAACTTTGGCTATTCGTTCTTTGGCTCTGGGAGAAATAGAACTTAAGGATTGGTTCCGTGTACTGTTCAAAGAGATAAGGGTGGCCCTTATTTGCGGTGTTGTACTCGGCGGGGTTAACTTCCTGCGTATGCTTGTCCTGGGTGGAAGCGGTTCTATTGAGGTTTATGTAATAGTTTCCCTTGCAATGTTCTTTGCGGTTGTTATGGCCAAAATGATAGGTTGTATGCTTCCGATGCTTGCTAAAGTGATGAAAATAGACCCTGCTGTTATAGCCGGTCCTGTTATCTCAACTTTAGTAGACTCCTTAAGCTTGCTGATCTATTTTGCATTGGCAAAAGTTTTCCTTCTGTGATTTTACAGAGCTGAACAGAATAACAGAATAATTGATAAAAGGCAGAAATTGATAAGAGGCAGATATAATCAAGATGATTGTATCTGCCTCTGTTTTTGAAAATGGTGAACGAGCAAATTGTATAAAAACAGGAGAAAACGTGAGAAAACGGGAGATATCAAAACATAGATTAAAAAAATGAAAAAATTATATTGACTTGTTCTTTTCAGAGTGCTATTATAACTAGGCAATTTAACATTGCCCGTATGGGCTGTATTTTATAGGAGGAATAAGTTATGTCAACTTATATGCCAAAAGCAGGCGACATCACCCGCAAGTGGTATTTGCTTGACGCAGAAGGCAAGACTCTCGGCGCACTTGCTGCTGAGGCTGCTACTCTTCTTCGTGGTAAGCATAAGCCAACATTTGCTCCTCATGCCGATTGTGGTGACCACGTTGTTATCATAAACGCTGAGAAGGTTGTTCTTACAGGTAAAAAGCTTGATCAAAAAATGTACTATCATCACACAGGTTACATCGGTAACATGAAGGAAGTTAAGTACAAGGATCTTATGCAGACAAAGCCGGAGTTCGCTATTACAAAGGCTGTTAAGGGTATGCTCCCTGATACAACAATAGGACGTAAGGCTCTCACAAGACTTCGTGTTTACAAAGGCGCAGAGCATCCGCATGCCGCTCAGAGCCCTGAAGCACGTGAATTTTAAGAGAAGGAGGATGAACGAATATGTATAATGATAATCCATATTTTTACGGTACAGGTCGTAGAAAGAGTTCTGTAGCTCGTGTACGTGTTTATCCGGGCAACGGAAAGATCACAATCAATGAAAGAGATATTGATGATTACTTTGGTCTTGAAACATTGAAGCTTATTGTTCGTCAGCCTCTCGAGCTTCTCGGTCTTACAGAGAAGTTTGATATCGTTTGCCGTGTTAACGGCGGCGGTGTTTCAGGTCAGGCAGGTGCCATCCGTCACGGACTTTCCCGTGCTCTTTTGCAGTACGATGAGGCTCTTCGTCCTCAGCTTAAGAAGGCCGGATTCCTCACTCGTGACCCACGTATGAAGGAAAGAAAGAAGTACGGCCTCAAAGGTGCTCGTCGTGCACCACAGTTCTCGAAAAGATAAAACGCAACCAAATATCAAAAATTATGCAGCCCTTGAAAACACAACGTTTTCAGGGGCTTTTTTTGCCCAAAACGACAAAAAATTTTTTGTCTAAACCCAAACATAAAAACGCAAGGAAAACCACCCGGATTTGTCCGGGTGGTTTTCTGTATGCTTCTTATTTCGTGTATTTCATCAACTCTCCCAATATCGCAAGGGGAAAAATCAAAATACATATAATCCAGAACATTTCACTACCTCCTTATTTTCGGTAGCAATAGCACAATACAGGCTACGGAAGCGTTTCAGATTTGTCCGTGTCCATTCCGGGGAAATCCCTACGACCATATAAACCAGCAGTAGAGGTATCCGCATGTTACGGCACAGAGCGTGAATGGAATACCAATCTTGAAGAAGTCGGTATTTTTAACAGTGTAACCTTCTTTTCTGAGTATACCGATACCCGCTATGTTGGCAGAGGCTCCGATAGGAGTTATATTGCCTCCCAGTGTGGCGCCGGTCAAAAGGCCGAAGTACAAGAGAGTGGGGTCAATACCCATGGCAGCACCGATGCCTGATACTACAGGAAGCATGGTGGCAACATAAGGAATATTATCGATAAACGCAGAGATGAGCACAGAAGCCCACACGATTAATGTATACAACAGGAACAGATTGTTACCGCCGAACTTTACAAACATAGTGCTGATGTCTTTTATTATTCCGGCTTCTGTTATACTGCCTATTACCACGAAAAGGCTGGCTAGCAGCAATATGGTTTCATAGTCGATCTCTTTAAAGGCTTTCTTAGCTGTATCAAAGTTTTTGTTGCGTAAGTAAGAGTATATAACACCGATTATAAAGTATGTAACGCAGATAATACCGTTTGTAACAGCAGGCTTGTTCGGTATGAAGCTTGCAATTATAAGAGTTACTATGGTTCCAAGTAAAAGGAAAGTTGGAACATAATTAGTTACTTTTGTTGGGACTACCTTTTCCACCTTTTCCTTGTTATGTCTGAATATAAACATAATTACCGGGACAGTGACGAGAGCTCCGAGTTCTACTGCG
>CAZIHW010000059.1:0-10320 GCA_964539045.1 uncultured Eubacteriales bacterium | reverse complement strand
CTCTATATCGGTATATTCTTCTTTGCACCGATTCCGGTACCGTTGAAGATTCTCATCGCTGTTATCTACACTGCCATAGCCGGAGTTATAATCTATGTTGCACGTTCAAGAATAAAAGAATTAAAAGGAGACGAATACGATGATCTTAGTAAATACTGATTATATCAGCGGTAAAAACCTTGAAATGTTAGGCCTCGTTAAGGGCAGCACTATCCAGACAAAGAATATCGGTCACGATATAGCAGAGAGCTTCAAGACTTTAGTAGGTGGCGAGCTCCAGTCCTACAATGACATGATGAATACTGCCAGAGCCTTAGCAACAAAGCGCATGGTAGAGGAAGCTGAAGAACTCGGAGCAGACGCTGTAGTTAACATAAGATACGCATCTGCCACAGTAGCGCAGGGCGCCGCCGAAATCATGACATACGGCACAGCAGTAAAATTTATCTGATTAAGGGGATAATAAAATGCTGCTCTGTTTAGACTTTGAATCAAATGTGCCTATATATTTGCAAATACGCAACCAAATCGTCATAGGTATAGCGGACGGAGAACTGCAAATAGGCGAACGCCTTCCCACCATAAGGGCTCTCGCAAATGATCTGGGCATAAATATGATGACAGTCTCGAAGGCGTATCAACTTCTGAAGACGGAGGGTTACATCTTCGGAGATCGGAGAAACGGAGCTGTAGTCAAACGTCCTAACCCGGATAAGGCGAAGATATCCGACTTGTCCGATGAGTCACAGGAACATCTGCGTCTTATCGCGGCGGAGGCAAAGCTGAAAGGATTTGCCACAGAGGACTTCATAAGCCTGTGCAAGGAAGTGTATACCACTACAAAGACGGAGGATGAGACGGTATGACTGCATTTATGATTTTGTGTTTCTACTCATGCATTCTTCTGATGCTCATAATCAATCTGAATGAGATTAAACCGAAGAAAAATATCATTCTCGGCGCGACAATTCCGTATACGCATCTGGGAAGCAGCGATGTAAAGGCCATAACAGGAAAGTATAAGAAAGAGAGCCTTATAATACACGCTGTCCTGATTGCCGCTGTAATCCCCTGTTTCTTTGTCCCGGACTCCGCCATGCTCTTCTACTTAATGACATGGCTGACCGTGGCGATAGTCGTTCAGGCACTCCCGTATATAAAAGCAAACAAGGCACTTCGTTCATTCAAAAAAAGCATCAGCGATTCAGCAGGTACAAAGGAAAAAGTCGTTGACTTAAAGCTTTCGTCTATCGATATAAAGGCGGCATCTCCCTACCACTCGCTGGTTCCTGCTATTATCTCACTCATTCCCTGTGCATACCTGCTCTTTAAACCGGCAGGTAAAGCTACGGCGGATATGCTCTTTGCATATATTCTGATATCAGCGTGCATCTTGCTTTGCATGGTGCTTCACATTATTACCAATCGCCGCAGCCGTGATGCTGTCAGCGAGAATACTGATATAAACAAGGCGCTGTCTACTATAAGAAAACGCAACTGGGCAAAAATGTTCATAGGACTGAATTATGCCTTAGCCTTTATGAACCTGGTTATATTTGCAGACATAACACTGGGAATTCTATCACCTGTGGCTGCATTCATAAGCCTGTCCGCATTTACTGTTTTTGTGATTGTATACAGTCTGTCTATTGATTTGGATACCCGTAAGAAGCAGCAGGAATATACGGGAAAGAATTCAGAAGCTTCACAAATCGTTGCCGATGAAGATGATTATTGGATTTTCGGAATGTTCTATTATAATCCGAATGATAAACGTGTTATGATACCCGACAGAGTCGGTACAAACACTACTGTAAACATGGCTACAAAAGTCGGTAAGTCCCTGATGATTCTTTCAGCCGTTATTATACTTGCTATGCCCTTTATCGGCGCATGGTTCTGGTATGCGGATGAATATCCTATGACTGTAGAATTTACCGATACCGCCATAGTAGCTACACATTTATCCGAGGAGTACAATATTCCCCTTGATGAAGTTGTATCTAAAAAAGAACTTAAGAAATGTCCGAAATTAACAACAAAAATTAATGGTTGGAACACTTCAAAAGTAGCTAAAGGAACATTCCGGTCAGCCGAGTACGGTATATGTGAAGTATTCATATCTACGGATGCCGAAACGTTCTATGTTATAGAGACAGATGATACAACCTATATCTTAGGAAAATAGAATAGCCTGACGGCTAACATAACAAAAGATCCGACAGTTTTGAACTGTCGGATTTTAATTTCTGTTTTGTAATTTGTTTTTTATAATTTGTCTTTTTTGTAATTTGTTTTTTATAATTTGTCGTTTTATAATTTGTTTTTTTAATTTCTCTTTTATTAATTTATCTACATATTTATTAAGATGCCTTCTTCATTTTAAGTTTTAATCTGTCGCTAATCATAGCAATAAATTCACTGTTAGTAGGTTTTCCTCTTTGGTTTTGAATGGTGTATCCGAAATAAGAACTGAGTACATCAACGTCTCCTCTGTCCCACGCAACTTCAATTGCATGTCTTATTGCGCGTTCCACTCTGGAAGGGGTAGTTTGGAACTTCTTAGCAACCGTAGGATAAAGGTATTTGGTTACTGAATTTATCATCTCGTCATCCCCTACAGACAAGATAATTGCTTCACGCAAATACTGGTATCCTTTAATGTGTGCCGGAACACCGATTTGGTGCATAATCTCAGATACGGTAACGTTAAGATCAGTGTCCGGCTGATTTATAAACGTGCTTGAATCTGAAATTACATCCTTGGCATCATTCATGATAATCAGATTAAACCCTGCTTTTTTGAGAGCAGAACAATAATCTTCGGTCAGTTCCGATTTGTCGGATGCCATGAGAATTTTGAGTGTTTTCTCCATTTTTAATTACCTCCTAACAAATTACGCTTTATTCTATCACCGGTTGTTCTATTTTTCAAGTTATTTTTAAAAAAAAGACACAATATTTATGTTTAATTTTATACAATCTACATATATCTTGTATTTTCGACTTTTATCAAACAATTCACTTTAATTTTGTTTTTTGCATAAGAAAATATTGTCACGCTTAAAATCCGAATTACGACAAAAAATACTAATGTGCAATTCATGAGTGATTGTATTGCTCTAAGGGAGTGTGTTAGATTGCAAAGATTTTTAAGATTTGTAACTGCATTGTCCTTCGCTATTTGCACAGCTATTTTGACGCTTTCTGTAACAAGAGGTTCACCCGCACAAGAAGTGCAAACCGCAGGATTCACTCAAAGCGACAGAAAATATGTCGTTGTAAGCGGTGATGTTTTCGGTATCAGACTGTATTCCGACGGAGTGATGGTGGTCGGTACCGCCTCGGTTGTAACCTCGGACGGAAATAGGAATCCTTCTGCTGATGCCGGATTGAAAATCGGTGATGTCATAAAAGCTATTGATGGACGAAGAGTGACAAGAAATTCCGATTTATCAGAAGCGGTATTGAACAGTAAAGGTAATCCTATTGAATTTCTCGTAGTGAGAGACGGAGAGCAAAAGGTAGTTAAATTTACTCCGGTTTTGTCCGCCGAGGACAATAAATACAAGGCCGGTCTTTGGATAAGGGACAGCACAGCCGGAATAGGTACGGTAACCTACTTTGATCCCGAAAGTCTGACCTTCGCGGGTCTCGGACATGGTATCTGTGATATAGACACAGGTGAGATCATGCCGCTCTTCGGAGGGGACGCAGTATATGCTGAGGTAGCAGATGTCTACAGAGGCAGCAAGGCAGAAACCGGTGAGCTTTGCGGTGTTTTTAAAGATGAGATCATGGGGTCTCTTGTGAAAAACACGCCTTGTGGAATTTTCGGCTCGGTCACTGAGAACGAGATAGAAGGCACTACGATGCCTGTTGCCATGAAGTACGAAGTGAAAATAGGAAAAGCAGAAATTATATCTACTATTGACGGAGATTCTCCGAAAAAATATGAAGTTGAAATAACACGAATATATTTTAGGGACAAAGGAACAAAAAGTATGGCAATCACCGTAACTGATCGAGGACTGCTCGACTCTACGGGAGGAATCATACAGGGCATGTCGGGAAGCCCGATAATTCAAAACGGCATGCTGGTAGGAGCCGTAACACATGTTTTGGTTAACAACCCTGCCAAAGGCTATGGTATATTTGCTGAAAATATGATAAATGCGATGAAACAGTAAAATACCAAAAAGGGAGATGCAACATGCATCTCCCTTTTAAAATTCGTATTACATATAAATACTGTCAAATCGAAATCTCGTGTGCCATACGGTAAGTTTCAAGATCAATAGTCTTCTCCATAGCCAAAGCCTCATCAATCGGGAACGATACTATCTCGTCGGCCTTTACACCTACAACACAGCTCTCATTAGAGTGGTTTAAGAGTCTGACGGCATAGTTGCCCATCCTGGATGCCAATACCCTGTCTCTGACTGTCGGAGAACCGCCTCTTTGTACATGACCCAGTATAGTAGCCCGGGTTTCAACACCGGTATGCGACTGTATCTCCTTCGCCATTTCCGTTGCGTCGCCGCATCCCTCTGCCATGATTATTACGAAATGACGTTTTCCTGTGCTTATGGTCTTTTTCATTCGGTCTATAACATCTATATCAAAGTCATATTCGAATTCCGGAATCAAAATACTGGTGGCACCAACTGCAATACCTGCATAAAGAGCAATATATCCTGCGTTCCTGCCCATAACCTCTATGACGCTGCAACGCGAATGGGATTCGGTCGTATCACGTACCTTATCGACCATTTCCAAAACAGTATTCATAGCAGTATCGTATCCTATTGTATAGTCTGTGCATGCTATATCATTGTCTATAGTTCCTGGAAGGCCGACACAATTAATTCCGAGATTAGCCAGGTCCAGAGCTCCCCTGAAGGATCCGTCTCCGCCTATGATAACCAAGCTCTCAATACCGAGTCTTCTGCACATCTCGGCAGCTTTTGCCTGTCCTCTCGGAGTCTTGAATTCTTCGGAACGAGCCGTATGGAGAATAGTACCTCCACGCTGAATTATATTTGAAACAGAACGAAGATTCATCTCAATGACATCACCGTTCATAAGTCCCTCATATCCGTTATTAATGCCGAGAACACGCATGTCGTTTTCAATACCGGTACGGACAACCGCGCGAACTGCAGCATTCATGCCCGGTGCATCTCCTCCGCTTGTTAAAACACCGATAGTTTTCATTGAATATCTTCCTCCAAATGCTTAGATAAATACTTATATATTATAATATTACACCTTGTCTTTATTTTGTCAATCTACTGATAAACTACATTGCCTTCGCCGAGCAATGTACGTAATTCTTTAATAAGACCGTCGCTGACAAGAATGTTTCCGAACTCCCTCTTAAGCTCATATCGCTTTGTATCTCCGTAGTAGAAGTATACCGGAGTCTGACCCTCTGAAAATATCTCAAGCAGATTTTTCACCTTCAGGTTGCCTTCAGCCTCGGTCTTAGACGGAAAACGCAAGAACATACCGTTTCGCTTAGTGTTACTTCTTGTTTTATACTCTGCTACTGCGGCATCGCTTACAGGAGTAAGTCGCATGCATTTGAGTGAAGGCTTTTCTTCACCCGTCACTGACAATCTGGCATCTATTATAAATACGGCATTCTCTTTAAGCAAATTTCCGTACTCAAGATAAGTTTTCGGGAAAACGGTAAGCTCTATGGAACCCGTCCTATCCTCTGCCGTGGCGGAAGCCATGGTAGTATTGGAACGTGTAAGCTTTATCTTTATCCCTGATATCATAGCAAGGAGCGTTACGGCGTCATTGTCGGAATACCTTTGACTTCCCTCTTCCCCTGCTTTGATAAGATCACAAACCTTAGCACTTCCGATTTGCTTTGAGATAGATTCATATTCATGTAACGGATGTCCGGAAAGATAGACTCCCGCAGTTTCCTTTTCAAACATAAGGATATCGTTGCGGTCAAACTCGCTCAGAGTCGGAGCTGTGGGCCCGCGCAATGAAGTACCGAGCCCCTGTCCCATATCAAAAAGTCCTAACTGACCCTCAACATTATGTCTTCTGTCATTGTCAAGCTCATCCGTTATTTCGGGAAGAATCGTTAACATTTGCCTTCTGTTGAGGCCGAGTCCGTCTAAAGCACCGCACTTTATCAATGACTCTACAGCCTTTCTGTTAAAGCTTCGCCCGTAGATCCTCTTCACAAAATCATATAGAGAATCAAAAAATCCGTTCGCGGTACGCTGTGCAACTATATCGGTAATCAAGCCTCTGCCGAGTCCTTTAACGGCAAGCAGACCGAACCTGATTTTGCCGTCATCAACAGTGAATTCGGCAAAGCTGTGATTTACATCGGGCGGTAAGATCTCTATACCCAATGAATTGCACTCGGATATATACTCAACAAGCTTGTCCGTAAAGTTCAACACGCTGGTTATCTGAGACGCCATAAACTCGGCGGGATAATGACACTTCAGATAAGCGGTACGGAAAGCCAGAGTAGCATAAGCTGCGGCATGTGACTTATTGAAAGCGTATGACGCGAATGAAATCATATCGTCAAATATCGAATTCGCACACTCTTCCGATATGCCGTTATTTTTGCAGCCCTCTACAAAATTCCCCCGCTCTTCTTTCATGACAGAGGACTTTTTCTTTGACATAGCCCTTCTCACTATATCGGCGTGTCCGAGTGAATAGCCGGCAAGTTCCCTGCAAATCTGCATTACCTGTTCCTGGTAAACCATACATCCGTAGGTGACATCAAGGATACCTGCCAGTTCAGGCGTCTTATACTTAACCGCCGAAGGGTTGTGTCTGTTATATATATAAGTCGGGATAGAATCCATAGGCCCCGGTCTGTAAAGTGAAGTAAGTGCGATCAAGTCTTCCAAAGAGGTAGGCTTAAATTGCACCAGAACATTCTTAAGTCCGGAGGATTCAAATTGGAATACGCCCTCTGTATCGCCCCTCGAAAACATATCGAAGGTCGCTTTATCGGTATAATCAATGCTATTCACACTGAAGCCCGGTTCTTTTTCCCTGATCAGTCTTTCGCATTTATCTACAACGGTAAGAGTTCGCAGCCCGAGGAAATCCATTTTTAAAAGTCCGAGTTCGTCAAGGATACCCATTGTGTATTGTGTGACAACAGAACCGTCCTTTTGAGCCAGGGGAACATATTCGTTTACCGGATTTCTCGTTATAACCACACCTGCGGCGTGAGTAGACGTGTGACGCGGCATACCCTCTATCTTCAAGGAATAGTCAATCAATTGCTTTATTTGCGGATCATTGTCTATCATTTTTTGAATATCGGGTGTAAGTTCTATTGCCTTACTAAGATTATGCCCGAGTTTCCACGGTATTTTCTTTGTAACCTCATCCACCTTACCATAAGGTATTCCGAGAACTCTTCCTACGTCCTTGATAGCCGCCCTTGCAGCCAGGGTACCGAATGTGACTATCTGCGCCACATGGTCGGAACCATACTTTTGAATAACATATTCTATAACCTCGGAACGTCGTTCATAGCAAAAGTCTATATCAAAATCCGGCATTGAAACTCTCTCCGGATTTAAGAAGCGCTCAAAGAGCAAATTATAGCGCATGGGATCTATATCGGTTATGCCGATACAATAAGCCACAATGCTTCCCGCTCCCGAACCTCGTCCCGGACCTACGGGTATATTTTTTGATTTCGCATATCTTACAAAGTCATAAACTATCAGATAATAATCCGTATAGCCCATAGAATTGACAACATCCAATTCATAGTCCATACGTTCTTTATATTTGGCGAGAACTTCTTCATTCTCATTTTTATATCTTTTCTTGAATCCGCTGTAGGCAAGGTCTTTCAGATACTCGTCGTGAGCTCTTCCGTCAGGAACCTCAAAATGCGGAAGCTTTATATTGCCGAACTCAAATTCTACATTGCATCTATCCGCTATCAAGGCAGTATTATCTATAGCATCCGGCACAGCCGAGAAGACAGCGCGCATTTCTTCTTCTGATTTTACATAGAATTCGTCGGTTCTGAAATCGAGACCGGTATCCTCATCTATGGTATGGTTCGTCTGTATACAAACCAAGATCTTTTGAACTATAGAGTCCTCCTGAATCAAATAATGGCAATCGTTTGTAGCCACGAGAGGAATTCCCGTCTCTCTTGAAAGTCTTATCAAAAGAGGCAATATCCTTTTTTGCTCGGGTATGCCATGGTCTTGTATCTCAATAAAATAATTTCCTTCACCGAATATATCAAGATACTCCAGAGCGACTCTCTTTGCACCCTCATAGTCATTATTTATCAGCCTTGACGATACTTCACCGGCAAGACATGCAGAGAGGGCTATTATCCCCTTATGATGCTTTCTCAGCAATTCCTTATCCATTCTCGGCTTCACATAGAAACCGTCCGTAAACGAATCGGAGACAAGCTTTATAAGGTTATCATAGCCTTCATTATTTTCACATAATAAAACAAGGTGGTGTCTCTCTTTCGAGGCAACCCCCTGCCTGTCATACATGCTTTCGGAAGCTATATATGCTTCGCAACCGATAATAGGTTTTATACCCTGAGTCTTCGCGGCTTTATAAAAATCAATTGCTCCGTACATAACCCCGTGATCGGTTATGGCAACGGCTTTTTGCCCCAATGCCTTCACTCGTTCGATAAGAGGCTCTATACGGCAGGCTCCGTCAAGCAAGCTGTATTCTGTATGGAGATGTAAATGTACAAAACTCATCCATCCCACCCCAATTCTTCGGCCATAAGTATGATTCTGTTAAGCCGATGGTTGGCGCCTGACTTCGATATAGGAACTTTCAGGTTGTCGCCGAGTTCCTTCAGAGAATAGTCCTCATTCTCCAATCTGAGTTTCGCAATTTCCCTGAGCTCTTCCGGAAGATAACCGAGTCCTTTTTTCTCCTCAATATATCGAATGGCTTCTATCTGCCTGTATGCCGCATCAAAAGCCCGTGAGGAGTTGGCATTTTCAAAGTTGAGCTTACGGTTTACACGGTTTCTCATATCCTTGTACATCTTCGTGCCCATTATCTCGAGAGATGAATCCGTGGCCCCCATGTAAGTCAGCAAATCCTCAACACTTTCACTGTCCTTGAAGTAAACAACATGAACGCCTTTCCTCAAAATATACTTCGGTTCCATCTCTATCTCATTGAGAAGTTTCATCAGATCGTTGCAAAGCACCTTGTGCGATACAACAAATTCCAGATGATAATCCTTCTGAGGATCTATAACTGTTCCGCAGGATAAAAATGCACCTCTGATAATAGCCGGAACGCAGCATTCTAATTCAAGATTGCCCCGATTAAGCCTCCTTGTGACCTCATTACCGGTGTGGCCGAAGGTTTCGAGTATCTCCTTTCGCATTTGCTCACTTTTTATATTTATTTTGTATTTTCCGGCTGAGGACTTTTCTATCTTAGGCTTCCTGCCGGTTATATCATTAACGAAAGAAGAAAACAATTCGGCTATACCCTCATGCTCGGTCTTTAAGCAGATCTTATCCGCATTAAAGTCTCTGCAAAACAGAAAAAGTCCGTACATTTCGGCGTGAACACAGCATGGGTTCATACCGCCTATACGGCGTGCAAGCTCGCTCTTTTCTATCATCTCGTCCTTAACCTGAGAAGCAAATGACATGTGTCCACACCTCCTTTTTTAACAGACTTCTTGCTTTGGCAGACCTCTACTTCGAATACTTTACTCCGGCATACTTCTTACTTTGTTATATCTCTGTGCATAACCGAAACCGGCAGATCCTTTTCCTTAAGATACTCATACATCTCCTCGGCAAAAGTGACCGAGCGATGTTTACCGCCTGTACAGCCAAAGGCAATGACAAGCTCACTCTTCCCCTCTTCTCTGTAAAGAGGCAATGTAAAGTCTATGAGATCCTTAAGCTTATTCAGAAACTCCTTAGACTGGTCATACTTCATAACAAAGGAACTTACCTCTTCATTAAGTCCCGTTTGAGAGCGTAAAGAATCAACATAAAACGGGTTCGGGAGACAACGTACATCGAAAACCAAATCAGCATCCGTCGGGGTTCCGTATTTGAAGCCGAAAGACATACATTGCACCTGCATAGTCTGTTGAAGATTTTCAAGGAACAGGCTTGCTATGCGCTCTCTGAATTGCTTTGTTGTAGTATGAGTGGTATCTATTGTAAAATCAGCGATTTGTTTTACAGGCTCCAAAATCTCACGCTCGGCTGCAATCGCCTCGGACAAATCCCTGAACTGGCCCGAGAGGGGATGCTTTCTGCGCGTCTCTTTATATCTGTG
>CAZIHW010000058.1:0-19846 GCA_964539045.1 uncultured Eubacteriales bacterium | reverse complement strand
TAGTCTGAAGCTGACCGAGTCTCTTAATTCTCTTTTTGATTGTGTTGAAGTTTGTAAGCATACCGCCGAGCCAACGAGCATTTACATAAGGCATACCGCAACGGATAGCTTCCTCTTTAACGGAATCCTGAGCCTGCTTCTTTGTACCTACGAAGAGAATGTCTCCGCCTTCTGCAGAGATATCACGAACTACATTGTAAGCTTCCTCAAGCTTTCTAACGGTCTTCTGAAGATCGATGATGTAGATACCGTTTCTCTCTGTGAAGATGTACTTAGCCATCTTAGGGTTCCATCTTCTGGTCTGGTGTCCGAAGTGAACACCTGCTTCAAGCAATTGTTTCATTGAAATAACTGACATGTTTATGTCCTCCTTTAGTTTTATCCTCCGCGAAGCCCATTAAGTCCGAAACAACGCCTGAAACTGAGCGTTGCACCCTCCGGGCCGAATGCCTCGCGTGCGAATTGCCTAAAAATTATAACAGAAAAGGCACATGGGCGCAAGTATTAATTTAATATACTTATATCGACGCCGTCACTGCCGATAAAAATATCTCCCGAATTGTCTGTCCGATATACTTTCGCACCCACACTTTTCAGCGTATCAAGTGTTTCTTTATGAGGGTGTCCGTAATCGTTCTTTACACCGCACGATATCACAGCAATCTTTGGATTTACGGCACTTACAAAGGAAGGCGATGAGGCGTCTCTGCTGCCGTGATGTCCCACGACAAGTACATTGCACAAAAGGTAAGAGAGCATATTGTTTTGCCCGTAAAAATCAAGTATCTCCCGCTCCTCTTCTGCCTGCGCATCGCCCATTACCAGAAAAGTTGTCTGTCCGTAACTGAATCTCGTCACAAGTGACATATTATTCAGGTCTTCTCTTTGAGTTCCGGGTGCCAGGACTTCAAACTTAAGCCTACCCACGCTCAAATTATAGCCGGAGGAGACATATGTAATCCCCGCTTTGCTGTTTTCCATATCCCTCAAAAAATCCTTGTAGAACTCCGTCTGGGGCTCGTTTATAGGTGATAATCTGGGCAGTATAATATTTTTTATAACCACCTTCCCGCTCCTCACCATTTCGGAAAATGCGCCCATATGATCCTCATGCGGATGCGATATAACCAGGTAATCTATTTCTCTCACCGAAAACATACCGAGTATCTTCGATATCTTATCAAAACTTCCGGCAATTCCCGTATCAACAAGGAAAGTAGTTCCGCTGTCATCGATAAAGAAAATGCTCTCACCCTGACCGACATCAATCACGGCCATAGTGAGAGGCATTCTTTCAAAAGGTAAACCCGTCGAATAATCCGCACCTATGCCGGCCTTTTCATATATCTTCTCCCATGTCGGGACAAGGTCAGTGACACTCGGGGCAAAGGTTATGACGAGTGTAATCAAAAGCAGAACTGCCAAGACGACAATCTTAGCGTTTTTTATGATTACCTTTGTTGCTTTTCTTATTGTTGTTCTTATCTTTGTTGTTTTTCCTGTTGTTTCTGTTTTCAGCATTTCGCTGCACCGCCCTCTTATTGTATTCTTTTGGGCGGTTATTGTTTTCACCCGGAGCAGGTCTTACCAGACACCGAGGTGTATTTCCTATCAGATCATATCTTCTTGCCTTTTTTAAGGCCTCACGGACAAGTTCCGTATTTTTGGGGTTGTAGTATTGGAGCAAAGCCCTTTGCATTGCCTTTTCATGCGGATCCTTTGCAACATATACCGGTTTCATTGTATAAGGATCAATTTCCGTATAGAACATGCATGTCGATATAGTTCCGGGGGTAGGATAAAAATCCTGTACCTGTTCGGGCCTTATCCCCCTTGTTTTCAGAAACTCCGCAAGCTCTATAGCGCTGTTTAAATCGGAGCCGGGATGCGATGACATGAGATAAGGTACAAGATATTGCTCTTTTCCGGCGCTCTCAGTCAGTTCAAAGTATCGTTTCGAAAACTTAATATATGCATCTATATGAGGTTTTCCCATATAGTCCAGAACCGCAGAGCAGCAATGTTCCGGCGCTACCTTTAACTGGCCGCTTACATGGTATCTCACAAGCTCTTTAAAGAATGTGTCATTCTTGTCGAGAAGCATATAGTCATAACGTATACCGGACCTTATGAACACCTTCTTTACACCCGGAATAGCCCTCATATCTCTGAGTATATCCACATACTCTGTGTGATCGGGTTTCAATGCCGGACAAGGAGTCGGAGCAAGACACTTTTTTCCCTTGCAAAGTCCGTCTTTAAGCTGTTTCTCACAAGAAGGATTTCTGAAGTTCGCAGTCGGTCCGCCGAGGTCATGTATATATCCCTTAAAGTCAGGGAGTTTTGTTAACAATTTGGCCTCCGAAAGCAATGATTCCTTACTTCGGTGGGTCATGAATCTACCCTGGTGCAATTGTATGGAACAAAAATTGCAAGCGCCGAAGCACCCTCTGTTATGCGTTATGGAGAACTTTACCTCCTCTATACCGGGAACTCCGCCGAATTTTTCATATGAGGGATGATAGGTTCTCTCATACGGTAAGGCATAAACTTCATCCATCTCGGCTTCCGTGAGTGGCGGCATCGGAGGGTTTTGTACAAGCATCTGCTTACCATGACGCTGTTTTATCAATTTTCCCCGTATATGATCCTGCTCATCCTGCTGAATTCTGCATGAGACAGCATACTCCTTCTTTGAGTTAACCACATTCTCATAACTCGGACACTCGGCACCGGTGAGAGGCGTATTTCTCACATCGGTCAGATAGCATGTCCCGGGAATGTCTGTGATCTCATGTATATCCTCCCCGTCCCTCAACCTATCAGCTATACTCAGGACAGACTTCTCCCCCATACCGTAAGAGAGAATGTCAGCGCCGCTTTCGACAAGTATTGACGGGTGTATTCTGTCATCCCAATAATCATAGTGTGCGAACCGCCTGAGCGAGGCTTCCAGACCGCCTATGATAATCGGTACATCGGGATACGCTTCTCTTATTTTTTTGCAATATACAGTTACTGCCCTGTCGGGTCTTTTCCCATGCTTGCCACCGGGGGTATAGGCATCGTTTGAGCGCAGTTTTTTGGCGGCGGTATAGTGAGCCACCATAGAATCTATATTGCCTGATGAAACGAGAAAACCGAGTTTTGGTATTCCGAACTTCATAAAATCATCTGTGGTATGCCAATTCGGTTGGGCAAGAAAAGCCACCTTATACCCTCTGCTCTCCAATAACCTGGTAATTATAGACGCACCAAAGCTGGGGTGGTCCACATAAGCGTCTCCGTTCACATAAACGAAGTCTACACCATCCCAGCCAAGTTTTTTTACTTCATTCGGATTTACGGGTAAAAAAGACATCAGTAATCCTCTTCTGTCGGTTCATCGTCAAGAGGAATCCGCGAAGATACATCCGGCCCGTCGGAAGACATAGCATTCATCTCAAGCCATTGATTCTTTGTTATCAGAATCTGCCTGGGTTTTCCGCCCTCAAATGGTCCGACAATGCCTCTCTCCTCGAGTTCATCTATAATTCTGGCAGCTCTCGCATAACCGACTTTAAGTTTCCTTTGAATAAAAGAGGTTGAGGCCTGACCGTTTTCGACAATTATAGCTATGGCGTCCTTGAGCAATTCATCTCCGTCATCTTCGCCGCCCGGACCTGATATGCCGCCTGCGGATTTTTTACCGGAGTTTTCAGACTCTGCGGCGTGCCTCTCTATCTCTTCAAGAACACCTTCGTTGTAAGAAGACTGCTCCTGATCCTTTATGAAATCTATGACCGTATTTATCTCTTCATTCGGCACAAAGCAACCCTGTATACGGAGCGGTTTTGACACGCCCACCGGGTTAAACAGCATATCGCCGTTTCCGAGCAATTTTTCTGCGCCTATCATATCAAGGATAATACGTGAATCCGTACCGTTTGAAACCTTAAGAGAAAGTCTGCTCGGAATATTTGCCTTGATAAGGCCTGTTATTACATCCACACGTGGAGATTGAGTGGCTATTACAAGGTGCATTCCGGCAGCTCTGGCCATTTGAGCCAGACGGCAAACTGAATCTTCAACCTCTGTTGATGCCGCCATCATAAGGTCAGCAAACTCGTCTATGAATATGACGATTTGCGGCATCTTTTGCTTGTCGGGATCAATCTTCGCAAGCTCGTTATATCCCTGAATATCTCTTACATTGTTCTCTGAGAACGACTTATAGCGATTGAGCATCTCCTTAACAGCCCACGCCAGAGCACCGGCCGCTTTTTTAGGATCTGTAACTACAGGAATAAGCAAATGCGGAAGTCCGTTGTAATTCTTAAACTCAACCTGTTTCGGGTCTATCATCACGAGCTTAACATCCTCGGGAGATGCATTGAAAAGAATTGAAAGAATCATTCCGTTCATGCAGACAGATTTACCCGAACCTGTAGTACCTGCGACAAGAAGATGAGGCATCTTAGCTATATCCATAGTACATACATTGCCGGTTATATCTTTTCCGAGGGCAACAGTAAGTTTACTCTTTTTTACACCGTCCTTATATGCTTTGGATTCCAATATCTCACGAAGTGACACAGAAGATCTCTCTGAGTTGGGAACCTCGATACCCACAGCCGCCTTTCCGGGTATGGGAGCCTCTATTCGTACATCTGTAGCTGCAAGGCTTAAGGCTATATCAACGGACAAACCGGTAATTTTACTGATTCTGACACCGGCAGCCGGAGCAAGCTCATACCTGGTTACGGAAGGTCCTCTGCATATATCCACAATTGACGTTTCAACACCGAAACTCTTAAGTACGGAAACAAGCTTTTCCGCATTGGTTCGAAGTTCCTCTTCGGAGCCTCCCTTAAGGTCAAGCTTCGGCGGTTTTAAGCAACTTGTAGGAGGAAGTCTGTACTTCTTTGATGCACCGTCTTCCGGAACGGAAAGAGTCGGTTTGTCATCCTCGGGCTTTTTCTCCTCGACTGTTTGATTTCGCGCAGCTTTCTTTATTATGTCATCAAGCAAAACCGACGGCGGAGCATCGGGTTCGGATGGCTTAAGATCCACCGGCTTATGAGCACCATCCTCGATAGCAGGTTCGACATCCGGTTTCTTTTTCTTTTGTTTTGGTGATTCTTCGATTTCAGTCTCTTCACCGAAGTTATCTCCGACGTATTCGGGTCCGAGATCAACATCGGGATTAAAGCGTTTTTTCTCGCGGCGTTCTTCAATGATACGCCGTGTGTTTTCTATCTGTTCGCCTGCAACCTTTCCGCCTTTTTCAACGGGCTTCCACATAGTACTGAAGAAGCTTATGAGAGTTGTTCCCGTCATAAGGAGCAGAGCCGCAAAAATAAGTATGCAAATGGTAACGGCGGCAGGAGTCTTTGCAGCAAAGAGCCAAAGGAGTATGCCGCCTATCAATGCGCCGAAAGCACCGCCGTTTGCGGTATCAAGTCCCATGCGATATGCCGCTTTTATCTCATCTATATAATCTGCCCACATTGTTATTTCAGTCTCGCTTGCAAAGATGTTTACTGCAGCGCAAATGAGCAATACAAGGACAGAGGCCGATATCATGGTAAATCTGAGATTTGCCATTGGCTTGTCAAGGGACAGCATAATTGCTACATATATGAGCACTAAAGGCCATACAAAGGCGCAAACTCCGAAGAGGCCGAAGAAAAAGCTCTGTAATGCAGCCCATGCATTGCCACCCGGAATAAGCGTAACACAGAGCATAAGTACAGCTATAACGAAAAGCAATATAGCGGAGGTCTGCCTTCTTGCTTCCTGCGCTTTTTCCCTCTCAATGTACATCTTCCCGTTTGCCGTGTTCTTTCGTGGGGCCGCAGGTTTTGAACGCCTTTGAGCACTTGTATTTTGAGTTTTCTTTGGCTTTGTTGAGCCTGTGCGAGGATTGCCCCGTTTTGGGGTGTTAGCCATTTAAATCCACCTTCAATCATTTAGGTCAACTTAGAATTTTTCTATTACACCTGCTACTAAGACCGCGATACCGAGAACAAAACAATAGTAACCAAACAACTTAAACTTATCGGTCTTTACGAGCAATTCAAGTAATTTTATACTTGCCACTCCGGAAATCGCAGCGACAATTATGCCTACAATTACATGAAGTATATCCACATTCAAGGCACCGCCCTCGAGAACATCCTTTATCTCCATAAGGCTGGCGGCCAATACGGCGGGTGTTCCGAGAACAAAGGAATATCTTACCATATAGTCCTTATCTACACCGCAGAGCATACCTGTTGATATAGTAGAACCTGAACGTGATACGCCGGGAAGACATGCAGCAAACAGCTGTGCCACACCTACAGCTATAGATTCCTTTGTATCAACCCTGGGTTTTATATTCTTCCTTGTTCTGGCAACCTTCGAACCTGCCAGGAGCAGTATAGATGTCAGGAGAAAACAAACGCCCTCAAGAATTATATCGTTGTCCTCCGCAAACCGTGACACAACATCCATAACTCTCATGTCGTTTCCGACAGGAATAATAATAAGCAAAAGCGGAACGCAGGATAACACAAGCATATAAAGTAGGTGTCTGTCCTCATCCGCATCTTTGAAGCTCAACTTACCCGTAAAAAGATCCTTAAAGAAAAGGCCCAATTGCTTGATAAGTTCAATAAAGGTCTTATAATATACGGCAATAACGGCAACCAAGGTACCTATATGCAAAAAAACCGTGAGAGTGAGTGAACCCTCACCACTCATATCCATAAAATGCTGAAAAACGGAAAGATGTCCGCTGCTTGATATAGGAAGGAATTCAGTAACGCCCTGCACTATACCAAGAATAATGACTTTTAATAATTCCATAAAAAACTCCTTTAAGTAACTAAATCACAAGATATACACCGCTTATTATACCAAAACACGTAATAAATCGCAACATATTGTGATGAATAAGATTGATAATATGTATTATTTAATTAATATTTACTATAATTCAGATTTATTTAACATGATTTTACTTAAATTATACATTGACAGTAGATAGCGCATGTTATAAAATGTAACAAAGTTTGTTAAAAAAGCAAACAAGTTTACCAAAAGGAGTTAAAAAACTTGGGCTACACATTATCACAGAAAATAATTAAAAACCATCTCGTTTCCGGTGAGATGATACAAGGAAATGAGATAGGAATTCGTATAGACCAAACCTTAACTCAGGATGCCACAGGCACAATGGCATATCTTGAACTTGAGGCTATGGGTATTGAAAGAGTAAAAACAGAATTGTCTGTTGCTTATATAGATCACAACACATTACAAACCGGCTTTGAAAACGCTGATGACCACAGATTCATACAGAGCGTTTGTAAAAAGCGCGGTATTCGTTTTTCCAGACCCGGTAACGGAATTTGCCACCAGGTTCATCTTGAGCGTTTCGGCATTCCCGGAAAAACCCTCATAGGATCTGACAGCCACACCCCTACCGGAGGCGGTATAGGAATGCTCGCCATGGGTGCCGGAGGACTTGATGTTGCTGTTGCCATGGGTGGCGGAGAATACTACATAACTATGCCAAAGATGCTCAGGGTAAATCTCGAGGGTAAACTACGTCCGTACGTTGCTGCAAAGGACGTTATATTGGAAGTACTCCGCATACTTTCAGTAAAGGGCGGAGTAGGTAAAATCGTCGAGTATGCAGGCGAAGGAGTTAAGACACTCTCTGTGCCGGAGCGTGCAACCATAACAAATATGGGTGCCGAGCTCGGCGCCACGACGTCAATTTTCCCTTCAGACGAGATAACAAAGGCTTTCCTCGAAGCTCAGGGAAGAGCAAATGACTATGCAGAGCTCTCAGCTGACGAGGATGCTGTTTACGATGAAGAAATAACTATAAACCTTTCAGAGCTTAAACCCCTTGCCGCTATGCCGCATATGCCGGATAACGTTCGCAAGGTATCTGATATAGGAAAGATAAAGGTAGACCAGGTTTGTATAGGTTCCTGTACCAACTCTTCCCTTTCCGATATGCTCAAAGTGGCAAAGATTCTTAAAGGTAAAAAAGTTGCACCAAACGTAAGCCTTTCAATCGCACCGGGTTCAAAGCAGGTTCTTTCAATGCTTGCAACCTGCGGAGCTTTGACCGATATAATAGATGCGGGAGCAAGAATTCTTGAGTCCGCCTGCGGTCCTTGCATAGGAATGGGACAATCCCCTAACAGCTCCGGTATATCGCTGCGTACCTTTAACAGAAACTTTGAAGGACGTTCAGGCACTGCAGATGCCGGTATATACCTCGTAAGCCCTGAGACTGCGGCCGCATCTGCTATAACCGGCTATCTTACGGATCCTACCACTCTCGGCAACGAATTATCCATTCTCATGCCGAAGACATTTTACATAAACGACAACATGGTAGAACTCCCCGCATCTTCGGAGGAGGCAAAAGATGTTGAAGTACTTTACGGTCCTAACATCAAGCCTTTCCCGAAATCGAATGTTCTTGAGGACACAATCAGCGCACCGGCTATTCTTAAGGTCGGCGACAATATAACAACCGATCACATCATGCCTGCCGGCGCAAAGATATTGCCTTATCGTTCAAACATACCGTTCTTATCTCAATTCTGCTTCAGGCAATGTGATGAGAACTTTGCAGAGAACTGCAAGGCAGCAGGAAAAGGATTTATAATCGGAGGCACAAACTACGGTCAGGGTTCATCCCGCGAGCATGCAGCTCTTGTTCCTCTCTATCTCGGAATAAAGGCAGTTATTACAAAGAGCTTTGCGCGTATCCATGCTGCAAATCTCATAAATGCGGGAATTATGCCTTTAACATTTGAAAACCCTTCCGACTATGACAAGATATCGCAGGGAGACTCCCTCACCCTCTCCGGTGTTTTCGCCGGACTTGACGCAGGAAAACTTACTCTTCATAACGATACCACGGGCGAAGATATACCTCTTGTAGGTGTTTTCACGGAACGTCAAAAGGACATTCTCAAAGCGGGTGACCTTCTCCAATATACAAAATCAAAAAAATAATCGGAAAGGAATAAAACCGGCGTGGAAAACTATATAAATTCAGCAGTTGAACAGTTTAAGACATTATTGGAACAGCAAATCGAGCGTGCCGACAGACTCGCAAAAGATAGTGAAAAAGTTGATTATTCGAAACTTGAGCAGATAAAAATAGGCATAATCGGCGGTGACGGTATCGGTCCGATCATCACGAAAGAAGCAGAAGAGCTTCTCCGCTTCATGTTGAAAGAAGAGGTTGAAAGCGGTAGAGTGCTTATAAAGAACATTGAAGGTCTGACCATAGAGAACCGCCTTGAGAAGAATCAGCCCGTTCCAACCGAAGTACTGGATGAGATTAAAACTTGCCATGTACTTCTCAAGGGCCCTACTACCACACCTAACGGAGGTACCATGGAGAGTGCCAATGTAACTCTCAGACGTGAGCTTGATCTCTATGCCAATGTTCGTCCCGTTCAGGTTCCCGAAGAAGGAATTGACTGGATTTTCTATCGTGAAAATACCGAGGGTGAGTATGTACTCGGCTCACGCGGTGTTGAGATCCCCGATACCCTGGCTTTTGATTTCAAGGTTACCACGGATCTCGGAACAAAGAGAATTGCAAAGGCGGCTTTCGACTATGCAAAACAAAACGGCAAGACAAAGGTTGCTATAGTAACAAAAGCCAACATCATGAAGAAGACCGATGGTAAATTCTCTAAGATATGTCACGAAGTCGCAGCAGAGTATCCGGGAATAGAAGCTGACGAGTGGTACATAGATATCATGACCGCAAACCTCGTTAACAAGGATATCAGAAGCGATTTCCAAGTATTTGTTATGCCCAATCTTTACGGTGATATAATCACTGATGAAGCCGCTCAGATTCAAGGCGGAGTCGGAACTGCAGGTTCCGCAAATATCGGCGATAAATATGCTATGTTCGAGGCAATTCACGGAAGCGCGCCGCGCCTCATCGAAGAAGGAAAAGGTGACTACGCAAATCCCTCAAGCATATTTAAGGCAACGGAGATGTTGCTTCGCCACATAGGTTTTTCCGAAAAAGCAGAAAAGCTCGCGCAGGGACTTAATGCATGTGAGTTTGAGGAAAACGAAACATGTCATCATTATGGGGAAAAATTAAGGAGTTATTGCTATGGGATTTAAGTACATTTCTATTTCGGTTATCAAAAGACTTCCACGGTATTATCGCTTCCTCGGCATATTAAAAGATGCAGGTATGGTTCGTATATCAAGTCGTGAACTTGCAGACAGGATGGGACTTTCAGCTTCTCAAATAAGACAGGATCTCAACTGCTTCGGCGGTTTCGGTCAGCAGGGCTACGGATACAATGTAGAAAGTCTTCAAACAGAGATAGGAAAAATACTCGGTGTTGACAGGGGACTCAAAACTATTCTTATAGGTGCAGGTAACCTCGGTCACACTATTGCGGATGAAATTGATTTTGAAAAACGTGGATTTAAATTAATCGGTATTTTTGACAAGAATGTAAATCTCGCGGGACAGATGCTCAGAGGCATGCCTATTCGCCCCTCTTCGGACATCGAGGACTTCTGTAAGGAGAACGGTGTTGAAGTGGCTATACTTTGCATACCTTATGCAGAAGCAGCAGAACTTTCAGGATTGCTTGTAGAAAACTGCGGAATAAAGGGATTTTGGAACTTCTCCCACTACAACATCAATGAAAAATACCCTCGTGTTGTTGTTGAAAACTTGCACTTCAACGACAGCCTTATGACTCTTTGCTATCAAGTAATAAACTCAGATAATTAAGGTGTGTATTAATAATGAGACAGTTATTGAACTATATGCCGCTTGATATAGTTCCGCACCCGGAGGGTTTCATAATTGTTGTTCCGGACGGAAAAGATCAAAACGGCAAACTGAAAATTTCTTTCAGGTTCTACAACTTCACCACGAAAAAAGCAACAAAGGTAAAACGCAATTTTTATGCTCAATATAAGTTCGGAAGGTCTTATATAGAGATTGCTTCACAGATAAAAGACTACATAACCTGCTCTGTTTGCGAAGGTCCGAAGGACTTCATAAATGTCGTCTTTCCCACCGGTGAGATAGGTGTGTTCGACTACCTCGGAACACTGATCTGGACGGGAGATCTTTCGTACCATGACAGTGCGGTACGCAGCTGTGCCCCTGAGGACAACTTTATTTGGTGTGCAGTCCCCGATCAAAATGCTATAGTAAGGTATTCAAAAAAGCTCCAAAGAATAGATTTCAGAATCGGAGGAGCTGACCAGACTTCTATAGGAAGACCGATGTCTGTGAGCAGGATTGGTAACGACTTATTCGTATGTTGTAAAACATCCATGAATATTAAAAAAATCAATCTCGATAATTATGTTGCAACAGACTACAAAAAGTTTGAAGAGCCTGTTCTGAGATACCTCAGGGTTGCAGGTGAAGAGGTTGTTGTACTTTCTTCGGGCATTTATCTACTCGACAAAGAATAAACGGTAGAACCATAAATTGCAGAAACATAAACGAATATCCATAGGCTGTAAAGCCCTAAACATGATATAAAATTAATCACCCCGTATGGCAGGATGTTATAGTAAAATCCTGCATACGGGGTTTCCCCTTTTGTACAAATTCTCTTTTGTAGGTATTCTATTTCTTTGCAGTTGCCAAATTGCCTCTCTTAAGCTTTTCTTTGGAGTATTTTTCCTTTGTTGCCATACCTCCGCGTATGTGCCGCTGAGCTTTGTTTAAATCTAATACAGCCCTGACTTCCCTGTAAAGCGCCGGGTTTTGCTTACATAGACGTTCCGAAACATCTGTATGTACCGTACTTTTTGACAGGCCGAAAACTTTCGCCGCTTCCCTAACCGTAGAGCCTGTTTCGGCTATGTATTCACCGAGCATCACGGCTCGTTCTTCAACAATACCTTTCAAAAAACAGCCCTCCTATTTTCATAGCTATTTAATAACTATGAAAACAGGAGGGTCTTTATGCATTATACATTTTTAATAATTTCTGTACTTCTGCTTCTTCCCTTTAACTGCCTGTAACACCGCGGCAAACGCAGTAGGAACAAACACTGTTTTCTCCTTCTTCCTTACATGGGCAAACATATTCCTCTTTTCCGGAAATAACAATGCGTTTCCAGTCTGTTGCCTGCTGTGGGTGCATAGGAAGACTTTGCACAAAAGTAAGAAAAATGCTCGCTATAATGATCCATTTATGTCCTATGGGACGGTCTGCCATATATATATCCAGGTATTGCTGAAGTGCTTCGTGCAGATCACTGATAGATTTTGTATCTATCTCAAAATTCTCAGCAGAGGTACTGCGCATAGAAAGCAATACTTCTCTGTTAAAAGAACTGATCACCAGCGACGTATCTCCGCGCTTCAGCCTGTCCCATTCATCGTCGGTTATAGCTTCGATTAGTTTATCCAGTAGTTTCTGAGCCTTCATTTTTTGTACCGCATTTTTAATAATTTCTATATATCTTGTTTACGGCGATTCCTTTTTCATCGGCCAGGGCTTTCACGCTGTTGTATTCGAGCGAAATCTTTTCTATATCATCATATGTAAACTTATTTGCGTCCACTTCACCGTATGCCGTATTCACAGAAATCTTTTCCCTCGCCATTATGATACGATCCTTCACTGTTCTCCTTAATCCCACAGAAGATGTGTGCTTAAAAATCAACTTAACAGCGCTTTTCTCCTGCTCTTCCTTACACATAACGGTAAGAGAATATGCCGGTCTGCACTTTTTCATATAAATAGGCGTGAAGAAGGCATCCCTGACTCCGATTTCAAATAGTTTTTCAAGGCAATATCCGAGTTCCTCCGCAGTAGAGTCATCAACATTTGTCTCTAAGACAATTATCTTGTCAGAAGTAGCATCTTTACCGTCAGATGTTGCATCCTTACAGTCATTCAAACCGTCTTCAAACAGAAAACCTCTCAGGATATTGGCATGTTTAAAATTCTTCTTTCCGGCGCCGTATCCTATTTTAATAACATGCATATCCTTCGGCACGCCGAAGCTGTCTGCAAAAGAAGCAGCAATAGCGGCACCTGTAGGCGTTACCATTTCGCTGTTTACTCCATCCAAAATCGAAAGAGGTATGTCTCTTTCCCTGCATATCTCCGATGTCGCCGGGGTCGGGACAGGTATATAACCATGCTGACATTTTATAGTGCCTGTTCCCTCATACAGAGGTGAAACAATCACCTTCTCTATTCCGAGATCATAAAGACAAAAAGCCGCAGCACATATGTCTACTATTGAATCAACAGCTCCCACCTCATGGAAATGAACCTCATCAACAGGTATCTTATGAACCTTTGACTCTGCCTTTGCAACTATTTCAAAAATTTCCTTCGCTTTGAATTTTACCGGCATAGGCAATTTCGATGCGTCTATTATCGGAAAAATCTCTTTTATCGATCTCTGATTCTCTTTTGATTCATCTTGAATCTCAACGTCAAAATCATATGCGTATATGCTGTTTTTCTCCGTATGTCCGAAATGGAGTTTGCAGCCTAAATTCATATCATTAATTATCTCTTCGAGCTTTTCTCTGTCAGCGCCGAGATCGAGCAATGTAGCAACCGTCATATCCCCGCTTATTCCTGATTTACACTCAAGGTAAAGTGTTTTCATTTTATATCTCCTCAGTTTTACCTTTCGGCAAGTGAATTTATTTGAGCAGCAGAATATCCTGCACTGAAACCATTGTCTATATTTACAACGCTTGTCCCCGCGGAGCAGG
This sequence comes from uncultured Eubacteriales bacterium, assembly GCA_964539045.1. Taxonomy (GTDB): domain Bacteria; phylum Bacillota; class Clostridia; order Oscillospirales; family Acutalibacteraceae; genus UBA1227. Next base: position 6,093 of record CAZIHW010000058.1, on the reverse strand, counting down.
AATTAATCATGGCAAGAAGCGCAGACACCCCTCCGAAATTCGCTCCGTATCCGATACTTGTAGGAACAGCAACAACAGGGACATCAACAAGTCCTCCGATAACAGTAGCCAGGGCTCCCTCCATACCGGCAACCGCAACTATGGCATTGGCCTTTCGTATATCCTCGACGCGGCTTAGAAGCCTGTGTATACCTGCCACTCCAATATCATAGTATCTTTCTACATTGGCGCCACACATATAGGCCGTAACGGCAGCCTCTTCGGCAACAGGTATGTCCGTTGTACCTGCTGTGCAGATCGCTACCCTTCCTATATGTTCCTTTGGTTCTCCGACAGTTATACACCTTGCATCTTTATGATATTTTGCATCGGGAAGCACAGCTTTAACAGCCTCATAATGTTCGGCAGACGCCCTTGTTCCGAGAACAAGTCCGTTTGCCTCATAAAGATGCTTGAATATCTCGGCACATCTGTCAACAGGCTTGCTTTGGCAAAATACGACTTCCGGAAAACCGGTCCGGATTTTTCTGTGATTATCTAAACAAGCATATCCACCCACATCTTCAAAAGGAAGTGTTTTGAGCTTTTCATAAGCTTCTTCGGTGGATATATCGCCGTTTGAAACTCCCTCAAGTAAGTTATGTAAATCCATCTTAATTCTCCTCGTCCATCCTGCCCGAGTGAAGCCCGGTTGGATCAATTGAAATATGTTTTACTCCTATTGATTTCAATAATTCTTCCAATTCTTCAATAGGAACACCGGTGCGGTTTTCCGGATCGGGAATTTCTATACGTGCGCTATCCCCGTAAATTCTGAGACGCCTGCTTAAAAATCCTGCTTCTGTCAGAATTCCCTCTCCCGCTTCAACAGCCTCAAGCATTTTTTGTGTGACATGCGTTCCGTAAGGGAAACGTGTCAGAAGGCAGGGAGAAGAAGGAGCACTTGCGATCTCAAGTCCGAGTTCGCGCCCTATAGCCCTTATATCTTCCTTGGTCAGTCCGGCATTTGCGATAGGACTTATTATGCCGTTTTCGTCCTTAGCCCTCAGCCCCGGCCTATACTCTTTAAGGTCGTCCGCATTAGTGCCGTCAAAGCACACGGAATATCCCCTCTCTGATGCACTTTTGCGAAGAGCCGAGAACATCGCGCTCTTACAATAATAGCAACGAAGCTTATCATTGTTTACTATCTCAGGCACGGAGAGAACGTCTATCGGCAGTCTGATATGTGTTGCACCGTATTCAAGAGCTATACTTTCAGCATTGGATAGTGAAACCATCTTAGAAGTTAACTTGGTATCAAACGTAACAGCAAGTATATCGAATCCCATACGCCTTAAGACAAAAAGCAGGATAGTACTGTCAACACCTGCCGAGAAAGCAAGTGCTGCAGATTTACCGGGAGCAGATTTTAAAATCTCCTCTTCAAGTCTTAAGAGCAATGCACTCTTCATAGTACTCTTCATAGCACTCTTCATTGAACCCACCTGTTTGATATCGATTATCTGTAAATTGCACTTGCATCCAGCTTATCATACGATTTGAAGAATACGCGCAAATCTTCGAGTATATCATTTACACCATCGTCTTTATTACTCTCTATGTTGAGTGGCAATATCGGATCATGAACAGATAATCTGAGCAAAAACCAGCCGTCAGCCGATGTCTTTGTGGCTCTTACTCCCTCAAAACTGTCCTGTGCCACAATGTAATCCTCATTGGACTTAATCCAGCTTTCAAGGTCGGAAATAACCATATTGCCGTAGGTCTTAAAATCATCTTCAAGTATCTTTATTCTGTATTCTTCCGCCGACAGAGGAACTTTTAGTCCCTCAATAAGACTGTCCAGGGTCTTACCCTCTTTTGCCATGACAGCGGCTTTTATTATTATCTTGGTCATAAGATAAGCGCCGTCATCAAGGAAATAGTTCTCCCTGAAGGCCGCATGGCCGGATGTCTCAATAGCGAGAGGAGAATTCCGGCACTCCTCATAGTTAAGTCTCTTGGACTCATTTATAACATTCTTATATCCGCGTTTAAACCTGTGGTGTTTTCCGCCTAAGTCGTTTTCAATAAAATCCTTAAGGCCGGAGCTTGTAACGGAGTCGGTAACTATAACTCCGCCTTCATTGCCCTCCAGAGCGATAACCGAAGCCAGGGCTATAAGAGAATTTCTGTTTATCTCTTTACCATCCTTTGCGACACAAGCAGCCCTGTCAACATCGGTGTCAAATATGATGCCTAAATCCGCACCGCTATCAGTAACAGCCTTTGAAACGGCGGCCATGGCAACCTTGTTTTCAGGATTCGGAGTATGATTCGGGAACATACCGTCAGGTTCTGTGAATTGGCTTGCGGAAACATCAGCACCGAGAGGCGCTAAAACCTTATCGGCATAGAAACCTCCGACACCGTTTCCTGCATCTACAACTATTTTAAAGTCCCGAAGAGGACGTGCGTAGTCATCTGCATTAACACCCTTGCAAATATTGTCCCTGAGCATAGCGGCATAATTGTTCATGTAGGACTCCTCTGTCAATACGCCCTTGGGCATATCTTCGGGGAGTTCAGGCTTTATCTCATATTGGGCATTGGAGAGAATCGCCTCTATGTCGGTTGCTTCAAGTCCGCCCTTCTTTATGAAGAATTTGAGGCCGTTCTTGTTCCACGGATGATGACTTGCAGTTATCTCTATCGATGCATCGCAATCAAAATCCACGGTTGTCATGAACATGGCCGGTGTGGAAGACAATCCGCAATCCTTTACGGAGATGCCGCAGTCGAGAAGCGGTGGTATAATTGCTTCTTTTATCCTTTGCGCCGACACCCTGGAATCATGTCCCACAGCGACCGTATAGAGTTCTCCGCTATGTGGGGTTACATTTTCATAAAGCCACGCTGCGAATCCATATGAGATGGCAGCCAGAGCTTCATCCGTCAAATTGACATTCTCCCCCGGAACTCCCTCGCTGGCGGTACCCCTTATATCTGTTCCGCTCTTAAGCGGTCCGTATACTTCATTAAGCATAAAATTCCCCTATCTTCGTAAGACCTACATTTTCATAGAAGGCTACTTTGTCGTATTTACACATAAGGTAAATGGTTTTATCCTGGTACTTCTCGCAAATATATTTTATCAATGTCTTAGCGTATCCCTTGCCGGTGTATTCTTCCCGTGTGGCAATAGCACCCATAAATACACATTTGTCACTTATAACAAGGGCGGCTGCAGTTGATACGTAGATATCCCCCGCCTGCAGCAAAACGTACTCCGCAGTTTTATGTCTCATCCTGTGAGATACATCGACATAGAACTCATTAAAATCACTTTGGACTGCGGTTTTGTTCCTCTTCATAAGAAGATCATGGTATTCCTTAAAAGTTTGTCGGTCAAACCTACCCTCTTCCGTACTGCTCACTACACTGTGTTCATACTTTGAGGGTTCTGCAATGCAATTCTCACCCGGCAGCAACCTCATGACAGCGCCGCACGGCTTACTTTCAATCGGAACGTTTGATATAAAGCCGGACGACTTAATAACATGTTTAAACTCGATTAGTTCTTCCCTGTCAGCATCTTCGGACGCAAAAACAGCTAAATTGCCGTAGAAATCAGTTATGACAGCAGTGAGCTTATAACAGCTTTCGCACTTAACCGTCTGTATCCAGAGCCTTGAGAAGTCAAACCCAACTCCGTAGGATAGAATCGGCCCTATAGCTTTCATACCGACAGCGCCGCATTCGCAGAAATTCTTTATATCTTCAAACCCAAACCCAAAGGTTTTGGTAAGGACATCTATGTTCTCAACAAAAGTTACCATGTCTGCTCCATCAATATATCAAGCAATTTTTCGCAAGATACTATATCTTCCTTGTCAATGACACACACGGGAGAATGAAGGTATCTGCATGGAACCGAAACTGCCATAACCCGGGTTCCGCTCCCTGCTGCCTGAACTGCCTGTGAGTCATTACCTCCGGCTATCAATGTTTTTGTCTGAGCCGGTATTGAATTTTCCAAAGCTAACGACATGGCCTTCTTGTAAAGCTCATGGTCATAGACCGTGCCTCTGTCCATATAGGAGATAACAGGTCCCATTCCGAGGGAACATGCTTTTTTCTCACCCTCAACGCCGCAGATATCACCGGCTGTTGTAGTCTCCAATACGATGCATACATCCGGATTCACGGCAAAAGCTGCAGTTTGTGCGCCCCTGGCTCCTATCTCCTCCTGAACCGTAAATACAAAGTCAGTATCATACTTAAGGTCAGAATTTATAAGTTTTAACATAAGGGCACAGCCTATTCTGTCGTCAAGTGCCTTTGCCTTAATAAATCTGTTGTCGGTTCCGAATTCTCTGAAATCCGAATCAAAGAAAGCTACATCGCCCAAGGATACGAATTTCTCCGCCTCTGCTTTTGTGTGAGCGCCTATATCTATGCACAATTTTTCTACATCCGGTATAGTCCCACGCTCTTCCTTAGTGCATAGATGAATATGTTTAAGAGAGATGACACCCGGGACTCCGCTCTCAAGAATAACTCTTCTTCCTATGAGTACAGCGGGATCAACGCCGCCCACAAAATTAAACTTCAAAAAACCATCTTCGGTTATATAGGTTATTATCATGCCCACTTCATCCATGTGTGCACAAACCATAAGCTTATGCTCCGGGACAAGAGCGCCTTTCTTATTTACAATCAGATTTCCTATATTGTCAACATGATAGGAACAGTTATCGGGGAGTTTTGAGATTATAAAATCACGGACGTCTGACTCCCTTCCCGAAACTCCGTTTATGCTGCATAGGGATTTGATCAGTTCAAGCATTATCCTTACCTCCCTGTGCAACCTTAAGACAAAACTCAGCAATAAGCTTTGCGCAGTTTTCCACATCAATCGTATCGACTACCTCGACAGGTGTATGCATGTACTTCAGGGGTATAGATACAAGACCCGTACGTATTCCGGCCTTTGTAACAGATATCTCATCAGCATGAGTTCCTGTCCTTCTTGTCATGACCTCTGTCTGGAAAGGTATATTCTTTTCCCGGGCAATATCTTTTAGAGTTTTTGAAATATCGCTGTCAAGTAAAGGGGCGACTCCTATCATAGGTCCCTTACCTATTTTTCCTGTTTCTTCGGGCTTGCAACCGGGAGTCATCGCAAAACTCACATCAACCGCTATAGCAAAATCCGCATCATATTCAAAAGCGGCATTTGCGGCCCCACTGCCTCCGACTTCTTCCTGAACTGAAAAAGAAATCGTGAGGTTTGGCTTTTTTCTTCCCTGTGAAACAGCATCATTAATAAGCTCAACAGCTTTTATCAAAACTGCCATGCCACTTCTGTCATCGAGAGCTCCCGATGACACTTCATTATTCAAAAGCTTTGCAAACTTATATACCGGAATGACTCTGTCTCCCTGAGATATAAGAGCTGCGGCCTCTTCATCTGTGAGTCCCGTATCTATAAAAAGATCTTTTTCTGACTTTGCCTTTCCTGCATCCTTCGAATCTGCCAGATGAGGAGGAATTGATGAAACTACACCGTACACGGGCTTTTTCCCGAAAACGATAACCTCCAGTCCGGACAGAATACGTTCATCAGTTCCGCCGCACTTATCGAACTTCAGAAAACCGTTCTCTGCAATGTAGGTTACTATATATCCAACCTGGTCGAGGTGCGCATCAAGCAAAATACTCGGACCATCACCGAAAGTCTTTCCGATAACGGTGCCCCTCGATGTCACTTCAACCTCGTCCGTTATATCTTTAAGAATATTCTTTGCAACTTCACCCGCACATGATTCCATTCCGGAAACGCCGAAGGCCGTAGTCAGGGTTTCAAGCAAATCTGTGATTTCCAAAACATCACCTCAAGAATAGTTTGCCACAGTGTCGAAAATAGTTTGCCACAATATAGGTAAAATAAAACAATTAATTATAGCATAAAGGGTTTATATTCGCAAGGAATGAGAGGCAAATAACCCATATTGACATAAGAAAAAGCAGAGAGCAGTATAAACTACTCTCTGCCTGGCAGGGATGGCGCGGCTCGAACGCACGAATGACGGAGTCAAAGTCCGTTGC
>CAZIHW010000057.1:0-4306 GCA_964539045.1 uncultured Eubacteriales bacterium | reverse complement strand
TCTCCGTCAACACAGGTTATTTCAAGTTTTGGTTCAAACCCGAGAAATGTATAACGCCCCCAGGTTTCATTCGCCTGTGCGGACTCGAGCATATAGCAATGCGTTGATACGTTTTTCAGTATCTTTATCGTTTCGATTGGTGTGGTGAAGTCTGACAGCATCTCACAGCTAATCGGCAGTACCTTGTAGTTCCCGCAAGATGCAATTTTCTTGACTTCACTGAAATCAGGAGAGATTTTCATACCGTTTACCTCCAAATAAAAGACTCCCTCGGCATTCTGCCAAGGGAGTCAAAATAAAAAGTCCTTGACAGAATGATACTTTCTGTCAAGGACGAAAAAATGCTCACATCTTAATTAAGTAAACACTAATCGCGGTGCCACCTTGATTCACGGAATGACCGTGCACTTAGCGGGATACCAACATATCCCCGGCAAATAACGTCTGCCTACAACGTCGCAGAATACTCTGTAAAAATCACATTTGACTGCGCCCTCAGCGGCCCATTTGACAACTTGTTTCCTACCCGACTCTCAGCACCACGGGCTCTCTGTGAAGGCATCATTGCCGTTACTTCCGCTTCAACGGTTTACCTGTTTAATTTAGTAGGGATTATAACACCATGAATTTTAAATGTCAATATGTGAATACTACAATACGAATAATACGACTTTAAGAGTTCTTACAACTTTTTTACAAAATCGGAAAATCTGTTGACAAATACGCTCTAACACGTTAGAGTTGAATTAGCTCTAATGCATTAGAGAAGAGGTGAAAAATAAAATGGATACACCTAAGGTGTTTGAAAGTGAATATCGATTTTGCTTGATTTTGTGGGATAACGAGCCTATCAAAAGCAGTGAGCTTGTTAAACTTTGCAGTGAACTGCTGGGCTGGAAGCCTACAACTACATATACAGTAATCAAGCGCTTGTCTGAACGTGGCGTATTAAAGAATGAAAATACTATTGTTTCCTCACTTGTAAGCAAAGATGAGGTTCAGGCGGCAGAAATCAATGAGATGGTAGAGAAGACCTTCGAGGGCTCATTGCCTGCATTTGTTGCCGCATTTACGAAGCATCAGAAACTCTCTGATGAGGAAATTGACGCTGTTCAGATGATGATTGACCGTTTCAGGAAAGGAGAAAAATAATGGCCGGTATCTTTTTGAAAATACTCAATATGAGCATTTCGGCAAGTTGGATAGTCCTTGTAGTTCTCATTTTAAGGTTTGTTTTAAAAAGGGCTCCGAAGTGGATAAACTGCATGCTTTGGGGTATTGTAGGCCTTCGCCTCATCATGCCTTTTTCCTTGGAGAGTGCATTCAGCCTTATACCGAGTACTGAAACAATAAGCCAACCCGCCGGTTCCCCAAGACCATATTTTGAATCCGGAATCAGTATGGTAGACAGTCAAGTTAATAATCATCTCAAAGATTCATATTTTGAGGGGATCACGAGACCAACTGGTAATTTTTTAAATATAACAACTATTCTCGCGATTGTTTGGATTATAGGGATTGCCGCACTTTTAATTTATACACTTATAAGTTATTTAAGGCTCAGGAATAAAATGGGTACTGCCGTATTACTTCGGGATAATATTTATCAGAGTGAAAGTGTTGTTTCGCCCTTCGTACTCGGTATTATAAAGCCGAAAATATATGTACCTTTTAATTTGAGCGAAAATGATATGCAAAATGTTATTGCGCATGAGATGTCCCATATTAAACGAAAAGACCACCTTTGGAAGCCATTGGGATTTTTAATTCTAACTGTCTATTGGTTCAATCCTTTCATGTGGATTTCATACATTATGCTTTGCAGGGATATAGAGGCTGCTTGTGATGAAAAGGTGGTAAAAGATTTTAGTAACGAGCAAAAAGCGGATTATTCAGAGGCCCTGCTGGCTTGCAGTACGAACAGACGGATTATCGCCGCCTGCCCTATTGCGTTCGGCGAGGCCGATGTGAAAAGCAGGGTAAAATCCGTATTGAATTATAAGAAACCGGCCTTTTGGATTATCATCGCGTCAGTTATCACCGGTATTGCTGTTGCAGTATGTTTCCTGACAAATCCGAAAACAGCTAAGGAGTATTATGATTCAGGATATTCCTTACAAATTACGGTCAATACACTTGATAGTAAAACACAAATTCCGACAAAGACAGAAACATTATCCTTCGACACTTTCAACGGTGCAAAAGGTAAGCTTTCCAACGGAACGGGATTTGAGATAACTACTTGCGACCTCCAGACAGGCAGCCTTACCGTCAGGCTAAGCGGAACGTCACTTTACAGCAGGGACGTTAAACCTGTTGTCTTAGAGGAAATCACCGTCGAACAAAACTCGGACGGGATAACTCTTACCGACAAAGATGAAAAACAATTTTTCACCTTTAAGTTCGTAGAAACTCAAACCCTTGATAATGCAATATCCCAAGCCATACTTAAAGAAAATAAACCAAAGTATTACAGTGACGGCACGGAATGTATAACAGAAGGTCATATCGTATACGGTATAGTTACAGATAAAAATGAATACACAGCATATGTATTAACTAACTATAATGCTTTCGGTTTTGAAAACGGATACTTTATGTCAAAGGCAGGCGGAACAATTCCGGCCGTGATGACTTTTGAAAAAACACCGCAGGGCTATAATTTGCTTAACATAGAATATGCTCAGGACGGCTCTTATTACGCAAAATCAATTAAAAAAATGTTTCCTGAAAAATATCAACACCGTGTCATTTTTCCAACACCGGAAGATACAAAAAGTCTTTGGGAGCAATGCACGTCTTATGCGCAGGCATATCTTGATAAAATCGGCAGAAATGAAGAAATATGTGACTATTCCCAGGTAGAACATACCCTTCTTACCGATGTGGGCATATCTGTTGAAGTGTCAAATAAAATACTTGAGTATAAGCTCCCCTATAATGATAGCTTAGGATACTACGAATCAATTGAGGATAATATAAGATACATTTACACTACATCCTACGATAAAGAGCGGAATAAAGTTGTCCTCACCAAAGAAATATATGACACAAAAGAAGTTGTGGAAAAAATAGAAATCGACAGTTTAACGGGAGGAATCATTTCATCTACACCGAAAAGTAAATCTTGATATTCGCGCCGTCCGGCTACTGTACATTTTTGATATACTTCAATAAACAGATACAAAAAACCACTTCCGAGGAAGTGGTTTTTTTGTGCTAACAAATCCTAGATATATTAAATAATTGCACAACTACATACCTATCATCGAGGTGAAGTCTTTCATCATGTCGGAAATTTTGATCTGCTGCGGACATACCTGCTCACAGCTTCGGCATCCAATACAGTTTGCCGGACGCTTATTTTCCGGCATGTTGCCCACCGCCATCGGCGCGATGAAACCACCGCCGGTAATTTTATGTTCATTATACAGTGCAATGAGTTCCGGGATCGGCAATTCTTCGGGGCAGTGTGATGTACAGTAGTGGCAAGATGTACATGGCAAACCACCTTTTCGAGTTTCTTCATCCGACAGAGCTACCAGCCTGTCAAACTCCGCCTGATTCAAAGGCTTATCCTCCTGCCATGTAGCGATATTGGCCTTGACCTGTTCCATACTTGACATGCCTGAAAGCACCATAGTCACACCGGGGATTGCCTGTAGAAAACGGAATGCCCACGCGGGAACGGTTTCTTCCGGGCGCATGGCTTGAAGTTCCTTTGTCATTTCCGGACTTGCCGTGGCAAGCTTTCCGCCGCGCAACGGTTCCATGACCCATACGGGGATTCCTGCGTTTTGGATCATTTCCGCCTTTTCCTTTGCATTTTGAAAATGCCAGTCCATATAATTGAGCTGCAGCTGGCAAAATTCCATATGCTCGCCGTAGGCGTCCAAAAAGCGCCGAATGACGTCCACACTCCCGTGTGCGGAGAACCCGAGATGCTTGATCCTGCCGTTTTTCTTCTGCTCCAAAAGGTAGTCAAGGATCCCAAACTCCGGGTTTAAATAATCATCGATGTTTCCCTCATACACATTGTGAAACAGATAAAAATCAAAATAGGATGTGCGGCATTTTTCAAGCTGCCGTTCAAAAATCTCCTTCACCTTCGGCATGTTCGAGTTGTCATAGCCGGGGAATTTACTTGTGAGATAGTATGTATCTCTCGGGTACTGGGAAAGAATTTTGCCTGCGACCAACTCCGAGTTCCCGTTGTGATACCCCCACGCGGTATCAAAATAATTTACGCCATGCTGATACGCATAGTCGATGATCTCAGCGGCCGCCGCCTCATCGATTCTGCTGT
>CAZIHW010000056.1:0-16942 GCA_964539045.1 uncultured Eubacteriales bacterium | reverse complement strand
ACATGAGTGACGGACCCGCCTGAGAAAGGCCTTCATTGCCGAGGAAACAGAAAACTGTCGGTATCATTATAAGACCTGCAAGGAAGGCTATACCCGTGTCGAAAATCTCAATTTGATTGATTGACTTAGGCATGGAGTCTTCCGACTTCATATATGAGCCGTATGTTATCATGATACCCATAGCAAGTGACAGCGAATAGAACATCTGCCCCATAGCATCAAGAACTATGGAGAGAAATTTTGAAAGCGTGAGACCCTCAAAGTTGGGAATAAGATATATCTTCAGACCGTCTATGGCAGTACGTCCGGTCTCCGGTGACTTTATGGTAAGCGTATATCCCGCGATAAAAAGTATGATTATAAGAAGTACGGGCATAAGCGCCTTTGACGCGCGTTCTATACCTTTGTCTACTCCGAAAAAGACAACAATCGCCGTTGCCAGGAGGAAAACCGTAAACCAAAAAACGGGCGCAAATTGAACGGTCCCTGTGGAATTAAGACCTATAACATTGTGGAAGAATTCCGCACCGCCGTCGCAGGCAGCCTTACCGTTTCCGGTTAAATAAGTGAAGGCATAGTTACATACCCAACCGCCGATAACTACATAGTAAGGCAGAATAAATGCCGGGACTATAACCGCTCCCCAACCTACGAAAGTCCATTTCTTGCTTATCTCTGAGAATGCGCTTACGGGACTTTTCTTCGTTTTACGACCTATAGCTATCTCCGTTGTCATCAAGGCAAAACCGAAGGTAAGAACCAATAACAAATAAATAAGCAAAAAAAGTCCACCGCCGTCTTTAGCGGCAAGATAAGGGAAGCGCCAAAGATTGCCGAGACCCACGGCGGAACCGGCGGCGGCAAGCACAAACCCGATTCTGCTGTTGAAGCTTCCTCTCTTAGTTTCTGACATCCAAATCTCTCCTATTTTTTCTTAAAATTTTTCTTAATATGTTTTCTCGATAATGCAAAAATTTACAATAATACAATTGTACGTCTGTACGTCCGTTTAGCCTTTACTTCCGTAATTTTCAAGGAAGTCCTTAAGCCTTTCACACGCAGTATTTAACGTCCTTATCTCCGGCAAATAAACCACTCTGAAATGATCCGGTTCAGGCCAATTCAAGGCTGATCCCTGGAGTATAAGAATTTTCTTTTCTCTTAGCAATTCGAGGGCGAACTGCTCATCATCCTTTATCGGATATCTCTTAAGATCAATTTTAGGGAATATATAAAATGCGGCTTTTGGCTTTTTGGCAGATATACCCGGTATATCGTTAAGAGCCTTGTATATAAATTCCCTCTGCTCATAAATTCTTCCGCCCGGAAGCATCAACTCATCGCTGCTTTGATATCCTCCGAGAGCTGTTTGTATAATTTGCTGTCCCGGAACATTAGAACAAAGTCGCATACTGGACAAAAGCTTAATTCCCTCTATGTAACCTTGCACATTTTCCTTAGGACCTGACAAACACATCCAACCGACTCTGAATCCGGCCACCCTGTGACTTTTTGAAAGTCCGTTGAAGTTTACCATGAATAGGTCGGGGGCAAGGGACGCGATAGCCACGTGCTTTTCACCGTCCATAACAAGTCTGTCATATATCTCATCGGCAAAAATTATAAGATCGTGCTTTCTGGCGAGCTCCACTATCTGCTTCAATATTTCTTCGGGATACAACGCTCCGGTCGGATTATTTGGATTTATGACCACGATACCTTTCGTTTTATCCGTGATTTTCTTTTCCATGTCATTTATATCGGGATACCAATCGGACTCCTCGTCACAAATATAGTGTACGGGATTTCCGCCGGCGAGCTTTATAGAGGCGGTCCAAAGAGGATAATCGGGCATTGGAACAAGCATCTCATCGCCGTCGTTCAAAAGACCTTGCATTGCCAAAGTTATAAGTTCCGAAACACCGTTTCCCGTATATATGTCTTCAAAATTTACGTTGGGAATTTTCTTCAACTGGCAGTATTGCATTATTGCTTTTCTGGCAGAAAATATGCCCTTTGAGTCGGAATAGCCTTGTGAATCTCTCAGATTGTAAATCATATCCACAATAACTTCATCGGGCGCATTGAACTTAAAAGGAGCCGGATTGCCAATATTGAGTTTTATGATATCTATACCGTTTGACTGCATCTCATCAGCAGCCTCCAGAACGGGACCTCGTACATCGTAGCATACACCGTGCAATTTATCTGATTTTTCAAATTTTCTCATTTTCTTCACCATGTTTAAAAATATAAAAACCGAAACGTCCGACAGAACATGTCGGACGTTTCAATCACAACAAGGCTCATGCCTTTTTCTGTATCATATGAAAAACTCTGAGTTTATCTGCAGAGAATGAAACAGACATTGTATAAACAGCAGAGTCCGTATCCTTAATATAGTCACTGCCCTGTTTCTCAAAGCCCGCATCCTCAATGTTCTTTATAAGCGCCTCGTACTCTGTCTCCTCGACACCCGAGAAGCGCATTGTAAGGGTAGCTTTTCCCGAGGTTAATAAAGAGCCGTCTATATCGGGAGCATTTTCCTGCATCCCTCTTCCGACATATTTAGGAAATATTGAAAAGTCCGCTATAGAACCCAGGAACGCCTTTCCTTCCTCTGTATTCGGATCCGCACAGGCCTCTGAAACCACTCCGGCCAACTGTTCCCTTTTCTTACCTTCTTTAACAGACCGCTCTATCATATCTTCTACCTTGTTCTTTATGAAGTAGTCTGCGGTTTTTTCACCCTTATTAAAAACATTTTTAATATCCATCAAGGCAAATCCCCTTTAAATCTTTAGTATAATTCAAATCTTTAATTATATAGTTCCGAATATTCTGTCTCCGGCATCACCGAGACCCGGAACTATGTAGCCGTGCTCATTGAGATGATCGTCAAGAGCGGCACAGTAAATATCGACATCCGGATGTGCTTCCTGAAGAGCTTTCAAGCCTTCCGGAGCAGCGATAATACCCATAAATTTGATTGACTTCGGATTAAATTCTTTTATCTGGGATATAGCGTCAATAGCCGATCCTCCGGTAGCAAGCATGGGATCAAGTACTATAACGTCTCTCTCTTCAATATCAATAGGCATTTTACAATAATAGCTTATGGGCTTCAATGTCTCAGGATCTCTGTAAAGGCCTATATGACCGACTTTGGCTGACGGAACAAGAGTATGTATACCCTCAACCATACCCAATCCGGCACGGAGAATAGGTACAATGGCCATCTTCTTGCCTGCAATATCATGCTGTTTTGCAACAGCCACAGGTGTCTCTACCTCAATCTCCTTGAGGGGCAAATCTCTTGTTGCCTCATAGCACTCGAGCATTGCAATCTCACTTATGAGCGTGCGAAACTCCTTGCTGCCGGTATTCTTGTTTCTCAGAATTGAAAGTTTGTGCTGAATAAGGGGATGATTAGTAATTACAACGTTTCCCATTTCAAAATTCCTCCAAAGTAGAATAGTATATAAGTAATAAAATATCTGCTAAGTAAAATGTATCAGCTAAATCAGTCTTCCAGCATATCGACACGCCTTTGATGACGTCCGCCCTCAAACTCGGCATTGATAAAGTTATCTACAAGATCAAGACCGAGACCCACACCTACAACGCGACCGCCGATACAAAGAACGTTTGCATCATTATGGTTTCTTGTAAGACGGGCACTGAAAGTATCAGAGCAACAAGCGGCTCTTATACCGTGAATCTTATTGGCCGCCATAGACATACCGATACCGGTTCCGCAAACTAAAACTCCAAGTTTTGCCTCGCCGGAAGTTATTTTTTTACAAAGCTCTTTAGCTATAACTGGATAGTCAACGGAATCAGTGGAATAGCATCCTACATCTATATAGTCAATTCCTTTTGATTCCCAATGCTTGATAATAGCATTCTTCAATTCAAAACCGCCGTGGTCACAGCCTATAACTAACATTTTAAAAACCCCTATTATGCTTTGTTCCTGAGTTCCCTTTCGGCCTGAGGGGCTCTTAGATATGTAGGAAGCAGTTCCTTACTGCTTATGGGCTTCTCCCCAAGTCTTATTTTAGCGAAAGCGCACCTTGAAACACTCACTGCGTTCTGGTACAAAAGGTGTGACGGAGCACAAGAACAATCGCTGATTTTTTCTTTCAAAATATTATAACACAATGCAGCGCCGTCACCAACAAAAATAATCTCTTTTTTTAAACTTTTTAGCTTTTCACCGAGATCCTCGATCATAATCGCACTGTCTTCTGTCAATCTTGATACATTGCCGCCTTTGATTTCGAAACATGCCGTGTAAGTCTGTGAGCATCTCGCATCCATACATGAACAAATGACAGCGTCCTTTACCCCGGCATAATTGTAGGCCAAAGACTCCAAAGTAGATATGGCATAGCAGTTGTCCGGGTCAAACTCCGTGAACCCCTTAAGAGCCGCTACCCCTATCCTGACGCCGGTAAAAGATCCCGGCCCGGCATTTATGGCAAAAAAGTCTATATCGTCAGACTTAAGTCCTGCATTGCCGAATACAGATGCCATCATAGGCACCAAAGTCTGGCTATGAGTAAGTCCTATATTGGTATATGATGAAGAGAGAATCTTTTCAGCGCCGTTTTCATCGAACTCAACTATGGCAGCGCTCGCCGCAACAGCAGTGCAATCAATTGCAAAAATTCTCATTCCGGATCCTCCACTTCTATAATTCTGTCATTCTCTTTTTCTCCGCGCTTTATATGAATTTTGATGCATCCCTCGGGCAATGCATTTTCTATATTTTCGCTCCACTCCACACTTAAGATATATCCTTGATCTATATAGTCGAAAAATCCTGTAGAGTATAGATCATCCCATGTCTCTATCCTGTACATATCAAAATGTGCCAAGGGAGGATTTCCGCCGTAGTCATTTACGATAGAAAATGTGGGACTGCTGAAACTATCCGATACACCCAGACCTCTTGCCAATCCTCGAGTAAAAGCAGTCTTACCCATACCCATTCCGCCGAAAAGCGCTATAACTGTTCCCGGCTTTACTTTGCCCGCAAGACTGTAAGCCAGGTTTTCAGTCTCCTCTACGGAAGATGTGTTAAAGATCTGCAATTTACTCACCTCTTTGTCTAGCCTGACGGCGCGAATTTAAATCCGATATATTTTAGCATATTTTTATGTAAATGACTACGTTTTTATTACGTTATGCCTGCTACTCTTGAAAAAACTACCGTAAAACCTTATAATGAAATTCCGGAAAAGAGGTGAAATACTCCAAATGACAAAAATAAAGGATTATACAATTCATTTTATTAAAGGCACGGACAAGCTTCTTTTACTGTTGGCCTTGTTAGCTTCCGCCTTCGGTGTCTTAAACGTATACAGTGCTACAAGATACACTGTTGCGGATACGGGCGGAATACCCAGAGACGCGCGAACAATGATAATAGCCGTAGCACTCGGAGTATTTCTGGCAATGGTTATATCAACTATAGACTATGACATAATATGTAAGTTGTGGCCCGTCTGCGCTATTGTGGGCATAGGCTTAATGCTATTGGTCATGAGCCCTCTCGGCGTAGCGCCGCCTTCCCGACCCGACTCGAGGGTCTGGCTGGATCTGAAGGTTTTCTATTTCCAGCCCTCCGAACTTGTCAAGATACTGTTTATTATAACATTTTCTACCCATTTAAATGCAGTCCGGAATAACATAAACAAAATAGGTACCATTGCATTGCTTCTGGTGCACGCCTTGATACCTACGCTTCTTGTCATGAAATCCGGTGACGATGGTTCCGCGGTTGTATTCATGGGTATAGCAGCAGGCATGTTGTTCATAGCAGGACTGGATTGGAAATACATAGCAGCAGGCGCCGCTGTGATTCTGGCAGCCGTACCGCTGTTTTGGTTTAAGTTCATGAACAGTTACCAAAAACAGCGTTTCATAGTTATAGTTGACCCGGAGAAGTATCCCGATACTGCATACCAGCAAAACATGGGACTTTCCGCCATAGAACAGGGCGGGTTCCTCGGAACGGGACTTTTTAAAGGTGTCTACACTCAGAGCCATTCCGTTCCCGAGAGTCAGAACGACTTTGTCTTTACTGTTATAGCCGAAGAATTCGGTACTCTCGGATGCATAATTGCGATTGCCCTTATCCTTTGCATCATTTATAAAGTTATAAGAAACGGACGTAAAGATGTAAACGAGGCCTCCGGTCTCATGTGTTACGGGCTTGCCTCCATGATAGCGGTACAAGCTATCATAAACATAGCCATGTGCCTTCGTCTGGGTCCGGTTGTAGGTATAACTCTTCCCTTCTTCTCGGCCGGCGGTTCATCCTCGCTTTGCCTTTATATAGGTCTCGGTCTCGCCTTCGGCGTATACAGGTCCATATATAACCAAAAGCCGATGAACTTCAGATTGTC
Organism: uncultured Eubacteriales bacterium; assembly: GCA_964539045.1. GTDB lineage: Bacteria > Bacillota > Clostridia > Oscillospirales > Acutalibacteraceae > UBA1227. Next base: position 10,526 of record CAZIHW010000056.1, on the reverse strand, counting down.
CGGAATCAGATCTCCGTTTAGTTCGTGATCTAGATTATCCAAAAAGATAAACCAAAATAACAAAACCCCTCCGCTTTTCGCGGAGGGGTTATTTACATCTGCGTAAGCAGATTTTTAATTACTGCTCACGTTCTGAATAATGATGAGCCTCTTCAAGCATCATATCCTTAACCTTCATGAGACGGGTTGTTGTACTACGATCGTTCTCATCGAGCTTCATTCGTATGTACTTTATTGTCTCCTCATATTGAGGAATCATAACATGCTCAAGAGCGTTAACACGGCGGCGGGTCTTCTCGATCTCTGCAGCCATAAGCTGACAGGACTTTTCAACCTCAGCCAACCTGAGCATAAGAGGCATGATATCAGATAATGCTTTTACAGCATCATCCAAGTCACTGGACGTGAATGCATAACCGTAAGAGTAAATGTCGTTTGCATCTGCGGTCTTGAACTTTGTCTCAAATACCGGGATCATAACGCTCATGACATTCTTTTCAGTTATCTCAAGGCTCATCTCCTGCATCGGGAGCATAAGAGCAACGTTAAGAGCTTCGTCGGACATAACGGAACGTGCAACTGCCATATGTGCATTTGCTGCAGCTATTCCCTTTTCAACCTGACGACGAATTTCCTTGTTTTCACGAACAAGCTCGATAAACTGACGCATGAGTTCGTCGCGCTTATCCTTAAGAAGCTTGTGACCTTTTGTAGCGGTCTTAAGCTTATTCTTAACGTTGGTGAGCTCCATGCGGGTAGGGTTTACATTGAGTCTTGCCACAGGGCTTCACCTACTTTACTTTTTGTCATAATACTCATCGAGTAATGCATCGGAAATACGCTTAAGTTCGTTACGAGGAAGAAGTCTGAGGAGTTCCCAACCGAGGTCAAGAGTCTCTTCAATACTCCTGTTGTTCTCATAACCCTGTGATACGTAACGTCTCTCAAATTCATCTGCAAACTTAGCGTAGAGAAGGTCGATCTCTGTAAGAGCAGCTTCACCAAGGATGGTCATAAGCTCTTTTGCGTCCTTACCACGTGAATAAGCAGCGAACAACTGGTTCATTGTATTTGAGTGGTCCTTACGTGTCTTTCCTTCACCTGTACCCTTATCCTTAAGACGGGAAAGAGAAGGAAGAACGTCTACAGGCGGCTGAATGCCACGTCTGTAAAGATCACGGGACAACATGATCTGACCCTCTGTGATATATCCTGTAAGGTCAGGGATTGGGTGAGTCTTGTCATCCTCAGGCATTGAAAGGATAGGAATCATAGTGATCGAACCCTCTTTACCGAGCTGACGTCCTGCACGCTCATACATTGTAGCAAGGTCAGTATAAAGATAACCCGGATAACCACGACGACCAGGAACCTCTTTACGTGCAGCGGAAACCTCACGAAGAGCGTCTGCATAGTTTGTAATATCAGTGAGAATTACAAGAACGTGCATGCCCTTTTCAAATGCGAGATATTCAGCAGCTGTAAGAGCCATCTTAGGAGTAGCAATACGCTCAACAGCAGGGTCATTAGCAAGGTTTGAGAACATTACTGTTCTGTCAAGAGCGCCTGTCTCACGGAAAGACTCAACGAAGTAGTTTGACTCTTCGAAAGTGATACCCATAGCAGCAAATACAACAGCGAACTGTTCGTCCTTGCCGCGAACCTTAGCCTGACGTGCTATCTGAGCTGCAAGCTCAGCATGCGGAAGACCTGAACCGGAGAAGATAGGAAGCTTCTGACCACGAACAAGTGTGTTAAGTCCGTCGATTGCAGAAACACCTGTCTGAATGAACTCTGACGGGAATGCACGAGCAGCCGGGTTCATCGGGTTACCGTTAACATCAAGTCTCTTTTCCGGAATGATTTCCGGACCACCGTCTATAGGTCTGCCGAGACCGTCGAATACACGGCCAAGCATATCAGTTGAAACACCGAGTTCCATCTGACGACCGGAGAAACGAACCTTGGAATCTGAGAGGTTAATACCTGTTGAGCTTTCGAAGAGCTGAACAACAGCATTTGAACCATCAATTTCAAGAACACGGCAACGGCGCTTTTCACCGCTTGCAAGCTCTATCTCACCAAGTTCGTTATAAGTAACGTTTTCTACGTCACGTACAATCATAAGAGGACCGGCTACCTCTTGTATAGTTCTATACTCTTTTGGCATTAATAGTCCTCCTCCTTGTTGAGGGCATCAGCAAGCTCTGCATTAAGTCTTGCATCAACCTTCTCATATTCTGCATCGATATCCTCTTCCTTAACGTACTTGAAACGTCCGATAGCTTCACGTACTGGAAGTTCAATGATGTCTTTAATAGAAGCGCCCTTAGAAAGTGCATCAGCTGAACGCTCGTAGAAATCAACAACGAGTGTCATCATGTAGTGCATCTTCTTAGGAGAAGTATAAGTATCAACAGGATCGAAAGCTACCTGATGGAGGAAGTCCTCACGGATGGAGCGAGCTGCTTCCATCTTGAGGCGGTCTGCCTCTGAAAGAGCATCCATACCTACCATCTTAACGATCTCGTCAAGTTCAGCCTCTTCTGAAAGTAAGGTCATCATCTTAGTACGAAGTTCGGTCCAGTCATCTGCTATCTCAGCATTGAACCACTTACCTAACTTGTCAGCATAAAGGCTGTAGGAAGTAAGCCAGTTGATAGCCGGGAAGTGTCTCTTGTAAGCAAGAGAAGCATCGAGTCCCCAGTAAACCTTTACGATACGAAGGGTAGCCTGAGAAACCGGCTCTGAAATATCACCACCCGGAGGGGATACGGCACCGATAGCGGAAAGTGCACCTTCACGCTCATCTGAACCGAGAGCTACAACACGTCCTGCACGCTCATAGAACTGAGCGATACGTGAACCGAGGTAAGCAGGATAACCTTCTTCACCCGGCATTTCCTCAAGACGACCTGACATCTCACGAAGAGCCTCAGCCCAACGGGAAGTAGAGTCAGCCATGAGTGCTACTGAGTAACCCATATCACGGAAATACTCAGCTATTGTAATACCTGTGTAAACTGATGCTTCACGAGCAGCAACAGGCATATCTGATGTGTTTGCGATAAGAACAGTACGCTCCATGAGTGATTTTCCTGTATGTGGATCCACAAGTTCAGGGAACTCGTTAAGAACGTCCGTCATCTCGTTACCACGCTCACCGCAACCGATGTAAACAACGATTTCGGCGTCAGCCCACTTAGCGAGCTGATGCTGTGTAACTGTCTTACCTGAACCGAAAGGTCCCGGGATTGCAGCACAACCACCCTTTGCAAGCGGGAAGAGTGCGTCAACAACTCTCTGTCCTGTTACAAGAGGGATATTCGGGTCAATCTTCTTAGCATAAGGACGACCTACACGAACAGGCCACTTTTGCATAAGTCCGATTTCCTCACCGTTTTCAAGAGTAGCAACTATCTCTTCAACAGTGAAGTCACCTTCTTTGATTGACTTAACAACGCCGCCTTTAGATGTAGGCGGAACCATAATTCTGTGTTCAACAACATCTGTTTCCTGAACAGTACCAACGATATCGCCGGCAACTACAGTATCACCTACAGCTACCTTAGGTACGAAGTGCCATTTCTTTTCTCTGTCGAGTGAAGGAACTTCAACACCGCGAGTAAGATTGTTACCGATCTGTGCACGGATCTTCTCAAGCGGTCTCTGGATACCGTCGTAAATTGTTGTTATAAGACCAGGTCCGAGTTCAACTGACAAAGGAGCACCTGTTGACTCAACAGGAGTACCTGTTCCGAGTCCTGATGTCTCTTCATAAACCTGGATAGAAGCACGATCTTCGTGCATTTCAATTATCTCACCAATAAGTCTCTCATCGCTAACTCGAACAACGTCATACATGTTTGCATCACGCATGCCATCGGCAATAACAAGTGGTCCGGAGACTTTGGTAATAATACCTTTACTCATTCTATCTATCACTTGCCTTTCTGTTTACGGCTATTATTTTAGTAATACGCATTATGCGTCTGAAAGTATATCTGAGCCAACAGCCTGTTCTACAGACTTGCTGACGTTTCTCAAACCAAGACCGGTGTTTCCGTTTATACCCGGTATTGGAATAATCGCCGGTACAGGTAACTCACGATAGCGGTCGAGTTCGCTTTCTATAGCGGTTGCAAGCTGCTCAGTTATAAAGATAACTGCATAACCACCGTCAACCATCTGACGAATCTGGCGAACAGCATCTGTCGGGTCATCTATAGGAAATATCTCAAGTCCTATTGAAGCAAATCCGTAAATACTGTCTTTATCGCCCATTGCTGCAATCTTATACATAAAGCGTTCTCACCCTCTCTCTGATTAACTCTGCCGGAAGATTATTAATCTTGGCTGAAAGAATTATACGAACGGTCTTAATCTCTGCATCCTTAGCAATGTAGTAAGCTACGATAGGATCGAGTCCAAACGGTGTGTAACGTGCTCCGTCAACACATTCCATAAGGATATCGTCGCACCACTTTTCGAAAGAAGATGTGCTCTTTTTCCACTCCTCGGCACCCTTAGCATACGGTGTCTTCTCGAGATAAGAGAGGATAGCTTCCTCTCCGCCCAGAGCAGCTGCGATAAGCTCTTTCTTTGAAATAGTGTTGCACTCCGAAATAGAACGTTCCATATAGCTCTCGTTCTTGTTTGTGTTCGCACAACGAAGAGCTGACTTAATGTTTGCTGTCGCAACAATACGCTCAGCGAGTTTCGAAATTGTCTCACACTTTGCCATAGAGCCAAGGTAGCTTATTCTCTCAAGAGTAGCTTTGTCTATAACTGCGTCTGCCAATTGACCGTTTGCCGTAGTAGTAAGTATCTCATAGGCCTCTTTGGCAGGTGCCTGCATGAAATCAGGTAATTCTTCGAATTTCCTTTCATCCACTGCAGCGATAATTTTATCGGTGTCATAAACCGTTGATTTTGCGTATAAATCTTTTGAACCATGTTGAGAAACTATACCCTTAAGTGCAGCCTTAAGATTTTGCATATCGTTCTTTACAAGGAGAACATCAAGATCATGTATGTCCTCTTCGCCGAGAATCTCAACAAGCAAATCCCAAGCCTTATTGAAATAGTTTTCAAGATATTCTGCATATCTTGTCTCTCCGAAGCCTTCCGAATCACCCCAACCTGCATCAGAAAGTCTGTGCATTGTGGTTTTGTAGTCTTCGGCAGCTATAAGCTGATCTATATCGTTTTCACTTAAAAGGCTAAGCTCATTTGCCCTCACACGCGCTACTGCATAAGCGTAATCCATTTCAGGTTTCATAATATACGCCCTCCTTTTGCAATAAGTTATGTTTAGGCAAAAATTATACTGTATAGTTCATCTTTGATGTCGTCGCGAGCTTCCTCTACGAGAGCATCAAAGGTGCAGTTAACTTCAATATCTCCATAAACAAGTATAAAGCCCTGTGAGATATTTGCCGGAGTCTTTGAAACGTTTACCTTAGCACCGCTTACAAGACCCTCGTTTATCTTTTTTGAGAAGTCACCGGGAAGTCTTCCGAGATCTTTCTCAGATAAAAGCATTTCGCCCTCTGCAGCCTGAGCATACTTCTTAACAAGCGCATAAATTGCGGCGAAGTATTCATCGTCAGGCATTTCTGCGAGTTTTTTTACAGCCTCTGCTATGGTGTTGTCAATAATACCAACCTTTGTGGCAAGAAGAACTTTCTTTGCCTCAAGTTCAGAACCTGATTCGGCTGTATCAACAATAACCTTTGCTTCCTTATTAGCTTCAGCTATAACAGCTTCCTTTTCCTCGTTTGCGAGTTCAAGGGCTGCCTCTTTAATTTTAGTTGCCTCATTCTGTGCATTGAAGATAATTCCATCGCACTTTGCTGCAGAGTCTTGTGCTATTCTTTCAATAATCTTATTTAACCCTGTCATGACAACTCTCCTTAACAGTTATGTATATGCTCTTAAAATTAAAGCATTGCCTTACCGATAAGAAGGATTGAGATGAGGAGTGCAAGTACTGCGTATGTTTCAACCATAGCAGAAAGGATGATTGCCTTACCGTTCTGATCAGGCTTCTTAATAACTACGCTTACGCCTGAAGCAGCAACTTTACCCTGATGAAGAGCTGAGAAGAAACCAAGAGCTGCAATCGGGAGACCTGCGAAGAGAAGTCCGAGACCCTGAGCAACTGTGATTTCAGGTGTAATGTTGTTCATGATAAGGAAAGCAGCAAGGAATCCGTAGAGACCCTGTGTACCTGGGAGAATCTGGAGAATAAGAACCTTACCGAAAAGTGAAGGATCTTCTGCAATTGCGCCTGCAGCAGCGTTACCTACGAGACCAACGCCCTTTGCAGAGCCCATACCTGAGAAAATTGCTGCAATAGCAGCGCCGAGTACTGCGAGTACTATACCTGTGAAATTAGCCATCATGATTGAGTTTCCTCCTTAAATTTAAATGATTTTGATTTAACGTTGAGTGGCTCAAAGAGTTTTCCGCCACCATCATAGAATTTACTAAAGAATTCTACGTACTGAAGTCTGTTTGTGTGTACGTAAGTACCGATTATATTGATACCGAAGTTTATTGCGTGTCCGAATATAGCTACAACAATAAACAGGATTGGGTTTCCGAGCATTGCGGCAAGCTGGTTAATAACAGAAGCTATAACGCCTGTGCAAAGACCGAGAGCCAAAAGACGGGCATATGAGAGTATATCTCCGAGATATCCCGAAGCGGCATTGTAGAGGCCGTAAAGTCCTCCTCCCAAACCACCTAATATCTTTCCAATCGGTTTTCTGTCTTTAATAGCAATGAGTGCCGGACCGAGTATTACGAGAGCGGCTCCTGCTGCAAGACAGCCATACAAAGCACCTGATGCACTGTTTATCATGTCATCAATGAACTTTGTCGGAGGATTTTCCGAAAGAGCTGTACCACCTATCTGTGATTTGATAAGCGGGATAACGCCTACCAATATAAGAAGCTGAGGTACATTATCTACCAAAGTATCAAACTTGCTTCCGAACTTGAATCCCTTATAGATGTTTACGCAAACGCCCATTCCAAGGTGAAGTATACCTATGAAGAATGCGAGCAACAGGAATCTGGCAGTATGCTCAAGCGGAGCGAACCAATACAAGTGTTTGGCCTCTATAATGCTGAGCTTATCCCCGGCTGCCAATCCATTTGCAATGTAGTGCGGAAGATCTCCGAACCAACCGTTGAGGAGCACACCCCAAATTGTTGTTCCTATACCACAGAACAATCCGTAGTTAACGGTTTTGGCCTTCTGAGGCTCAAGTCTGAACTTAAACTTAACAAACAGGCAAGCTATAACCATCAGGATTCCATAGCCTGCATCTCCCAGCATGAGTCCGAACAGCAAGAAATAGAAAACAGTCATTGCTGTATTCGGGTCAACATCTGAGTGACTTGGTGTCGCATACATATTTGTAATTGACTCCATAGTTCCACCAAGTGTTCCGTTTTCGATCAACACCGGAACTTCTTCTGTTTCCGGATCAGGATCAGTCACGGAAATGGCAACGTCAAATAGCTCTGTAAGTTTTCCTGTGAGATTATCTACTTCTTTGGCAGGAACATATCCTGAAAGAACAAATACATTGTCGCTCATCGAGATATTGTCAAGAGCCTTATATTTGTCTTTTCTCAATACAAAGTAGTCATCAAGGAAACGAATGTCATCGCGGAATTCGGCATAAGTTTTAATCTTTTCCTCATTCTCAGCAATCCTTGCATTGCAGGCATCTATCTGTGCCTCCAAGCGTTTAATACGAACAGCAGGTTCGTGCTTAGTCGGATCTGACGGCATCACGAAGCCAATACTTCTGAGAGCTGAATCAAATTCCTTGGCATTGTCTCTGTGACAAAGAGCTACCAGACAGGTCTGATTGTTATCAGCTGAAACAATTTCGACTTCGCAATCAATCTCCGGTGCCTTTTCAGCGAGCTGAGTAAGAATCTGCTCACGATCAAGCGGAAGGCCTATGCTTCCGACAAAAGCAGCTGTTGAAGCCGTACCGGTAAATGAAGACGGGATATCAAGTCCTGCCCAAGGCATAACCTGATCGATAGACGTCTGCGCACGAACTATTTCAACTTTACAGTCCTGTATCTCTTTATAAAGCGCATTTATGCCGTAACACTTTGAAAGAACGGCATCAGACTCCTGTGCTTTCTTGTAGAACTCCGATACTGATAACTCAGGTCTCGGCGCGAAAGAAGAGAGGAGCCCGCCTCCTGCAGGTACATAAGTATTAAGAATCTCCAACGCCTGAGTAACTATCTCATGGAATTTTTCAAACTGACTTACCGAAGTAGAAGTTGAAAGCTTATAAAAATGTGATTCTTCTTCTGTGTAGTCAATAACTTCCATACAGCCACTTTGTTGAATCAAATCAATGATAGACTTGGAGTCGCTTAACATTGCAAGAATTTCCACGCGCTTCATATCTTTAATTGCCATTTTTCACACACCTCCTTATAAAATTTCTCTCCCAAACCAATCAGGGAATAATGTGCTTAATAACTGCGGCTACCGACTCATCCATCTTGTCGGCACTCTTTTTCAGGAGACCGTCTTTTTTGGATGCAGCCTGTGCCTTAGCATCAGCGTAGATCTCGTTCGCCTTTTTCTGCGCTCTGTCAAGGATTTGCTCCTTTTCCTTTGCGGCAGCAACCTTTCCGGCTTCAGCAGTTGCTTTAGCCTCTGCCTCTGCTGCTTTTATAATCTCAACAGATTTAGCTCTTGCGGCTGCCTCCTTGTCTGCTGCTGCTTTCTCAGCATCAAGGACTTGGTTAATCATTTCTGAAGCCATTTACTCCAAATCACCCTTTCCTCATTTTTAATTTGGTAAGTACTCATACGCTCTACCCCAATACATATAAAACATACATATTATAAATACAAAGTTAGAGTACCAAACAACTTTTACATTATAGCAATAGAATAGTCCAAATTCAACAATTTGGAGATTAAAAATATAACTGTTTATCGTTATATTTTTCACAGATGAAAAGTTGCTTTTTATTCATACAATTTTTTTGTTCATTTTGTCAAAAATCTTTACGAAACTTTAAATTTTTGTCGATTTTTCTTTTGTTTTTGTACAAATTTTTCAGAAAAAATATTAACAAAAATATTAACAAAATTTTTAATTATCACTACCCCTTTTTTTATTGTAAATAAGGCATGTTTATGTTAAAATTTTCACTGTATGCGACACAAAAACACAATATTTGCGCAGCTTTATGGGGGTAAAAATATATGTTTACAGATGTTCCGGCGTTTGAAATTCCTGAAAGTTCAGAATTTACTACTATTCCTTACGGAAAATTCGGTATCATCGCTCTTCCCGGTACAGAGGATCTGGCAAAGAAGATTGATGATTACATAGTTAAGTGGAGAGAGGAAAACCTGACCCTTAAGAATTCTCCGCTCAACATTGAGGGCTATGCAAAAGACTCGTACATAATCGATATCACCTGCCCCAGGTTCGGTTCGGGCGAAGGAAAAGCGGTTATAAATCATACCGTAAGGGGTTACGACATTTTCATCCTGGTTGACGTGTTCAACTATGGAGTAAAGTATAAGATGTACGGTCAGGAAGTCCCCATGAGTCCGGACGACCACTTTGCAAACCTTAAAAGAGTTATCTCGGCTATAGGAGGAAAGGCTCATCGTATAACAGTAGTTATGCCGATGCTTTACGAAGGCAGACAGCATAAGAGAGCATCGAGAGAATCCCTTGACTGCGCTATGTCCCTTCAGGAACTTGTTGCAATGGGCGTAGACAGCATTCTCACTTTTGATGCACACGACCCAAGGGTTCAGAACTCAATAACCCTCAACGGATTTGAGAATATCTCCCCTATTTATCAGATGATAAAGGCACTTATAAAAACTTCCCCTGACATAAAATTTGACCCCCAGAATATTATGGTTGTATCCCCTGATGAAGGTGGTATGGGAAGGGCTATACATTACGCATCCGTACTCGGTGTTGAACTCGGTATGTTCTATAAGAGAAGAGACTATTCCAGAATTGTAGACGGAAGAAATCCGATACTCGCACATGAATTCTTAGGCTCGAATGTTGAAGGCAAGGACATAATAGTAGTTGATGATATGATTTCCTCCGGCGAGTCTATGCTTGAAGTAGCAGCTAAGCTTAAGGGGCTCGGTGCTAACAGGATTTATGTATGCACATGTTTCGGTCTTTTCTGCAATGGACTCTCTATCTTCGACGAAGCTTACAAAAACGGTAACATAGAGCGCATACTCACAACAAATCTGGTTTACAGAACTCCGGAGCTTCTCTCGAGGGAATGGTATACCGAGGTTGATATGTCAAAGTACATGGCACTTCTTCTTGATACCATAAACCACGATATATCCATCAGCAGCTTACTTGACCCGTCAGCTAAGATTAAGAAGATTCTTGAACATCATAATGAGCAGCTTTCGAAGTCAAAAGGAGCTCAGATGGAATTCGGTATTTAACTGCTGAAAAGTGCTCAAAACTGCT
>CAZIHW010000055.1:0-2100 GCA_964539045.1 uncultured Eubacteriales bacterium | reverse complement strand
GATGTAGGGGGACGGTATTCGGTTCTTACCGCAGTAGGTCTTTTGCCGATCGCGGTTGCGGGCATAGACATAGATTTGCTCATGAAGGGTGCGCAGGATGCTCGTGAAGCATTTATGAACCCTGACATAAACGAAAATGATTGCTACAAATACGCCGCTATACGCAATGTATTGGCACGTAAAGGAAAAACTGTGGAGATGATGGTAAGCTACGAGCCTTCTTACACTATGATGAACGAATGGTTCAAGCAGCTTTACGGTGAATCGGAAGGTAAAGACGGAAAGGGCATATTCCCGGCTTCCGCGATTTTCTCGACCGACCTTCATTCCCTCGGACAGTATATACAGGACGGACAGCGTATACTGTTTGAAACAGTTGTACTTTTTGACAAACCGAATCAGGAGTACATTATAGAAACTGATCCGGCGAACACCGATGGCTTGAACTTCCTTGCCGGAAAGGGTATGTCATACGTAAATGAGATGGCTTCCCTCGGTACCGTATTGGCTCACAATGACGGCGGTGTTCCGAATATAGTTCTGAAAGCTGAATCTATGAGTGAGTATGAGCTCGGATACATGATTTATTTCTTTGAAAAGGCTTGTGCAATTTCCGGTTATATCCTGGGCGTAAACCCATTTAACCAACCGGGAGTTGAGAGTTATAAACGTAACATGTTTGCCTTACTTGGCAAACCGGGTTATGAAAGCGAGCGCCAAGAGCTCGAAAAACGACTTGGAGTTTAACCGCTTGAAGCGGAAATAAAATAAGCAGGAGGATATACTTATGATATCTCTTATTATCGGACACAAAGGAACAGGTAAAACCAAGCACCTCATTGAAGAGGTAAACAAAGCAATGGAAGCATCAAACGGTAACGTTATTTGTATAGAAAAGGGCAGCAAGCTTACTTATGATATCAACTCAAGAGTACGCCTTGTTGAGGCTGATGAGTTCGCTATAGCAGGATATGAAGCATACTATGGATTTATAGCAGGTATGTGCGCAGGCGACAGCGATATCACAGATATTCTTGCCGATGGTACTCTTAAGATCGGTGGTTCAGCAGGTGATGAGCTTGTAGAATTCTTCGAGAAAGTAAACAGATTGGGAGAGGCTACAGACACTAAGTTTACTTTTACTCTCTCTGCTGACGAAGAGGATTTGCCGAAGGACATCTTCTTCTCCTGTGAAAAGATCTGATAGTTTATCCAAGCGACCCCGTGCTTTGACGCGGGGTCGTTTTTGATGATTTTTTTGTTGTCAAAGAAATTGTTGACAAAGAAAATATCAGATATTATAATATCTTGTACGCGTGCACACGGATGCGTGTAAGACCGAAATGAGGTGGACAACATGCTTGATATAAACTTCAAAGAGTTGTTCGAAGTTGAAGGTCTTTCGCTGGACATTGATCATGAATCCGACATGAATGATGTTGAACTTTACGGTATTCATCCGTTCGTAGCTCCAATGCATATAAAGGGAACTATAGAGAACAGAGCGGGCGTTGTGTCTGTGGATGCAGATGTAACTGTGCGTATAGAAACCGAATGTGACCGTTGTGCAGTGCCGGTGGCAAAAACGCTTACCATTAAGATGGACCACATTTTCGTACCCGAGTCGTATGATACAACCAATGACGAGTACATTGTTGTACCCGACAGTCATTACGATTTGGATATACTGGCGACGGAAGATGTGTTGCTGAGCCTACCGACGAAAATTCTTTGCAGCGAGAATTGTAAAGGAATCTGTTCGCGTTGCGGAAAGAATTTGAATGAAGGTCCCTGCGATTGCAAAAAAGAGGTTGATCCGAGATTGTCTTCTCTCCTCGATTTGCTCAGCGATGAGGACTGATGTAAATTTGTTATTATTTATTTTTCAATTTTGATAGGGGGTTTACAGCAATGGCAGTACCAGCAAGAAGAGTTTCAAAGGCTCGTAGAGATAAGAGACGTTCAAATGTATGGAAGATGAGCGCTCCTGAGCTTGTAAAGTGCCCACAGTGCGGCCAGTACAAGAGACCACATAGAGTTTGCCAGGAATGCGGTTATTACAATGGCAAGCAGGTTATTGTAAAAGAATAATCTTATTTT
>CAZIHW010000054.1:0-7266 GCA_964539045.1 uncultured Eubacteriales bacterium | reverse complement strand
TCTATTGGCGCCCTACAATCTCACTTATACGGGTTATATAACATTGATGGCGCTTTGGGAAAAAGACGAAATCAATGTAAAAGAACTCGGGAAGAGACTGTTTCTCGATTCCGGCACCCTGACCCCTCTTTTGAAAAAACTTGAAGCTCAAGGCTATGTGGAGAGAATCAAAAGTGAAGCGGATGAGCGCAATATCATTATAAAGCTCACAAAAAGAGGATCTGAATTAAAAAAAGAGATGTCGGGTATACCAAAAGAATTACTTACAAGTGTTCCTCTCGGCAACATGAAAGCATTACTGCTTTTACAAACCCTTCATCAATTCATGGATGACTTAGTTGAAGTACAGGAAGAAAAGCCGATAGAAAAAAAGAAATCTGAATAGAAAAGATCTGAATAACAGAATATTGAATAACAAAAAGGGTGAAAACTTTATGTTTTCACCCTTTTATAGTTTAGTTTCCCTTTAAGTTTAACTTATTCCCTATCAAATTTATCCTCTGTAAATTTATTCCCTGTTAAAACTTACGTTTCATAGCTCCTGTAGGACAAGCCTCTACGCACTTATTACAGGTTGCGCAATATGCAGCTGCCTCAGCTTTCGGGAACATAGGATTGATAGTTGTAGAGAAGCCTCTGTTGTAAAGACCGATAAACGTCTTCTTTGCCACTTCCTCACAAGTTCTGTAGCAAAGACCGCAAAGTACACACTTATCAGGATTGTGCTCGATAACATCAGCTATCTCTATAACAGGTCTTAAATGCTTTTCACCCGAGAACTTATCAGGATTTATATCATAATCGTTAGCATACTTGATGAGCTTACAATCATAATAATCGTGACATCCACACTCAAGGCAACGTGAAGCCTCTGCCTTCGCCTGCTCTTCGGTAAATCCAAAGTATACAGGTTCGAAGTTGTGTCTTCTGTCCTCCGGAGAAAGTCCCGGCATTTTTTCTCTGGACTGCTTAGGTCTGTCTTCAAACTCTTCTGCAGTAACCTCTTTCTCTACAAAGTAAGGTTTCTTATAGCGAACCTCGTCTCCCTCGAGGAAGTTGTTGATGCAAAAAGCAGCCTTCTGTGCCTCTGCTATAGCCTCTATAGCTATACCTGCACCCGAGTTTGTTACGTCACCGGCAGCAAATACATTAGGAATATTGGTGCGGAAAGTCATTTCATCGCAAACAATAGTTCCCTTTCTTGTAAGTTCAACACCGTCTATTCCGTCGCAATTTGCAATCTGTCCGATTGCCATGAGTACATTGTCAACCTCTATGTCTTCAACAGCACCTTCAATTGCAACAGGACGGCAACGACCGGACTCATCAGGCTCGCCGAGCTTCATCTTCTGAAGCTGAATACCGGTTACATGACCATTCTCGCCGTATATCTTTATAGGATTGGTGAGGAACTTGAAAATAACGCCCTCTTCCTCAGCCTCTTCTATCTCTATGTCGGCAGCCGGCATTTCGTTGCGGGTTCTTCTGTATATTACATAAACCTCTTTGGCACCCAGTCTTACCGCAGTTCGACAAGCATCCATTGCTGTGTTACCGCCGCCGCATACGGCTACTTTTTCGCCTATAGTCGGCTTTTCGCCGAGACCGAGTTTTTCGAGGAAGTAAATACCTCCGATAACCCCGTCAAGGGTTTCGCCCGGAACACCCATCGAAACAGATGTCCAAGCTCCTATGCAGAGAAGTACGGCATCATATGTCTTTGTCAATACATCAAACTCAATATCCCTACCGAGCTTAACGTTATTTTTCATCTCAACGCCGGATTCTTCAATTATAGCTATCTCCCTGTCAAGAACTTCCTTCGGAAGTCTATACTGAGGAATACCGTATCTGAGCATACCGCCCATCTTCGGTTGCTGATCGAAAATTGTTACGGCATGACCGTATTCACGGAGTTTTACAGCTGCTGTCAAACCTGCAGGGCCGCCGCCGATTATAGCTACACGCTTACCGCTGTCTCCCGAAACCGGGATCTTGTATGTGTTTCCGCTCTCAAGCACCTTATCAGCTGCAAATGCTTTAAGGAATGCTATCGAAATCGGCTCCTCTACCAACTGTCTGCGACATGCATCCTCACAAGGATGAGGGCACACACGTCCTATTGAGGCAGGAAGCGGGAAAGCTTCGTATACGGTAGAAACAGCATCAAAGTATTTTCCGTCTTTTATCTCATTTACGTATTTTTGGCAATCTGTCATAGCCGGGCAATTTAATTTACACGGGCCTCGGCAGTCACCTGTATGATCTGAGATGAGAAGTTCAAGCGCAGTTTTTCTGGCTCTCACTACCCTATCTGAGTCTGTATGAACTTTATAACCATCCATAGGTTTAGCAGAACATGCGCGGAGAAGCTTCGGTACGCCCTCAGCCTCAACTACACACACACCGCAAGCGCCGTAGATAGCTGTGCTTTCACTAAAGCAGAGTGTCGGAATTTCGATGCCGGCACGTTTTGCTGATGACAAAATAGTGTCTTGCTCATTAGCCTCAACTTCTATTCCGTCGATAGTATATTTTATAGACATCAAAATCCCCCCTTATCTTACAATTACCGCATCCTGACGGCATACAGTCTTACAGTTGCCGCACTTAATGCATATATTTGTATCTATCTTGTATGGCTTCTTTACCTCACCGGTAATGGCATTGACAGGACATTTTCTCGCGCAAGCCGAACAGCCGATACACAGTTCTTCATCGATTGAGTACGTTATGAGATTTACACACTCTCCGGCAGGACAGCGCTTCTCTGCTATATGCGCTTCCATCTCTTCACGGAAGTACTTGATAGTGGTAAGGACCGGATTAGGAGCTGTCTGACCGAGTCCGCAAAGAGCTCCGTCTTTGATAGCATAGCACAGCTCTTCAAGCTTCTCTATGTCACCATCCTGACCTTCACCCTTTACGATTCGGTCAAGAATTTCAAGCATACGCTTTGTGCCTATTCGGCAATGTATACACTTTCCGCAGCTTTCCTTGGCTGTAAAGTCAAGGAAGAACTTCGCCATACCAACCATACATGTTGACTCATCCATAACAACCATACCGCCGGAGCCCATGATAGCGCCGGTAGCACCCAGCGCACGATAGTCAATTACCGTATCAAGCAAGCTTGCAGGTATACATCCGCCGGAAGGTCCGCCGAGCTGTACAGCCTTGAATTCCTTATCGCCGCGTATACCTCCGCCTATGTCATAAATAACCTCACGGAGAGTTTTACCCATAGGAATTTCAACAAGTCCACCGCGCTTTATTTTACCGGTAAGAGCAAATACCTTTGTACCCTTTGACTCCTCTGTACCCATTGCTGCAAAAGCAGCACCGCCGTTGCTTATAATCCATGCAACATTTGCATAGGTTTCTACGTTGTTTATGTTGGAAGGCTTGAACCAGAATCCCGATTGAGCCGGGAACGGAGGCTTAAGGCGAGGCATACCACGCTTACCTTCAAGGGACTCAATAAGGGCCGTTTCTTCTCCGCAAACAAAAGCGCCTGCACCGGCCTTTATTCTCATTGTACATGAGAAATCAGATCCCATTATATTCTTACCGAGATAACCTCTCTCCGTTGCTTCACGAATCGCATTTTCAAGACGGATAATAGCAAGAGGATACTCGGCACGAACGTAAACGATTGCCTCTTGTGCTCCGATTGAATATGCACCTATGAGCATTCCTTCAATGAGGTTGTGCGGGTCTCCCTCTATAACGGCACGATCCATGAATGCGCCCGGGTCACCCTCATCGGCATTACAAATAAGATACTTCTCAGTACCTTCCGAAGCCTTTGCTGCTCTCCACTTGAATGCAGTCGAAAATCCTGCACCGCCGCGGCCTTTAAGACCGGATATGTCTATCTCGTTGATAACATCATCCTGGGACATGCCCGTCTTGAGAATCTTTGAGAGAGCTCCGTATCCACCCTTAGCAATGTACTCGTCTATGCTCATTGGGTTAATAACACCGCAGTTTCTGAGAGCTATACGAGTCTGCTTTGACAAGAATGATGCATCCTCATCTGATATTGTAAGTGAATCGAGTTTTGATAAATCGCCTGAACAAACAGCCTCATGAATTATGTCGGCATCGTTTTCCGTAACGCGAACCAATCTGTGAAGAGTTCCGTCGTCTTCATAAACGTCTACTATCGGCTCAACAAAGCACATGCCGATACAACCTGTTATGGTAACCTGCGCATTTACAGGATTCGAAGCAGCGAACAATTCATCGAGTTTAGTATGTACTTTTCCGGCACCGGCTGCGAGTCCGCAACTGCCTTCTCCAACTACTATTTTCATTCTGCTTCACCTGCCTTTGCTGCGAGTTCGCGAAGAATCGTCTTTGTCTTGTCCGGTGTAAGACTTCCGTAAGTTTCCTCGTTTATCATCATTACGGGAGACAAACTGCAACATCCGAGACAAGCAACATGTTTCAAGGTGAACAAACCGTCTTCTGTTGTTTCACCGTCTACTATTCCGATCTCATCCTTTATAGCCTGAGCTATAAGCTCGGAACCGTTTACATGACAAGCAGTGCCCTGGCACAACATGATAAGATACTTTCCTACCGGTTTCAGTCTAAACTGTGTATAGAAAGTTGCGACTCCCATTACCTTTGCCGGAGCGACGCCTGTTTCCTCTGCTATGTGATAGATAACATCCACAGGTAAATACCCATATATCTCCTGAGCCTTTTGAAGAATGGCTATAAGGCTTCCGGGTATTCCTTTGTAGTGATCTAACGTCTCCTTGAGAAGAGAAAGATCACTTTTATTATGATTGCAACAACAATCCATAACTTACCCTCCATAAAGAAATTAAATGACGTGCGTGAGTACACGTTCACAAAGTCAATCATAACATATTGCTATTTAAAAAACACTATGTAAATTTTACTAAAAATATGATTGATTTTTTGTTATAAAAAAAGAGAAAAACCCGTATCTACGGGTTTTTTTGTTCTCAAATATCAATCATTCATATACCTGTTATGAATATCTCTATACCTATGGCGATGAGTATAACTCCGCCGAGGATATTTGCCTTTCCTCCAAGCTTCATACCGAACTTTTTTCCGAGAGACAAACCCGCCATACATATCACAAATGTCACAACCGCTATGATAGCCGCACAAACCAAAGCCATGGTTAGACCGTAGTCCGCAATAGTAAATCCGACAGACAATGCATCTATGGAAGTAGCTATACCCTGTATAACAAGTCCCGCTATACCGATGGCTATCTCCTCGCTCAACGGATCTTTGTTACCAACTCCGTCCTTGAGCATCTTCCCACCTATTGACAACAAAAGAATCAATGCAATCCACGGTACAAATGTCTCGAAAGATTCAAAATACTTTACTATGGTGTGAACACATATCCAACCTATCATCGGCATGATGGCCTGAAAGGCTGAAAAAGTGGTTGCTATACCGATCATCTTCCCCGCTTTCATACGGGGCTCGTTAAGTCCGTTTGCAAGCGACACGGAAAATGCGTCCATAGCGAGACCGATACCGAGTAAAAGGCTGTTGAAAATAAAGACGAAATTGAACGACACTTTTATTCCTCCCGTGAAAATGTACCCGAAGATATTACCACATATAACTCCCTTAGTCAAAAGCAGATACTATTATTCTATTTTTGGGCCTGTCACAATATTAATAGTACCACGTACATATCGCCTGATTTGAAGAAAGAGTGAATGATTTGAATATACAGTAAATTTGTTCAGTAAAATCGCACTATTTATTTTAAGAAACTTTATAACATTTGGCAATTTTATATCCGGCGCGTTTTGTGTACAATATAATAGTCAAGAAAAATTTAGGAGGGAAAACAAATGAGCATTAAAAAGGATTGTTCCATAAAGGACCAAAACTGTGATGAATGTATGCTTCGAGGCAGCTTTAAAAAGCAAGGCTACGACTGGTGGTGGCATTCACTCACTGCAGTAAACAGAAAGACCGGAGAAGAAAAGCCTTTCTACTTTGAGTACTTCCTTTGCAACCCGGCTCTCGCTAAAAAGAAGCCTACTTTCGGCCAACTTCCGGAAAATCAGGCAAAAGGTATTAAGCCTTCATATCTTATGGTAAACGCCGGTGCATGGGTAGCACCAAATAAAAAGCAGCTCCACAGATTCTTCTCATGGAAGGATATAAAGGTTCATTACAATGCACCTTTCAGCATAAAGGCTGATGACTGCTATGTCGACGAATACCAAATGCGTGGTAGCATTTCCCTGACACAAAAAGAAGCTGAAAAGCATCCTGAGTACATGTCAGATGCAGGTACAATTAAATGGGACATCAAAATCGATAAGCAGATTGCTTTCAACGTAGGCTACGGTACATCCTGGCTTATGAGACGTCTCAACGGATTTGAGATGTATTGGCATGCAGAAGGCATAAAGACTAAATATGAGGGTACGATCGAATTCGACGGAGAGATATATGATGTAATACCCGAAAAGTCATACGGATACGCAGATAAGAACTGGGGTTCAAACTTCACAACTCCTTGGGTATGGCTCTCATCCAACGACCTTACATCGAACAAGACCGGCAAGAAGCTTGAGAACAGTGTATTTGAAATCGGCGGCGGTAAGCCAAAGGTATTCGGAATTTCTATGCCAAGAAAGCTTCTCGGATGCTTCTACTATGAAGGCAAGCCTTATGAGTTCAACTTCTCAAAGCTTTGGACACTTTCTCAGACCGCATTCAAGGGATATGAGACAGATGATGAAATCGTATGGCATGTTGATCAAAAGACGATCCACGGCCGTCTTATAACTGACTTACGTTGTAAGAAGGAAGACATGCTTCTCATAAAGTATGAGTCACCAGACGGAAAACTTCGTCATCAGAGACTCTGGAACGGTGGAAACGGCTACGGCGATCTTAAGCTCTACAAGAGAACACTCTTCGGATTCAAACTCATCGACGACATGCATGCAGAACACATCGGCTGCGAGTACGGTGAATATGACCATCCGGGCCCATATCTCAAGGATCGCGACGAATAAAGCATAGATACATATTAAGGGACTGCCCTGCAAATTTTGCATAGCAGTCCCCCTTTTTATTTGTGTAAAGCCTGACTTATCTCATTGACAACATTCCCGCTCTTTGATAAAATACTTTAGCAAATTATATACGGAGACGTATCGAAGTGGTCATAACGGGGCTGACTCGAAATCAGTTAGGGAGCAATCCCCCGCGAGTTCGAATCTCGCCGTCTCCGCCAAA
>CAZIHW010000053.1:0-2555 GCA_964539045.1 uncultured Eubacteriales bacterium | reverse complement strand
TTTTACAGCAAAAGCGCGAAGGCGGTTACTGTGGCAAAGCCATAGTCGCCGAGCGAAGCAGTATGTAAACGGCGAAGCCGTGCAACAGACGGTCGAGTCCTGTTTGAGGCGCCAAAAAGAAGCAAGCCAATAGGCTTGCTTCTTTTGTTTATTTTTAAGTTTCACATGGCTTATAAATATTATCGGACTCAAACCTCTCTTATTGCTTTTTTATCCTCCTATGGTATAATGACGATGTCCAAAGTGGTAAAGGTTTGTACCAAAAATATAAAGGAGGACAAATATGAGGAATAGCACTTTAAGGAGAGTTCTGTCTGTACTGCTGATTGTTGCCTTGTCAGTTTCCATGGCTTTTGCTATGACTGCTTGTAAGAGCACACCTAAGACTGACGGTGACAAAACTGATCCATCGACACAAGCGTCTACTGAGGCGCCGACTGCAGATACCCTGAAGTTCACATTTAAGGTTGTTGATGCCGAGGGAAAAGAAACATCCAAAGAGATCGAGACTACAGAGAAAACGGTTGGTGCTGCTTTGCTTAAGGAAAAGCTTATAGAGGGCGAAGACGGCGATTACGGACTCTACATCAAGACTGTTTACTTTGACGGTACACCTATAACCGCTGATTATGATACGGACAAGGCTTATTGGGCTTTCTATATCGGTGATGAGTATGCATCAAAGGGCGCTGATATGACCGACATCGAAGATGGCGCTACCTACACATTCAAGATAGAAAAAGGTAATTAAGTATAGTTAAGTAGAATTAATCATAATTAAGTATAAT
The DNA here is from genome assembly GCA_964539045.1 of uncultured Eubacteriales bacterium. GTDB lineage: Bacteria > Bacillota > Clostridia > Oscillospirales > Acutalibacteraceae > UBA1227. Next base: position 1,767 of record CAZIHW010000053.1, on the reverse strand, counting down.
AAAATTCAGTATTATCATGGATGGCGCCGTAAGTTTAAACTTGCGGCGCTGTTTTGTACTTGTTAACTATTTGGTTCTTCTTGTATTGTTAATATAAATATGTTAGAATATTTAACGATACATTGCCGCTTAGGAGGTAACCTATGAAAAAGTATTTAAAAATTGCCGGTGGGGCGCTTGCCGCTGTAGTTGTAGTATTGATTGCTGTATTAGTTTTAATTTGCTATCTTTTCTTCGGTGTTCTTATGCCTTTCTATAATGTGCCAAATGAAAATAAGGCAGTAGCAGATTACAATCCTGAGATGGCTCTTGTTTCACAACAGACATACAATGCCCTTATGGATTCGGATAAAGCAAAGAAGTTCGAGCTCGGTGTAAATGAGGCCGGTGAAGTTGTTTTCGTACATCCTCATAAAGCCTTCGGAAGGGCTAAGAAAGAGTATAAGCAGGTCTGGAAGTATGCAGATAAAAAGATGGACGAGAAGCATCTCTCCAGAACTTACTATATTGAATACATTGACTTTTTGCCGGAGGTAGCAAAGGCAAATCCGGATTGGAAACAGCAGTGTGAAATATATGCTGAGATACTTCAGATCTATGCAAACAGCTTTAATAAGCATAGGTGATAAAGCTTTGCCGGATTTAAAATAGAAATGCTATAAACCGACAGCGTCTTTGCTGTCGGTTTTTTATTTTGAAATACCAACCATTCTTTGTCACCCCCCAAACCTTCTCATCCCACCCCTTAAAATATTGACCTGGAATCGCTTTTTTGATAGACTTGAATAGTTGTTGCATTGCGTAGTACGGACTATAAATTTATATATTCAAACTGAAAACTGCAAACTAAAAATAGGAGATTAAAATATGGAAAAACAAAGGGAACATCTAAGCAGCAGATTGGGCTTTATCTTGCTTTCGGCAGGTTGTGCTATTGGCTGCGGAAACGTGTGGAAATTTCCGTGGATGACCGGACAATGCGGAGGCGGAGGATTTGTCCTTATCTATGTTCTTTGCCTTCTCATTTTGGGCTTACCTTCTTTGACTATGGAGTTTGCCCTTGGAAGAGCCTCGCAGGCTAGTATCGTTAAAATGTATCAGAAGCTCGAAAAGCCGGGTCAAAAGTGGCATATTCACGGATACTTTGCCCTTTTAGGCAATATAGCTCTCATGTCATTCTATACCGTCGTAACCGGTTGGATGATGTACTACTTTGTAAAGTTCCTTATCGGACAAAATGAGGGCCTTGGATTTGTTTCTATGATAACCAATCCGAAGATCAATGTTATATATCTCGCGATAGCAGTATTCATAGGATTTTTTGTGCTTAGTTTCAACCTGCAAGGCGGTCTTGAGAGGGTAACAAAGTACATTATGGTTGTTCTTCTCGTCCTGATGGTTATCCTTGCAGCACACAGCTTTTCGCTTGACGGTGCGGCGGAGGGCCTCAAATTTTACCTAGTGCCTGACTTTTCCAAGATAAACGGCAGTGTCATAGTCGGTGCAATGAACCAGGCATTCTTTACATTGTCAGTTGGTATAGGATCAATGGCCATTTTCGGTTCATATCTGGATAAGAAGCGCTCGCTTATGGGCGAGTCGGTGAATATTATAATCCTTGACACATTTGTGGCTATAACGGCAGGTCTCATAATATTTCCGGCGTGCTTTACATACGGTGTCGAGGTCAATTCGGGACCCAGTCTCTTATTTGATACAATGGTTACGGTATTTAATCATATGGCTGGCGGAAGACTTTGGGGTACA
>CAZIHW010000052.1:0-4962 GCA_964539045.1 uncultured Eubacteriales bacterium | reverse complement strand
TCTGCCGGACCGATAGCTGAAATCATGTGTAGTATTGATATCGGGAAATACAGGTACATAAACAGATTTTTGGATATGGTATGCACAACGCTTAAAGAGGAGAGAGGAGAGAGCTTTAAGGATGTATGGAGCAGCAGTCTTCTTGTATTCAACTCGTCATCCGGGGCATTCGGTCCTGATGAAACAGCGCTTCTCCAGGCTTTCGGAGCGGGCTTTGGTAACGGAGGGGTCTCCCAACAGCTACAGCTTATCGATATGACGGTTGAATACTTTGAGCAAAGCGAGAAAAAGACCCATGAAAAAGTTGAGAAACAGGGAAAAATAAGCATGATGCTTCCGATATATGCAGGTATTGTTATATGCATACTTATTATTTGATTTGAGGCGGATTTTTAATGAGTGTAGATTTGATAATAAAGATAGTGGGTATAGGTCTTATAGTGGCTGTTTCCGAGCAGCTTCTGTCAAAGGCCGGAAAGAGTGAATTTGCATTGCTTGTAACCTTGATAGGCATAGTTGTGGTTTTATCAATTTTGATTCCCCAGGTGGCTGAATTGTTTGATATGCTCAGAACTACTTTCGGAATATAGTGTGATTTAGTATGGATTTTTTTAAGATAGCGGTATTGGTGGTTGTTACCGTACTGATGACGGAAATTCTCAAAAGCACGAAAAGCGCTTTGACGCCGTTTCCGCCGCTTTTACTCTGTGTATACATACTGTGTACATGTATCGGGATGTTTTCCGATTTGTTTGCGCAACTTAGCTCTTATATACCGGAAGGTATATCAAACGGAGGTTTTAAATACTTGATAAAAATCACGGGGATATGCCTGGCTACGGATTTTGTCTCGGAATTTTCGGCTGATTGTCAGAGCCGGAGTCTTTCGAATGCGGTTAACTTATTCGGCAGAATAAGTATGATAATTTGTGTTCTGCCGCTCGTCAGAGAAATCCTCGACTATGTGTAACGCTGGCCTGACGCTGTCAGGCTGGGAGGTAGCAGAAGTGAATATATATGAAAATTATTTTGAGGACTTCAAAAATGCGGTAAACAATCTGCCGGGTGCGGGTGATCTTGCAGAAAAACTGCTCAGCGGCGATGTGCCTGATGTGGCTGAAATACTTAACTTTTTAAGTCAGAATGTGCTTGCGGACCTAGCGGATTATATAAGACTTTTATCAGTAATTATGGTGATAATTATAATTTCTTCACTGGTAAGAGAGGTAAGCGGAAATCTACGTACATGCGTTGATTTTGCCGGGTGTGCTACTGCGGTTATATACATAATCAAGAGTGGGATTGTATCCGAGAGTATGGTGTTCGAGGGGATAGAAGCGGTAGCTGTTTTTGTAAAGGCATTTATACCGATTTTCGCGGCTCTTTGCGCCCTGTCCGGTAACATCACACTCTCATGCGTATACGGAGGAGTATCATTGCTCTGTATGAGCTTTTTTTCAGCCGTAAATACAAAGCTCCTTGTACCTCTCATAAACATGATTTTGTCGATCGGAATCATCTCGTTTGTGACGGGGGGAGACACATTCTTAAGGGTGGGCGCCGTGTTGAAAAAGCTTGTTATATGGGCTTTGTGCGGTATGTCTGCTCTTATGCTCGGCATAATGTCGCTTAATGGATTTGCGGCGCACGGAACCGACACACTTTTATACAAAACAGGTAAAATGGTGTCCGGCTCGGCTATACCCGGAATAGGAAGTACGATCAGCGGAGGTTTTGATACGGTATCCGCCTGCTTTACTGCTGCCGGAAATCTCTGCGGAACCGCCGGGATAGTTATTATCCTCTTCGTTGTAGCGCCATATATAATTCGGACTTGCATGCTCGTCGGTGTTATGGCTGTTTCCGCTTTTGCCTCGGAGTTTTTTTCATGCAAGGCCCTTTCCGGTACATTTACGGGATTTAAGGACGCCGGGATTGTCATATTGTCATCCTACGCTTTTGAACTTCTGGTGCTTGTTTTCGGTATAGCGTTAATCATGCTTGTGGGGGGATGATATGGAAGGATTTACGCAGACATTATCTTTGATTCTTATATCGTGCTTTATCATAAATCTGATAAGCAGCATGTATCCGCAGACAAAGAATAAGCACACCTACATGGTTGTCATATCAATAATCATAGTCTATATATGCGTTACCCCGATAAGCGATTTTTTAACTAATCTGAGCGACTTTTCAGAAATCTTTGAGAGCGCATATCAGCCTGACTACGGGGTGAATTCGTATTGGGAGGAAGGAGAAGAATATGAATTTGTCAGCGGTGTATACGAGGATATCCTTGCTGAAAAACCGGATAATGCAGAGTGAAAACGGTAAAAAAGTTGCATTGCTGTTTTTAGTTTTTATCTTTATTTTCACAGTGTTTTTTACTACCGGGAAAGACGAAAAAAAAGAAGAAGACGAAGTCGATACGGGCAATGCAATTACTCTCTATGAGGAGAGTCTTGAGAACCGTCTTGAAGCTTTGATAACAAATATTGACGGGGTCGGAGAGTGCAGAGTTATGGTTACTCTCGAAAAAGATGACTATAAAATATTTGCAAAAGACTCATATGAGGAGGATTCAGGTAATAAATATGAATATGTAATAGTTGAAACAGAATCCGGCAGTGATGACGGACTTGTCGTAAACAGTATCATGCCCGAAGTCAGAGGTGTTGCCGTGGTTTGTGAGGGAGGGGATTCCGCTGTGGTGAAATCAGCTGTAATCTCTGCGGTTTCGTCCGTTTTATCCGTGAGCTCCGCTGAGATTTCAGTTTCAAAAATGAAATAAGAGAGGAAAACATGAATATGATTATCAAGAAAAATCAGATAATATCGGCAACTCTTTTTGTGGCACTTTGCAGCGCGGTTTTTGTGAATTGGTACTATTCAAAACCGGCATCCAGGGAAACTACAAATCTGGGAGAGGCAGCCTATGTCAGCGCGACAACCGTAGCATCCGAAAAGAACGAGAAAAAGAATACGGCCTCGGAATATTTCGCAAACTGCGATATCAGGAGAAACAGTGCCCACGACAAGGCTTTGGAGACAATTAAGTCGGTTATAACAAATAAGGATTCTTCAAAGGAGGCAGTGAATAACGCGACCGAGGAATTAAAACAACTCTCTGCCGTCATAAAGCAGGAAGCCGACCTTGAAAACATAGTAAAATCAAAGCTTGATACCGAGTGCATAGTTGTTTTAAATGCGGGAAAAGCGGAGATAATAGTGGAGAATGACGTGCTCAATGAAAAGAACATACAAGTCATAAAGTCAACTGTTCTTGAGCAAACTGATATAGGCGCGGAAAACATATCAATAATAGGTGCAAAATGATAAAATCCTGATAAAATCCTATTGAGAAAAGTGCGAACATATGGTATTGTAAGTATAATATTTATATATAAAAAGGCATGGCATAAAGGAATGGCCTTTGGGAGGATCACAAAATGCCGAACGTAAATAACTTTTCAAGTGACCTTATTATTTCGGAGGACGTTATAGCCACTATTGCTATAAATGCGGCTAAGGATGTTGAAGGTGTGGCAGGCCTCGGAACAAGACCCGCCGATTTGTATACCACTTTCAAGATTAATGCCGAAAACTTAAAGCATGTAAAAGTTTCGATGAGCGATTACGATATAAAGCTTCAGATTTTCCTTTGTCTTACAAGCTCGGCTCGTATTCAGGAGGTCGCCGCAAATGTTCAGAATGCGGTTAAGTCTGCCGTACAGAATATGACGGGAAGAGTAGTAACAAGGGTAGACGTAACAGTTACCGGAATTCTTTCAGATATTGGCGAGTACGCAGGTGTCGCCGTTGAACCTAAAGATCTTTAATCGACAAAAGTAAGCTCTCCCGGGCCTATTGCGTCGGGAGAGTTGTATTTTTATTGGAGGAAGTTATGAACCGAAGTCAGGAGAGGGAGCAGGCTTTCATACTTGTTTTTGAGAAGGCTTTCAATCCGGATTCAAGCATAAATGATATTTTTGATTTAGCCATAGAATCCGAGTTTATGAAACCTTCCGACTTTGCCGAAAAGCTTGCTTTGGAAACCGTAAACAATGCGGACTCTATAGATGCAAAAATCAAGGAGTTTGCCGTAGGCTGGCCCATTGGACGTATAACTAAAGTTTCACTTTCCATATTGCGCATAGCCATTTGCGAGATACTCTATATGGACGATATACCGGTGAGTGTATCCATTAACGAGGCTGTTGAGCTTGCAAAGACCTATGCCGGTAAAGAAGAGAGCCAATTTATTAACGGCGTACTCGGAAGCGTGGCCAGATCTCTGTCGGGAGAGTAAAGCCATGGCTTTGTATTTGGGTATAGATACGAGCAATTACACAACGTCAATTGCGGTATATGATACAAAAGACAAAAAGGTAATACATAAAAAGAAGTTGCTGCCTGTGAAGCCCGGTGAAAGGGGCATACGTCAAAGCGATGCCGTGTTTCACCATACGATGCAGATAAGACAGCTTATCGATCAGTTATCACAGCAGCTCAGAGAATCCGGCAGGGGATGTCTCGGGGACGTAAAAGCTGTGGGGGTATCCATAAGACCGAGGTGGTCGGAGGATTCCTATATGCCGTGTTTTATGGTCGGACAAACCATTGCGCATGTATTGGCAGAAACACTTAGTGTTCCCCTCTATGAATTTTCCCATCAGGAGGGACATGTGGCGGCGGCTGTTTATTCCTCAGGTAGATTTGACTTGTTTGGAGAAAAATTTTTGGCTTTTCATGTGTCCGGGGGTACAACTGATTTACTCCTGGTGTCCGGGAGCGGGAGATGTCCGGTGTCGTGTGAGCTTTTGGCATCTTCAAATGACCTTAAGGCCGGACAGGCTATAGACAGAGTCGGAGTTATGATGGGTTTGAATTTTCCATGCGGAGAAGAGCTTGAAAAACTGGCTATGGAGAGTAAAAGGCAGTTCGATGTGAGAATACCCA
>CAZIHW010000051.1:0-6848 GCA_964539045.1 uncultured Eubacteriales bacterium | reverse complement strand
AAAAGGCTCAATAAACGAATATGGTTTGTCAAAACTCGCCGGGGAAGAAGCGGTTCGTTCTTTTTGCTCAAAGTACTATATAGTCAGAGTTTCGTGGCTGTTCGGAAAAAACGGCAATAACTTTGTAAAGACTATACTTAAGCTTGCAGATATGAAGGACGAGATAAATGTAGTCAATGACCAGATAGGTTCTCCGACTTATACAAAGGATTTGGCTCCGTTGCTTTGTGATATGGTTGTATCAGATAAATTCGGAGTTTACCACGCCACCAATGAAGGCTTTGTAAGCTTTTACGAATTTGCCAAGGAGATTGTAAGACTTTCAGGAAAGAGTCTTAAGATAAATCCTGTTACTACAGAGATGTATAATTCAAAAGCCAAAAGGCCTAAAAATTCAAGGCTCTCAAAACGTTCGCTTGAAGAGGCCGGGTTCGGACTGCTCCCGCCGTGGCAGGATGCACTTGAGAGATATCTTAGGGATTTGCAGTCGTAATTTTGCAATTTATAGTTTTATTTTGAAATTTGCAGTTTTACAATATGTGTATTTAAACACCTCAAAGCTAATACTAGCTTTGAGGTGTTTTGTATGGGAAAAAGAATCAGCATATTGTTTTTTATAACGGCGGCTATGCTCTGCGGACTGACTTTAAGAATTATATCGATTAATGCCGGAGACTATGCAAGGACAGCCTCGTACAGTAACAGTAAGACGATAGTGGTTGATACTTCAAGGGGCTGCATATATGACTGTAATTTAGAGCCGCTTGTAAAAACTCAGGATGAATATGCGATAGCCGTAAAGCCTACGCCTGCCGGACTCAATTCGGTTTCATCATATATATCGAAAGAGAGACTGGCGGCTTTAAGAGAGGAGCTTTCTCTCGGTAATCCTGCGCTCATAAGAACCTCACAGGAGCCCGATGAGGGAACTGATATCAAAGTCGTCAAATATAAGAGACGTTATTCCGATGACCAACTCGCGGTACATCTTATAGGATATTTGGACGCTGACGGGAACGGCGTCACGGGAATTGAAAGCAGCTATGATGAATATCTCTCTGAGGATACCGGAAAGCTCAGGGCCGCTTTCTACGTAGATGCTATGGGGCGCAATCTCGGCGGTGCCGAAATAGATATACTGGATGACGGATACGGCACCCGGAAAGGGGTGGCACTCACTATAGACTCTAAGGTGCAAAGGGCCCTGGAAGAAGCGATGGATGAGTGTTTCATAAACAGTGGATGTGCAGTCGCGATGGATCCGGATACAGGAGAGATCAAGGCTATGGTGAGCAGACCGACATATAACCAATTTGACATAGCGGGCAGTATGAAAGCCTCGGATTCTCCGCTCCTGAATAAGGCTCTGGGATCTTATTCGGTAGGATCTACTTTCAAGGTGATTGTTTCGGCGGCCGCTATTGAATCAGATCCGTTGTGCTATAACAATAAATTCAATTGCACGGGAAGCATAACCGAATCGGGAACGGTGTTCAACTGCTTTCAGCAGAGTGTGCACGGAGAGGAGACTATGTGTGACGCGCTTATTCACTCATGCAATACGTATTTTATTGATCTGTCGGTAAAACTCGGTGCGGGTGAGATACTCACACTTGCCGAAAGGCTGGGATTCGGGAAGGGTACTGCCCTTTGTAAGGATATAGTTTCAAAAGAGGGAAATCTACCCGATATAAACGAATTTGTATCATCCGCAGACTCTGCGAATCTGGGATTCGGTCAGGGTTCATTGTTGGCTACTCCGATACAAATTGCGAGTGCTTTTTCCTGCGTTGCAAACGGGGGCTACAGTGTGAATGCAAGTTTGCTGAAAGGCTATGTTGACGAAGACGGAAATCTTAAGGAGAGCGGGAGTTCCAGAAAGGGCGCCAGAGTGCTGAGAAAGGGAACATGCGACGCCTTAAAAGAGATGTTGGAGCAGGTGGTGAAGGTGAATGAAAAGGCGTTGCCGAAAAAAGTCAGCGCCGCCGGAAAAACTGCAACAGCACAGACGGGTCAATACAGGGATGATAAGGAAATCTGCAATTCATGGTTTGCAGGATGGTATCCCGCTGACAAGCCGGAGCTTGTAATCGTCATTATGAAAGAATACGGTGTGTCGGGAAATGCGGACTGCGCGCCGGTATTCAAAAAAACGGTTGATTCATTGACAATGGAAAACAACTAGAGTAAAATGTTTCATTATATTTATTAGAGTTTAGAATTAAAAACCAAGGAGATCCGTATAATGAAATGGACAGGACTTAATGAACTCAGAGAAAAGTATCTAAGCTTCTTTGAGAGTAAGGATCATTTGAGACTACCGAGTTTTTCTCTCGTACCGCAGGGGGATAAGAGCTTGCTTCTCATAAACTCCGGTATGGCACCTATGAAGAAGTATTTCACCGGAGAGGTTACTCCGCCGAGAACGAGGGTTACAACATGCCAAAAGTGTATTCGTACCCCTGATATAGAGAGTGTCGGACACACAGCACGTCACGGAACTTATTTTGAGATGCTCGGTAATTTCTCATTCGGAGACTATTTTAAGCATGAGGCCTGTAATTGGGCTTGGGAATTTCTTACCGATGTTCTTGAGATACCGAAGGAAAAGCTTTATTGCAGCATATATGAAGATGACGATGAGGCTTATGATATATGGTCCAAGGAGATAGGTGTTGATCCATCCCACATAGTAAGACTGGGTAAAGAGGACAATTTCTGGGAGCATGGACAGGGACCTTGCGGACCTTGCTCTGAGATCTATTTTGACCGCGGGGAAGAATACGGATGCGGTCAACCGGATTGTACTGTGGGCTGTGATTGCGATCGTTATATGGAAGTGTGGAACAACGTATTCACACAGTTCGAAAACGACGGAAACAATAACTATACACCGCTTGCACATCCTAACATAGACACAGGTATGGGCCTTGAGCGTTTGGCTTGCGTTATGCAGAATGTAGGCAACATATTTGAGGTTGATACAGTTCAGAATATCATGAAGAAAGTATCCGATATAGCAAAGGTTACATATCATGATGATGAAAAGAAGGATATATCGCTTCGTGTTATAACAGACCATATAAGGAGTACTACATTCATGGTCGGTGACGGTGTTATGCCTTCAAATGAGGGCAGAGGCTATGTACTTCGCCGACTTTTGAGACGTGCTGCACGTCATGGAAGATTGCTCGGAATTGATCGTCCGTTCCTTACTGATGTGGCAGAGGTTGTAATCGAAGAAAATAAGAATGCCTATCCCAATCTTATCGAAAAGTATGACTTCATAATGAAGGTCATAGGCGCTGAGGAAGAGAATTTCAACAGAACGATAGATACAGGCACACAGCTTCTCACAGAGATGATAGAAAATGCAAAGAGCAATGTACTTTCAGGTGAGGATGCTTTTAAACTTCAAGATACTTTCGGATTCCCGATTGACCTTACAAAGGAGATGCTTGAAGAAAAGGGTATGACAGTCGACGAGGAGAAGTTCAGAGCACTCCTTAACGAACAAAAGCAAAGGGCAAAAGCTGACGCTGCCGCCAAGTCTGTTGCTGAGGCTTGGAAGGGCAATGCGGATGTTACAAAAGACTTTCCGAAAACTGAGTTCCTCGGATATAATGCTTTTGAAAATACAGCGAAGGTTATCGGTATTCTTAAGGACGGAGAGCAGGTTGATTCTGCCGATATAGGTGATGAGATAGCTCTTATTCTTGACAGGACCGTATTTTATGCAGAGAGCGGCGGTCAGATCGGTGACTCGGGTGTTATTTCCTGCGAAGGATTTACATTTGAAGTCAGCGATACAGTAAAGACACAAAACGGAGTATTTCTCCATGTAGGACAGGCTATAGACGGCTTTGTAAAGAAGGATGCCCAGGTTGACGCTAAGATAGATGCGGTTAAGCGTAAGGCTACAATGAGAAACCATACGGCAGCCCATCTCCTTCAGGCCGCACTCAGAGAGGTGCTTGGGTCTCATGTTGAACAGGCCGGTTCATACGTAAGTCCGGTTGTTTCCCGATTTGACTTCTCGCACTTCCAGGCTATGACTTCCGAGGAGATATCCGCAGTAGAGAGGCGTGTAAATGAGGTTATTCTTGAAAACTTGCCGGTTCAGATGCTGGAGATGCCGATAGAAGAAGCTAAAAAGCTCGGAGCTATGGCACTGTTCGGAGAGAAGTACGGTGATATAGTAAGAGTAGTTAAGGCCGGCGAATTCTCAACTGAGTTCTGTGGCGGTACACATGTAGACAACACAGGAAAGCTCGGGCTTTATAAAATAATAAGCGAATCCTCTGTAGCGGCCGGGGTCAGAAGAATTGAGGCCGTAACAGGTACAGGAGTACTTGATTATATAGCTGCAAATGATGAACTTATAGCAAAGACAGCCAATGCTATGAAGGTATCCAATATACATGAACTCGATACCAGAGCAGCCGCTTTGACAACCCAGCTTAAGGCTGCCCAGAAAGAGATAGAAGAACTAAATGCAAAGATTGCTGCAGCAAGCACAAAAGACTTGCTTTCGGATGCAAAGCAAATCGGTGATATAAAACTCGTGGTTTCAAGAGTTGACGGTGTTCAAGGCGGAGACTTGCGTACTATGGCAGACGGCGCTAAGAGTGCAGATGATAGCATAGTTGCTGTATTTGCAAGTGTGTGCGGGGAAAAGCTGAGTTTTGCCTGTGCATGCGGAGCTGATGCTGTTAAAGCAGGCGCACACGCAGGTAACATTGTAAAAGGAGTTGCAGCTGTGGCAGGCGGTTCCGGCGGCGGAAAGCCTGACAGTGCAATGGCAGGCGGTAAGGAAGTATCAAAGGTTGATGAGGCTTTGGCATCTGCAGAAGACGTTGTACGCGGCATGCTGAAATAACCTTTCGTACCGATTATTCTACCTTTCGTGCCAAAGATATTGACTTTAAATTCAAAGGAGTGAAAATTGCTGTATGGATTGTCTTTTTTGCAGTATTGTAAGCGGAGAAATTCCCAGTACAAAGGTCTATGAGGATGATATCTGTTATGCATTCAGGGATATATCGCCTCAGGGTCCGGTTCACGTTCTTGTTATCCCGAAGACCCATATACAGTCGGTGAATCACATTGACGATACAAACAAAGATGTAGTTGCCCATATCTTTACGGTTATTCCTAAGATTGCAAGGGAAGAGGGTATAGCCGAGGAAGGATACAGGGTAGTTTCAAATATCGGAGAACGTGGCCAGCAAAGTGTTCCGCATCTTCATTTTCACATAATCGGCGGTCGTGATATGACATGGCCTCCGGGCTGATAAAATCGAAGCCGAGAAATCAAAGCTAAGAAATCGAAGCTAAGAAGTCAAAGACATAATAGATAAAAGCTTAAGGCAGTCCGCTATTATAGGGGGCTGCCTTTTTATGTATATACCTCTTTTTACCGCAGGATTTTCAATGGTTATAGTACTAATGTTCCTCGCTTTCACAAGTGAAAGTATGGCGGTTGTTTGTTTTATCTTCACGGCGGTATCGCTTGCCGTTATTCTAATCTTTAAACTGTTCAGAGAGGATAAAACTTTAATTTTGTCATTGGCATCAGTTTTGTTGGCTCTGCTCATATTTATTGCAAAAACGGAGCTCAACTACAAACCTGTATCGGAGATTTGCGGCAAGGAACAGAGCATATCGGGAACTGTCTTAAAGAAGAGCGGACCGGGAAAATCGGGATACTTAAATTATACAGTCAAGGTTGATGACATAAATGTTGATGGATTTACCCGTAGTTTTAAGATGAGCCTCTATACAAAGAAGGATGTTGCACAAGAATATGACAGAATAAGCTTTACTTGTGATCTTACTTCTGTTGATGAAAATGAGAACAAGGGCAGGTTAATGTCAAAGGGCATCTATGCAAGCGCATTTGTGTATGGAGATATCAATGTTACCGATCCGACGGATATGGGAAGAATTTTAAGAATACCGAGCAGGATTGCGCATGCTGCAAAAGATACGCTTTATGCATATCTGAAAAAGGACTATGCATCTCTGCTGGTGGGTATGCTTTTGGGAGATAAAGAAGACATATCTGATGAAACCTACGAATCTTTCAAGGCGGCCGGTGTTGTTCACATTCTCAGCGTCTCTGGATTTCATACATCCCTGTGGTGTATTCCCTTTTACAAATCGTTGGTAAAAAACAGATTCGGAAGGAAAGCCGGTGTGTTTTTGTCGCTGATATTCGTCGCTGTGTTCGTGTTGATAACCGGAGTGCCTCTGAGTGCTGTACGAGCCGGAATAATGGTCGGAGTTTTTTTGTTGGGCAGGTTGCTCGGCGAAGAATCCGACAGCTTGAATTCCCTTGGTTTTGCAGCCTTGATTATGGTCGCTCTGAATCCGTTTGTATGTGGTGACATAGGATTTTTGCTATCGTTTTTTTCCACGCTTGGGATATTGGTGCTTTATCCGTTTTTCAGGAAAAAGGTACATGCCTTTACAAAAAAAAGAGTACATAACTTTAACATAAGAAGACGTGTTAATGCGGGTGCGGATTCGGTACTTATATCGGTCAGTGCGCTTGTTTTTACCTTTCCGATAGTTATGCTTACCATAGGCAATGTATCTCCTGTATCTGCTGTATCAAACCTTATCATACCTCCGTTCGCCTCATACGCTGTGTTTCTGAGCGGGCTTGGAATATTGTCTGATAAGCTTACTCACTTAAAAGTCCTTTCATATCCCGTATTCTTTGTATGCGGAATGCTCTCAAAGCTTATAACCGAAACGGCGGTCTGGCTGTCCTCACAACCTTTTTCATATGTTGATGTAAACAATCCTTTCGTGGGTATAACTACGGCTGCCCTCTTGGTTTT
>CAZIHW010000050.1:0-4036 GCA_964539045.1 uncultured Eubacteriales bacterium | reverse complement strand
ATGGCTCGGTATAGCAGTTTCTCTGTTTGTTACCGTGTTCTCAAAATGGATAATAAACATAGCTTATGGGGAAGAGTATGCGGGTGCTGCCGTATCCCTCATAATAGCCATTTGGTATACCACTTTCGCCGTTTTGGGTGTCGCCAGAGGAAATTGGCTTGTATGCGAGGATAAGAATAAGTATGCAAAGTGGTTTGTTCTCATAGGGGCTGTGGTAAATGTCATCCTGAATGCTATTTTAATACCGAGAATGGGTATAGAGGGCGCTGCGGTTGCTACACTTATTACCCAAATATCAGTTTGCTTTGTGGGGCCTATGTGTTTTTCAGAAACCAGAGAAAACGCAAAGCATATGGCACAAGCTTTTATATTCAAATTTTAAGACGGGGGAGGGAGAATAATGTTTAAAATCAGTGTTGTTATGCCTGTTTATAATGTTGAAAAGCATTTGGAAAAAGCTGTTTGCAGTATCATGTCACAAAATGCTGTAACAGGCGGAAGATGCGAACTTGAAATTATACTGGTTGACGACTGTTCTCCTGATAACTGCGGTAGTATTTGTGACCGCCTTGCCGATAGATATGAATACATACATGCCTTTCACCATCCGGTAAATAAGGGGCTCAGTGAATCAAGGAATACAGGATTTACAAAGGTTACGGGAGATTATGTTCTTTTTATGGATTCAGATGATACTGTTGAGTCTGATCTCTTTGACTCGTTACTTGATTCACTTGAAAAGAATCCTGCCGATGTTGTAGTTTTCGGATTGACGGAGGATTATTTCGATAAAACCGATTCTGCATGTGAAAGCTTTAAGGTATCATTCGGAGAAAATCTTTATCTCTCCTCAAAGGAAGAGCTACGCAAAAGGGTGATAGACCTTGAAAAGACAACTCTCTATGGCTATGCATGGAATAAATTCTATCGTACCGAATATTTAAGAAAAATCGGAGTTGCTTTTGAAAATATAACTTTGATTGAGGATATACTTTTCAATATAAAAGTCTTTGATGCGATATCATCATTGAATATATTGGATATAACATCCTATCATTACAAAAAACGTATGGACGAAAGTCTTACAAACAAGTTTGTTAAAAACTATTATGAATTGCACAGGGAACGTGTATCGCTTATCTATAGCCAGTATATCCGCTGGGGTATGCTTGACAGTTATGTTGTAAATACCCTGGGATATATCTACGTCAGATATATCTTTTCAGCTTTGCAGAGAAATTGTGACAAGCGGGCTGAAATGGGCATTCTTAAAAGGATAAAGTTTATTAAAGCCCTTTACAGAGATGAGCTTTTTGATAAGCTTATAATTTGCGGATGCGAGGATAAAAGATTTGATGTAGTGGGTGCCATGGCTCGTTTGCTCAAAGGTAAACACACATTTTTACTTCTTATTTCGGGACGTTTTATCTATGTTATAAAACAGAGGCTGCCAATGATTTTCTCGCGAATAAAACAGCACAGGTAGAGGTTGGTTATATGATTAACAGATATCAATTTGAGGTTCTTGCATACATCGAGAAGTACAAGAAAGATGTATATAAAACCAGAAGATTATCCGATGCCCTGAATATCTCCGGAAGTTCGGTTGAAAACGCTGTAAAAGAGCTCTCTGAATCAGGATATATTGAGGCTCACGACAATGTCTTGAATATTACGGAAGCGGGTTTGTCGGCGCTTGAACCATACAGAGTTAAAAGGGCTGTCATATTTGCTGCCGGATTTGGATCCAGAATGGTTCCCGTCACTCTCGATGTGCCGAAACCCATGGTGAAGGTTGACGGGGTCAGAATAATCGACCGCCTTATAGATGCGCTTCTTCTGGCTGATATAAAGGATATAACCGTAGTACGTGGTTATCTGAAAGATAAGTTTGATGAATTGCTCGAAAAGTATCCTTTTCTCAAATTTATCGATAATGATAAATACGAGACGGAAAATAATATATCATCCGCTTTGATTGCAGGTGAAAGTGTAGACAACTGTTATATATGTGCAGGAGATCTTCTTATTTCAAATCCTGATGTTATAAGAAAGTATAACTACAGGAGTAATTACCTTGCCTCTTATGCCATCGAAACAGACGATTGGTGCTTTGATTTTGTAAACGGCTTTGCGCAAAATTACAGAAAGGGCGGAACATATTGCTTTAACCAATATGAGATAGCTTATTGGAACAGTGAAGATAGCGCAAAGTTGAGAGAAGACTGGAAAAGGGCTTATAAGCTCAAAGACGGATATGATTTGTTTTGGGAGTTTATACCGCTCGTTTTGTACAAAGAGAATTATCAGGTCGAAATAAGACCTTGTGATAAGGACGATATAATGGAGATAGATAATTTTTATGAGTTGGTGGATGTGGATCCTTCATATAAGGACTACGTCTCCAAAACCTCGGAGGTATAGTTATGAAATGTTATGAAGGCAATATCTTATCTGTAAACGCAAGTGATGAGGTTTTCAAATATCTGGTAGAGGATAAAGGAAAAATTCTCTATGTCGGTAACAAGTTGCCTGAAGAGTACAGAAGGGCAAAGAGGATAAAGCTCGGAAAACGGGCTCTTATACCGGCATTTGCCGATACTCACCAGCATTTTGCATCATTTGCAACTTTCTTTGCGGGTCTCAATGTTATGGATGCCGAATCCAATACAGAGATAGCCCAAATGATAAAAGACTTTGCAACAACTCTGAAAGGTGATACCTTGATAGCATTCGGTGCATCCCCTTACTCCGTAAAAGAGGGAAGACTCATAACGAGAGAGGAAATAGATGCTGTTTGTCCCGATAAAGAAGTACTTGTTGTTAAGTATGACGGCCATGCGTGCATAATTAACTCGAAGCTCCTCAAAAAACTTGATAAGAGAGTTCGCAATCTCAGGGGATATCATCCGGACACCGGAGAGATGAATCAGGAGGCTTTCTTTAAGTGCTCCGACTATATATCCGGTTCGGTGTCGGTGCTCGCTCTTATCGGTCATATGCAAAATGCTGTTGATTATTATGCAAGCAAAGGTATAGGTTGTGTTCACACTGTAAGCGGTGTAGGTTTTCCTCTTAATCTGGATATAACTTTGGAAAAGATATTTGCAAAGTCATTGAGGAACGGATTCCAGCTTCGTGTGTTCCCTCAATCCCTTGATATAAAGACTGCAACCATGCGCAAGCTCCCTCGTATAGGGGGATGCTTCGAATGTGCGCTTGATGGTTGCTTCGGATCTCAGGATGCCGCTATGAATGAACCTTATGCTGATGGCTATGAGGGAAGCGGAGTTTTGTACTACACCGATGAAAAGGTTATAGATTTTTGTAAGAAAGCTAACAGGGCAGGCTTGCAAATAGAGATGCATGCTATAGGAGACAAAGCGTTTGATCAGGCCACAAAAGCTCTTAAGGCGGCGCTTGATGATTATCCGAGAGAGGATCACCGTCACGGCATCATACATGATTGTCTTCCTACAAAAGAGGGTATTGATATTTGCGGAAAATATCATATTCAAATGCCCGTACAGAGCGCTTTCATAGGATGGAAGCAGGAGCCCGATGAATACCTGGAAAAACTTCTCGGAAAAGAAAGAGCAGAGAGGCTTAATCCACTCAGAACATTTGTAAAGGGCGGTGTGATTGTTTCAGCAGGTTCCGATGCCCCGTGTACAACTCCGGATCCTATAGTATGGATAGATAAGGCAGTAAACCATTCAAATAAGGATGAGGCTATAACTATTCAACAGGCTTTGAGGATGTGTACATATAACGGGTATTTCACAACCTTTGATGAACAGGAGAGAGGCAGCCTTGAGGTTGGAAAGTATGCTGACATGGTTATACTCTCTGACAATCCTTATGAAGTCAAGAAAGATAAGATAAAGGATATAAAGGTGGAGCGCTTGCTGCTCGGAGGAAAACCATATAAGAGCTGCAAAGCCGGCGTTTTAAAGACTCTGATCAGAGCAATCAATTCTGAGAATAAATATTGATTTTGAGGTCATCAAATGAATAATCATGAATTGTCAAGAGA
>CAZIHW010000049.1:0-8817 GCA_964539045.1 uncultured Eubacteriales bacterium | reverse complement strand
CAACCGACGCCATTTTCCGCAGCATAATAAGTGTTGAAGGAAATATGGATCATGCTCTCGCCCTCTCAGATTCTTTCAAGAAAGCTCCTGCTAAGAAGGCAGCTAAGAAGACTGCAACAAAGAAGGCAGCTGACAAAAAAGCTCCTGCAAAAAAGGCAGCTGACAAAAAGGCTCCTGCCAAGAAGGCAGCTGAAAAAAAAGCTCCTGCCAAAAAGGCAGCTGAGAAGAAAACTGCAACAAAGAAAGCAGCAGACAAAAAGGCTCCTGCCAAGAAGGCAGTTGAAAAGAAGACTGCAACAAAAAAGACAGCAAAGAAATAATGAAAAAATCGGATGGCTTTTGCCGTCCGATTTTTTATACAAAAGATGACTTTATCATTGACTTTTCTACATTTTTTACATTGACTTTTTGGCGTATTATTTTATAATATTTTACTAATAACCAATCTTTAACTATAACCGATATTTAACTAAAATCTTTAACTAAAAGGAGTATGATAAAATGGCGTATTATTTTGAAGAACCTTCACGTACCTTTGGCGAGTATTTACTTGTACCGGGTTACTCCTCAGCTGAGTGTATTCCGACCAAGGTTGACCTCACTACCCCACTTGTAAAGTTTAAAAAAGGTGAAGAACCTTCCATTAAACTGAACATCCCGATGGTGAGCGCTATAATGCAAGCGGTATCAAATGATACTATGGCCATCGCACTCGCTAAAGAAGGCGGTATTTCTTTCATATACGGTTCTCAGTCTATAGAAAGCGAAGCTGCAATGGTAGCTCGTGTAAAGAACTATAAGAAAGGTTTTATCACCTCCACAAGCAATATAACTCCTGATGCA
The DNA here is from genome assembly GCA_964539045.1 of uncultured Eubacteriales bacterium. Lineage (GTDB taxonomy): Bacteria > Bacillota > Clostridia > Oscillospirales > Acutalibacteraceae > UBA1227. The sequence goes on along the minus strand of CAZIHW010000049.1, from coordinate 7,974 downwards.
ACTTTGGCAGACATCCTTGCACTTAAAGAAAAGACAGGTCATTCAACCGTTGCCGTAACGGAAGACGGTACTGCAAACGGAAAGCTTCTCGGCATAGTCGGAAGCCGTGACTACAGAGTAAGCCGTATGGACCCTGCCACAAAGGTTAAAGATTTTATGACTCCCCGTGAGAAGTTGGTAACAGCTCCGAATACCACTTCCCTGAAAGAAGCTAATGATATCATCTGGGACAACAAGCTAAACGCACTCCCGCTTGTAGACGAAAATGATCATCTTACATATCTCGTTTTCAGAAAAGACTATGATTCACATAAGGAAAACAAGTTTGAACTGCTTGATGAGCATAAGTCCTACATAGTGGGCGCAGGCATAAATACAAGGGACTTTGCCGAAAGAGTTCCTGCTCTTATAGAAGCCGGTGCAGATGTATTGTGCATAGACTCATCTGAAGGATATTCCGAATGGCAAAAGAATACTATAGCCTGGATTCGTGAGCATTACGGTGACAATGTAAAGGTAGGCGCCGGTAACGTAGTTGATGCCGAAGGATTTCGTTTTCTTGCTGATTGCGGTGCGGACTTCATAAAAGTCGGTATAGGCGGCGGCTCTATCTGTATCACACGTGAGACTAAGGGTATAGGCAGAGGCCAGGCTACCGCACTTATAGACGTTTGCCGTGAAAGAGATAAGTATTTTGAAGAAACAGGTGTTTATGTTCCTGTTTGCTCCGACGGCGGTATCGTTCAGGACCACCATATAACTCTCGCACTCGCTATGGGTGCCGACTTCCTTATGCTCGGCCGCTATTTCTCCCGTTTTGATGAGTCTCCTACTCAGAAAGTAAGAATCAATGGCAGATATGTAAAGGAGTATTGGGGCGAAGGTTCTAACCGTGCCCGCAACTGGCAGAGATATGATCTCGGCGGAGCCGGAAAGCTCTCTTTTGAGGAGGGTGTAGACTCATATGTACCATATGCAGGTTCTCTTAAAGACGGTGTATATACTACCCTCTCAAAGGTTCGCTCCACTATGTGTAACTGCGGAGCACTTTCTATACCCGAACTTCGTGAAAAGGCTAAGCTGACTGTTGTATCCTCGACTTCCATAGTAGAGGGCGGCTCACACGATGTAATACTCAAAAACAACGTAACTGACTAGCCTTGCGGCGCGAATTTGTGAATTTTACACCTCATTAAAGCATATGCTTTTATGAGGTGTTTTTCTATGATATGCAATTTTTCCGAGCTTCGAAATAAAGAAGTGATAAATAAGGTTGACGGAAGTAAGCTGGGCTGTGTATGCGATTTTGAAGTAGATACGCAAAGCGGAAAAATGATTTCCCTTATAGTTCTCGGAAAAGGAAAGCTATTCTCTGCTTTTACGGAAACTATACGCATCAATTGGTCCGATATCAAAGTTATCGGAGAAGACACTGTGCTTGTAAACTATAAAAGCTCTGATACGGATTATTCCCCGGGAAATAAAAGAGGAACCCATTCCCCCATCATTACAACTATAAATATCCCCAAGAATGAAATGAAGCCGGAAACCGAAACAGTTCCCGACTTCAGTGAATTTGATTGATCAGTCTACATCATATCTCGCCAGTATCTGTGCAGGACGCTTACGCATTGTATTCCATACAGGAATCAAACCTACGACGAAATTGAATACATAAACTGCCAATATCGTTATCAGAAGAACATATACCGGCATATGGAAATATGATTTTGCGAAAAGAGCCACCTCTTTAGCCAGCATATTTTCCGCAAGATAAGTCACAACCATGCTCGGCAGCGATGTAAATGTGGTTATGGCGAAAATCTCTCCGATAAACATCTTATATATATCGCTCTTCTTGGCGCCTATAGCTCTGAGAGTTCCTACCTCTTTGATTCTGGACAAGAATGAGGAACGGCTGATTAAGAACATTTCGATGAGAGAAATGCCTAAAATGACACCTGATAAGATGAAGGTGTTTCTGACACTTTCTGCTCTGTCCTCTTCGAACTTAGTCTTCGCCTTTTCATAGGTGCTGTAAGCATTGTATCCCTGATCTGAAAGATCTGTGACAATTGAGTTCATAGAGCTTATATCCTTCGGACAAATCGTTAAGGTTTTTGATTTTTCTATAAGCTTATACTTTATCATGTTGCTGTTTACAAAATAGTTCTGATACTCTATCGTATCAATATTTGTATAAAAACCGCAAACCTTAAGCTTTACTCCGTTTACCGAAAGCTTGGTCTCTTTGCCTATCTTATAGGATTCCATATAGCTTTCGTTGAGAAGAACTTCATAGTCATTTTCAGGATAAGCCGATTTTTTACCTACAAGCTTTATCTTATCCTTGAAGGCCTCATAATCAGTAAGCTCGGCCTCAGCCTCAGTCTGCTCCGAGGATGGAACGTATCCGTAACCCCAGGAGTCAAAATTGTCTTTGTTATGAGAGTAAGAAAGCACATTGTAAAACTCAGACGGCCATACATATATACTCGGGCTTTGAAGATCCACTATACCGACAATGGTATACTTGTCACCGTTTGTCAAAGAAGCAGTTCTGCCTAAAATGTCTTTTTCAGACTTTAAGCCTATCATGTTAAAGTACTCTGCATTCTTTATATCCTTAGCGGCCATCTTGTCTACGACAATTTCGGTATTTGTGAGCGGCATTCTTCCGTAGACGATATCATCATCATCTATGAGATCGTATGAAGCTAAAGCTCCGTTGATATTGCCTTTAACACTCATTGTCTGATAGTAGTCAGGGAACGGCACTTCAAAAGCCACTTTTACCGAAGACGGAAGCACATAGGCTACATCTTCCCTGGCCTCCAGCTTATTAAACTCATCTACACTGAGCGTTGGCTTTTCCAGGCTGATATAGTTCTTGTTACTCGTTACAAAGTCCTTATCCTCAACGTGATTAATTGCACCTATTCTGGCAACGGATACCACGATGAAAAATCCGGCAAATATGAATCCCACAAGCAGGAGCTTTTTAAGCAACGAGAAATTGAATACTTTCTTTATTCCGACTAACAGAGCCGAGAATATATTGTATATGGAGCTGTATCTCTTCTTGATGTTTTGATTGCCCACATTGGACATATCAAAATCAAAGTTCTCTATAGCATCCTTATCAATGGAGCGTTTGTAATCGTCAACAACCTCAAAGCCGGAAGATGGATCTATAACCTCCAGATTGGCAGCGGTATCACTTTGAATATAGATATTTCCATTCTTGACAATGATATTGAGCTTTACCTTTGAGGGAGAATCAGAATATACCTTTATGTCGCCGATGTCGGATGCAAGGTCCTCCTTTGATTTAAACTCCTTGAGATAGAATACGTTATCTATCTCATAATCAAGTTCATTATCATGTTCGTTGACATAATCATTTACGACCTTTCCGTCAACAACCTCTATGACCCGGCTTGCATAGAACTCAGCGAGCTTTCTCTCATGAGTTACCAGAATGACAAGTCTGTCCTTTGATATGCGCTTTATGATATTCATAATAGCGACAGAGTTCTTGGAGTCCAGGTTTCCGGTAGGTTCATCGGCAAGTATGATATCGGGATTCTTTACAAGAGCACGGGCTATACCGACGCGCTGTCTCTCACCTCCGGAGAGTGTAGAAGCCGGACGGTATCGGTATCTGAGTATGCCCACCTTATCAAGCACATACTCAACACGCACCTTTATCTCTTTTTTGTCCTTTATGCCGATCATCTTAAGCGCAAGAGCTACATTGTCATAGACAGACATATCATCTATAAGCTTGTAGTCCTGGAATATATATCCGACATTCAGATTTCTTATCTTGTCTACAGAGTGAATATTCCGGCTTGTTATCTTTTTTCCGTTTATGAAGATACTACCGCTTCTTACCTTATCGAGACCGCCTATGGCGTTGAGCAATGTAGTTTTACCACATCCGGATTCACCGAGCAGGGCCACAAGTCCCGAATCCTCAAGTGTAAGCGATGTATTGTTTATAACGTGGATTTCACTCTTTTTGCCTTTATTAAAGTATTTATTCAAGTTGGTTATTTCAATCATACGCTCACACCTCCTCCTTTATTGTCTCCATGGTTGAATTCTTAAAGAGCTTCTGTGAGTATCTCAGGCTTATCATCAATGAGATAACAACAACTATGAGATAGATGATTACAAAATCATTTACTCCCATGAATTGGCTTGTAGCCGTCGAGAGGAAGTTATCAGGAAGATAATGGCTCAGTAACTTTAATCCGCCCAGGGTCAACAGGTATGCCAGATTCGCATCTGTAAGAAGATCGATTATAAGAAGGTTTCTCGAAACGCCCACATTTGCACCGAGCATACGTATTGTAGAATAGTAAACATTTCTCGACTTCAATATGATTCTGATTACAAAGTAAGAAATAAAGAACAATGCAATGGCAAGAGCGGCTGTTACGAAATAGCTCACAAGCTTGATAATAGCTAAAGAACTGTCTTTGTAGAGAGCATCCTTCATTGCCAAAGTCTTGTAGCCCATTTCATTGAGCTTGTTCAAAGTACCCTCTATAGCCAGAGGATCCTTTACAAATACACTGGATTGGAATGTACCCTTGTTAAATAATGATCTGAAATCTTCTCTGTTTACGAATACATAACCGTCCATGTACTCAAAGGTTTCATCACCGGTGTAGTACTTCTTATAACTTCTCTTATTATAAGTTTTTGATATCTTTAATTTTATGCTGTCCTTGTAGTACGGGTTCGTTGTGTTTAAATCTATATATTTACCTACACTCTTCCCGTCTTTTACAAGTGTATTCAGCTGAGTTGATACAACTGCCGTTCCCGGTTCTACCGCGTCTGATGGCTGAACATAGAATAAAGGATACAAGTCAGCATAAGGAGAACTGCCTGACATATCTGATGCGTTGTATGTTTTTTCATTGAAAACTACAGAAAGGCTGCTATTGTATAAATTGGTTTGAAGGATGATATCATCAAGTGTCTTCTCGGAAACGTATATAGTGCATCCCTCGTTTCCCAGGAGCCTCTTTTCCGCTTCAGTGACAGCAAACCTTATTCCGACTACTTTATATTCCGTACTCTGGTCAAGACCGGTGTAGGTATACATGTTAAACGGTATATCCAGAACATCTTCCGCCGGACCGTTAAATACATATGAGTCCTTTTCTGCGAGAAGTACTACCTCGTTGTCCTTCTCCGGCATACGTCCTATATCAAGTTCACCCTCAAAGCGGTTAATTGACATAGCAAGACCATACAGGTAAATGCCGAGCTCCTCATCCTTACAGTCGAGTGATACATTTGAATCAACTACAAGATCGTTTTTCTCGATAAAGTCGACATTCTCGATCTTCTTTATAGCGTCGAATTCTTCATCCTTAATACCCTTTCCGTCCTCACGTCTGATAACGATACGGTTTTCGGAAGTATTATTGAAGAATTGGTTCCAACCCATCAGAGAGGTGTTGTGTTGTTCGCTTTTAAACAGCGCAAGCTCACTCACCATTGCCACCGATATGAATAGGAAGACAAAGGTAAGAAGCAAAAACTTCATCGGAATATTAAATGAGTTTCTCACACCGAGACGAACTTGTGAGAGAGGCCTTATATTTTTATATTCGTTTGCTTTTAAAGGTTCACTTGACACTTCGGAATCTGCATTCTTGATAACTTCATCTTCAAGGACTTTTCCGTCGTGCATCCTTATCTTACGGGTTATATAAGGTTGAACCTGGTCATAGTTGTGCGTAACTATGATAACCAGCTTGTCCTTTGCTATCTCGGAGAGAAGTTTTATGATGTCGGCGGCCGACTCACTGTCAAGGTTTCCTGTGGGCTCGTCAGCTATGATTATAGGAGTATCCTTTGCAAGAGCCCTTGCTATAGCAACTCGCTGTTTCTGACCGCCTGAGAGCTTTGAGGCCTTGGTGTGCTTGTACTCTGACAATCCGACACGATCTATAAGCTCATTTACCCGTTTCTTTATATCTTTACCTTTTGATCCGTTGAGAAGCATAACAAGTTCTATATTCTGGTAAACCGTATAACTGTTTACCAGGTTAAAACTCTGGAATATATTTCCTATATACTTCCTTCTGTAATCCTCAAAGTCTTTTTCTGTATAGTGGCTTGTCTCCTTTCCGTCAATATACATCTCGCCCTCTTCATATGTGTCAAGACCTGAGATAACATTGAGCAATGTAGACTTACCCGAGCCGGACTCACCTGTTATGGCGACAAACTCACCCTTATCAAAAGAGAGATTGACGCGCGAAAATCCGACTGCAATAACGCCCTTGCTGTAATAAAACTTAGAGACATTTTCAAGTTTTATCATAAGCATACACCTCGCATTCTTGCTTTTATTTTCATCATGATTATAAAGTCTGAAAGTTACAAAAAATTTAAGAAAAAGTAGATATTGATATACAAAAAAAGCGGTCTTTTTCAGACCGCTTTATTATCTTAGTTAACCAATGAAAGTGTACTTAACAAATACGCCCTTTCCGTCGCCTGTAGTAAATACAAGATCTCCCTGAGCAGTATGTCCCTCATCTATAATAGGATACTTACCGTTTGCTTCAACATAAGCTCTCGGGCTCTCAGCAGTTACCTCAATCATGTTTTTAGAAGGCTTGTCCTCCCCACCGCAGGGAATTATCTCTTCTATCAAAACTTCATATTCATTCATATAAAACCCTCCATCATCATATTGAACAAAAAGTTCTATATATATTATAGTCAAAAAGTGCATATTTTACAATAATTATTTTAAAATAAAAAAACCGCAGACAACTGAAAAGAAGTCTGCGGTTGGTTGGTGATCCATCGGGGATTCGAACCCCGGACACCTTGATTAAAAGTCAAGTGCTCTGCCAACTGAGCTAATGAATCATATATGAGAAACGCCCTAAAGATAATACTTTAAAAGGCGTTTCAAGTCAAGAACTTTACGCAAAAATAGTAACTCCTAAAGCGGCTATAATCAGAACTACGAGAACCGCGCCGAAGCCTATCGTAAGCTTTGAGAGCATATCGTCTCTTCTGTGACCTTTTGTCTTGTCAAAGAATTCGGAGTTTCCGCCTCCGCCCATAACAGCAGATGCGTTACTGCTTCTGTCCTTTTGAATAAGAACAACAGCTATAATAATAACAGATACAATTATAAGAAGAATAGCAAGTATTATCTGTGGTACTGTCATATCAAAATCCTCCTAAAAGGTTATAATTTTAGCAACTTAGGTATTTTAGCATAAGTAGTAATATATTGCAAGAGGAAAAAATCTTTTTTAAATGTATATATAATAGATAAATGCATACAATATGTGTGCAGCACAAATTCTGTGCTGTGCTTGCCGCCAAGATAGATTTGCGTTTGCCGGTAAGCCATTAGAATATAATCCTGAGTGGACGGCGTGGCTTATCAGCTGCGCCGTTCATGGTGTTAATAGAAATTCTTTAACCACTTTACTTTTTTGCTTCCGTAATAGATTGCGAAAAACAAACATACACAACTTATAATAACGCTCAAAAACAATATCATACATTGCCACGAGCTATCATATGTAAATCCCAATAATCTTCGCAAGACAGGCCTTTCTACACCGGCAATCGTTCCATGTGAACAATAAATAATTGTACTGAGAACTCTACATTCATATGAATGTATCAATGAAACCCTCATATTTTTGACTGCTACGAATATAAAAGTACACAACGGAACCAAAGAGATTAATGAATCTGTATTATTCGCCCACATATTCTTCATACAGAAATAATACTCTGCTACGTATAAGGCAATGCATATCATTCCAATGAGGTACTTATGCCGGACAATATGCTGCACAATGCTCGATCTATTTGGCGATTGCAGATTCTCATTTTCAGCGACGATTTTGCCGATTAAAATCCATAGTAATGAAACCGGGAAGCTGTTATATATCTGAGGTTGTCCTTCTA
>CAZIHW010000048.1:0-6445 GCA_964539045.1 uncultured Eubacteriales bacterium | reverse complement strand
CCGAATGAATGTCCCAGGATGTGAAGCTTATTTAATCTTCCGGCCTCGTCAAGTTGACCCCAATCCGGTATGAGTGCGGTTTCATATGTACGGCCGTAACGCTTGTGACCGAACCTCTCCGAATGGGCTTTACCATAGTCTACGGTTCCGCCCACTATCTGGGCGTAAATTTCGCAAGCTCTGTCCCAGGCTGATCCCAGAGAACTTATGGTAGGTGCGTAAGCTTGTTTGCCTTCTTTTCTGAGCATATCCACGATGCTGCCGGAAAACATACCCCAATACGGAGCTACTTTGTAAACGCCCTCGTCCTCTCCGAATCCGAGCATACCATGGATAAACACATAAGGATAAGATTTGTTAGCCATCAAAAAACCTCCAAAATATTTTTTAGCCTATGTTTGTACATGCAAATGTTTACAATTTGATCTACATTTTCTATAATATTATATATTTTACGAAAAGTATAGGGGCAGAATGATGAAATTTGTTATACAAAGGGTTTTAAATTCGAATGTTAAAGTAGACGGGGAAGTTATCGGCGAGATTGGAAAAGGCTTTTTGGTACTTATAGGCGTTGCCGCCGATGATACAAAGGAAATAGCCGACAAGTTGATAAAGAAAGTGCTCGGGCTTAGAATTTTTGAGGACAGCGAGGGCAAAACAAATTTGTCGCTCTCCGATGTGGGAGGCAATGTATTGCTTGTTTCACAATTTACATTGCTTGCGAATTGCAAAAAAGGGAACAGACCATCCTTCATCGAAGCCGGCCCCCCTGATTTTGCAAATGCGATGTATGAGTATATAATTTCCGAATTTAAAAAAGTTTTGTCGGATGTTCAATGCGGATCTTTTGGAGCTGACATGAAGGTTGAACTTGTTAACGACGGACCGTTTACAATAATACTTGACAGTAAGGAAATATGTTAAAAAAGAGGCACTTCATACGAAGTGCCTTTAGTATTTTATTCGAACAGAGGTGTGGAGAAATATCTTTCCGCCGTGTCCGGAAGTATGGTTACAACAGTTTTTCCCGCGCCCAGTTCTTTTGCCAATCTTATAGCTGCGGCGACATTGGTGCCGCTTGTTATACCGCACATAAGACCTTCGTATTTTGCGAGATCTTTGGCCGTCCTCAATGCCTCTTCGTCGGGAATTATGCAGATGCTTTCATAAATATCTCTGTTGAGAACGGCAGGTATTACTCCGTCCCCTATGCCCATCTGTATGTGGCTTGAAACTGTTCCTCCCGCTAGTATGGCGGCGTTCTCTGGTTCAACTGCCCAAATCTTTATGTTCGGATTCTGAGCTTTAAGAGTTTCGCCGATGCCTGTTATTGTTCCACCTGTGCCTATACCTGAGCAGAAGCCGTGTATCGGTCCGGCTACTTGCTCTAAAATCTCGAGTCCTGTGTGGTGGCGATGCGCATTCGGGTTTGCCTCATTTTCAAACTGTTGAGGGACAAATACATTTGGATCTCCACCCATCATTTCCAGGGCCATCCTGACACATTCGTCTATACAATCACCGATATTGCCTTCATCGTGAACCAAAATAACTTCGGCCCCGTAATGCTCTACTAACATTTTTCTCTCCCGGCTTACGGAGTCAGGCATGATAATTATAGTTCTATATCCTTTTACGGCTCCCACAAGTGCCAGGCCTATACCCTGATTTCCGCTTGTAGGCTCTACTATTACAGAGGCGGGGGTTAAAATACCCTGTTCCTCTGCTTCGCAAATCATATTATATGCGGTCCTTGTTTTTATTGAACCGCCGACATTTAATCCTTCAAACTTCACGAGTACTCTGGCAGAGTCCTCCGGTACCATCCTTTGTAATTCTATTATCGGCGTGTGTCCGATGCAGTCTAAGACATTCTTATATATCATAAATGGTTACACCTTTCTGAAAATTATAAAACCATTATAAACGTTCCGGCAGTGATGAGCACGCACCCTATAAGTGATTTCGCCGTAAATTCCTCTTTCAGGAATACAAAGGCTAAGAAAAGGGTCATAACTATGCTGAGTTTATCTATCGGTACGACCTTTGACACATCACCCAACTGCAAAGCTTTGTAGTAGCAAAGCCAGGATGCCCCCGTGGCGAGTCCGGATAAAATGAGGAAAATCCAACTTCTCTTTCCTATGTCAGGCAAACCGCTTTGAGTGTTGGTTATGAAAACCATAAACCATGACATCAACACAACTACGACTGTTCGTATCGCAGTTGCGAGAGTTGAATTGACACCTTCTATGCCCACCTTTGCTAAGATTGAAGTTAAAGCGGCAAATATGGCAGACATGAGCGCAAAGACAAACCACATAATAACACCTGCCTTTTTTGTTACTGATAAACTATTATATCAAAAGATCGGGTCTTTGCAATCATACAAATAAATGGTAAAATATGAATCATACTGAATACGGAGAAATTATATGCTGAGCAAGAACCAGAATATAACGCTTAAGATAGACGGAATGACCGCCGAGGGTGCAGGTGTTGCACATCACGACGGTTTGGCTGTGTTTGTTCAAAATACAGCTGTCGGTGATGAGATAGAGGCTCATATAATAAAGGCCAAGAAAAACTATGCTATAGGAAAAATAAACAAACTCATCAGACCGTCAAAGGATAGAATCGAACCTGATTGTGAGGTTGCAGGCAGGTGCGGCGGATGTTGCTTCAGGCATATAAATTACGCAGCGGAACTTAAGATAAAACAACAGAGGGTCGAAGACGCTTTCAAACGAATCGGGCATTTAAATGTTGATATTGATGAGATAGAAGCGTCGCCTATAACGGATTCATACCGAAATAAGGCTCAATATCCTGTAGGACGTGATACGAGAGACAACTCCCCGCTCATCGGATTCTATGCGTTTAACAGTCATCGCATCGTTCCGTTCAAAGAATGCAAACTTCAAAGTCCGGTCTTCAAAGATATTCTCGACATATTCGAAAACTGGATGGAAGAGAATAATGTTTCTGTATATGATGAGTTAAAGGAAACGGGGCTGCTCAGACATCTTTACATAAGAAGAGCTTATTTCACAGGCGAAGTTATGGTGTGTGTTGTCATAAACGGTGACAATATACCTTTCTGCAATGCATTGCTCGATGAACTCAAAGCCGGCATCCCGGGATTTAAGACCCTTGTCATAAATAAAAACAGGGCAAAGACAAATGTCATCTTAGGTCCCGAGTGCAAAGTGGTTTTCGGGGACGGGTATATACATGACAATTTGCTCGGATGCAAATTCAGAATATCCCCCTTATCATTCTATCAGGTCAACAGTGTACAGTGTGAAAATCTTTATTTCAAGGCGATGGAGTTTGCGGGTCTTACGGGTAAAGAAGTTGTGCTTGATTTGTATTGCGGTACGGGTACGATAGGCCTTACCATGGCACGCTCGGCCGGAAAATTGATTGGGGTCGAGATAGTCCCGCAGGCGGTTGAGGATGCAAAGCTTAATGCAAAGGAAAACGGTATAACGAATGCCGAATTTTACTGTGGCGATGCGGCTGTTATAGTAGAAAACTTCAAAATAAGTCCCGATGTAATTATTGTTGATCCGCCTAGAAAAGGACTCGATGAAAAGCTTATACACACTATAGATAATATGGCCCCGAGGCGCATCGTTTATATATCTTGCGATCCTGCGACACTGGCCAGAGACTGCGCTTCGTTTAACAAACTCGGGTGGAATATAGAACGTGTATCTCCGTTTGATATGTTCCCGCGCACGGCACATGTGGAGACGGTGGTGTTGATGACACAACGAGCCTAATGAAGTATATAGGGAAGTCCATGAAATTGAATTTTTTGTACAGCTTTTAAAGGTAATTAGAATTATATTATAAGAAATCGAAATTTGTCGTTTCATTTGTTAAGTATTTGATGTAAAATAATATATTGGGATATCTTAAAAATTATAAATACGGGGTAATAAAAATGGAAGCGAAGGAATATGAACTGTTACTGGATTCTCTTCAGATGACAGCGGTTTATGTTATACGGGAAGATAATCATAAAATTTTATACTACAACAAGCGGGTTAAGGACGTTGCGCCTAATATTGAATTAGGAATGGTCTGCCATGAAATATGGAAAGGCACATGTGACAACTGTCCGCTGTTACATATAGGTGATAAAAAAGAAGCTCGTTCCATTAATTATGACGATCCTTTCGGTAAGGAAGTGGAGATTGCGGCCACCCGTATTATGTGGGAGGATACGATTCCGGCATTTATGATTGCGGTTACGCCTCATGCGGAAGTTGCAAATCACATATACCATAAGATTCTGCGCGGAAATTTAAGCACGGACAGTTTCTCCATTGTAAAAGTAGATGAAGAAGAAGTTCAGGAATTGCGTGAATATATGACGTCCCTTACCGATTGGTTTTTGGGTATGGCGAAAAGCGGTTATGTTTATGGGGACGATATAGAGCGCTATGAGAGTTTTGTCCATTTTGATAATGTAAAATCGGAATTGAAAAAAGGTGCAAAAAAGCTGAGTTGTATTTATCGCCGCAAATCCGGTGATGTATATAGATGGCACCACCTGGAAATTGTTCCCGATTTTGATTATACGGATGATAACCAGAAGGTTATGATTTGTGTTAAGGATATCCATGATACGTTCAATGAGGGACTTGCGAGAGAAGAGGTTAATATCCGCAACCAGGAGATTATTAACACGTTGGGTGAGGCAAATTTCGCCATTTATGTCGTAGATCTGCAAAGCGGCAGTGTAAATATAGTGCGGGCTACGGAAAAGATAAGAAAGAACGTGAACACCAAAAAATCTTTATGGGATAATACTTTTAAAGGCATTGGCGCAGGGTACATAGCATCTGAGGATCAGGAGTATGTATACGATCAGCTTTCCCTGAAGTCTATGAGAACAGCCTGGGAGAGCGGCGAAGAGAAAAAGAAAATTCTGTGTCGGTTGTTTTTGTATGGTAAGTGGAGATATGTTTCCATATCAGCCTACTTTAAGGAGAATAAAAAACATGGCGGTTATGCGATTCTGACTTTCCAGGATGTGGATGAACAGACGAAAAGCGACATGGATCGGATGCAGAATGACCAGAGAATGGCAACGATTATCAAATCGAGGTATAGCATATTAAATACCGTAGATTTGGAAACCGGAATGTGTGAGAGGGTCTACTTAAGAGAAGGTGTTTTGGGCAGACGTGAGGAAGGCGATTATGATTATTATGTAAAACAAGCCTTCGAGAAAACGGTTGTAGAAGAGGATAAAGAAGAATTTAAAAAAGCGTTATTCCTCGAAAATCTCAGAAAAAATGCCGAAACGATGGAGGATTACCGCGAAGAAGTATTCCAGTATAGGCACAAGGGCGAATCTTTGCTCTGGACTGAGGAGCACGTGCTTTATATTCGTCAAGGGGACAAAACTGTTGTTAACATACTCGGCCGTGACGTTACGGCTGAAAAACTGGCTGAAGAACACGCATACAGAGAGGCGAAAGAAAGAGCGTCTATTATAAACAGCTTAAGCGGCATGTTCTTTGCAACATATTATATTGACCTTGAAAATGATATAATCAGAACCGTAAGACAGAAGAAAGCGGCGGTCACCAAAACCTTGGGAGATGAAAAGAATTATACCCAGGCGATTCGTCTGTATGCCGAAAACTTTATTTCTACCGATGACAGGGAGGAATATTTGGAATATGTCAGTAGCCGGAGATTGCTGAATACCCTGAGTTTAGAACAGCCGGTGGTTGCTTTTGAATACCGTATGGTGCCGGATGAGAATAATCGCAAAGCATGGATTCGAGCCAGTATAGTATTGGCTGAGACAACAAGCGACGGCAGACCGAAACGCGCATTATATGTTGCGCAGGATATAACTGAAACTAAGCTGAGAGAAGAGCAGGAACAGCAGGCATTAAGAGAGGCTTGTGAGGCCGCCAATTACGCAAATGCAGCCAAGAGCGATTTCATGTCAAGGATGAGCCATGATATCAGAACTCCGATGAATGCGATTATCGGAATGACGGCAATTGCGGGAAGATACCTGGATGATAAGGAGCGCGTTGAAGATTGCCTGAGAAAGATTACTGTCTCCAGCAGACATCTTCTGTCACTTATCAATGAAGTTCTTGATATGAGCAAGATTGAATCAGGAAAAATAGATTTGACTGAGGAGGAAGTTAATTTATCCGATCTGATTGAAAATCTGGTAACTATGATCAGGCCTTCCGTACAGGAAAGGAAGCATAATCTTCATGTGCATATTACAAATGTGGAGCATGAGCTTGTAATCGGCGACTCCATGAGAATGCAGCAGATTTTCATGAATATATTGGGAAATTCAGTAAAATACACGAATCCGGGCGGAAATATTGAGATGGAAATCAATGAAAAGCCGTCCGCCATGCAAGGCTATGGTTGCTTTGAATTTGTCTTC
>CAZIHW010000047.1:0-3766 GCA_964539045.1 uncultured Eubacteriales bacterium | reverse complement strand
TAAACCTTCCAACTGTTATCGTAGTTGATAGAGGTATAGAGAATGCATTTGTTTTCGGCAGTAACCGTACCGCTTATTTTTGTGTCTTCAAATTCGGTGATTTTCATACCCGATGCATTGAGCTTTTTGAATCCGGCATTCATAACATCCTCATTGAGTCCTACGATGAAGGCATCTACATAACCTGAGTCTCCCTCGGAGATCGGTATATCTATATAGAGAGCTTCTCCGGCCTTGTGTTCACCGAGGTCGAAGATATACTCCTCTTCGGTATCCTGATACTTGTTGAAGTTACCTTCCAGATCACGTACTGTTATTGATTCTACATTGTCAGACTTGACGTAGATGTACAGGTTTTGAGTCTTTTCAGGTACAGCCGTGAGCGTAAATGAAGCGGTCTCACCGGGTGTTTCCTTATAGAATAAGAAGCTGCCTGTGTTTATCTCTTCGCCGAAGTCCGTGATATTGTCATATGTCACCTCAGTTATAGGTACATTGTCAAAAACACCGCTGAGTCCTGTGGCGTATGCAAAGTAATCAGCCTGGATTTCAAAAGGATTGTTGAGGTCTGTCTCCCAGGTTACTACCTTATTCGGAACGCAATAAGCCAAAGGCAGGCAATACTTATTTTCATAAGCTGTAAACGTCTCGTTCTGGCAGACCTTACTATAGAATTTCTCGTTAAGGTCGATGTTTTCTGAGTTGTTTACTATATACTTCAGGGAGAACATGGCGTTATAAACGGGAGTCTGTAAATTGTAGGTATAACTGTTTATATAGTTTCCGAACATACCTAAGTTATATTGCAGATTTGCAACGTTCTCGTATGCCATAGATGAGAATGTAGACATACCGTTGTATCCGTACCAGCAGGGGTCCATGCGTGTGCGAAGATCCGTAAGCTCCATACGGTAGAATGAATCGTCTTCGCGCTCATCAAGTTGCTTCTTTATCTCCCTGAAAGAGTTGTAATCCGCAGTGTATGAATCTTTCGGCTGGTCTATGTCAAAGTTATTGGTATCGGCAATCGCCACCTCGGCAAACATACAGCAAAACAGAAGCGATGCTACGGAAGCCGCCTGGAACTTTTTATTGTTCAGGAGCGAGAGTACAGTCGTATAGATAACAACAAAAACAAGGCTTATGATTATCGTTTCCTGTTTTACGTTTTTAGAACCTAATTCTTCAATCAATACTATAAATACGCACATTCCAAAGCCGACATTCAAAAGATCGCGTCCCGTAAGTTCCCTTATCCGGAGTATAGTTTTGAATGCAACAATAAGAAGTATAAATGAGTATATGAATGAGAAACGATAAGGAAGGTCATTGGGGAAATGGAAGCCGTGCCATATATAGTTGAGATAATTTATATTGAACGAAATAAACAGGAATACGAGAAGTACTGCTTTTGAGATTTTTTCTCTGAGCGGTATTGTTTTTATATACAGATAGAGTATAGCGAGCATAACAGTTCCGACACCGCAATATATGTTTGGCAGAACATCGTCTCCGCTGCTCCTTATAGTCGGCTCCAGGGATGCCAGGTGATTTGCAAGGAAATCAAATATATTGAAGTAGGTTGAAATTTCAGTGGGGAAAGAACCCGAAGTGGCGGAACATGTCTTGAGCGCATAATAAGTCGGTATAAGAGCAAATGCGGATATACCTGCAGCGATTATTGAGTATGCGATAAATCTTGCCGCCGATATAAAGAACTTCTTGCCGAACCTGTTCTTTCCGAAGTAGTAGCAAATCGCATACAGAACGGAAAAAATACAAAGCATGTATGCCATGTAATAAGACGATATCATAGAGAGCGCCAGGGCGATGACATAAGTCAGGGCGCTTTTTCCGTTTACTATTTTTTCTATACCCAGAATGATGATAGGCAGGAGAGCCATTCCTCCGAGCCACATTACATTCCAATAATATGCGACAAAGTAACCTGAAAAAGCATAGAGCAATCCAAAGCCCGCAGTTATGGCACTGTGCTTTTTAAACTCCTCTGACGCTTTGAGATAATAGGTGAAAGTGCCTGCAGATAAGGCAGCCTTCAGCATGATCAGAACTGCAATAGCATCAGTTACGTTAATGTGCTTAAAAATCAGAGTGATAATTGAGAGCGGGCTGGACAGATAGTTGAAGAAGTTGCCGAGGAAACTTCCGCCGCCTCCGGACTGCCAGGAATAAAGAAGACTTGCGCCTTGAGACAGTCTGTCATGAAGTTCCGCAAATAGGGGGCCGTATTGGTGATAAAGGTCCATTCGAAGTATCGTTATATCCCCGAAAGGAACCATATCATAGCAGAAAGCTATGAGCAGACACACGCCTATAGCAGTAAAAAATGAGAGGAGAACGTACCTGTTTTCCTCACAAAGCCTATAAAATTTATTGTCTTTTAATCTATTTAAATTCATTTGAAATAACACCTTTTATTTATTAATACAGTCATTTAATTATAAAAACAATTTTCTAATTATTAATACAATAAAGTATATCAAATCATTTAATCCGTTTCAATATGAGAATCGATAAATTGAAGTTCTATTTCAGGACAAGGATACATAAGATTTATCGGTGATGAAAATGAAGGAAAATAATGCATTAAGGTATGCGGCTGAGTTGCTGCCGGGTGAAGTTAAAAGAAGTATATACATGTTGAAGAGCGACATGAGAGGAGGTATAAGGGAGATTTTGCTCAGAACCGGCAAACCGGTGGTTATAGTATGTGAAACCGGCCGCTTTTTTCTGGGAAATTACGGACGGGCAGGAAGACTTTACTCACCGGACAGTATAGTTATGAGTGAAGATATGATGACACGTACTTTTATGAATATGTGTAAGGATTCTGTTTATTCTTACATGGACAATATAAATTCAGGTTATCTTACATTGCCGGGAGGAAACCGGGTCGGGGTGTGCGGCAGATTCGTCAGTGTATCGCCTGAGATGAAGTCGGTACGCAATATAAGCTCCCTTTCGGTGAGAATTGCATCCGAGCATATAGGAGTAGCTTCAAAAATTATATCCTTGTACTTCAGACGCGGACTTGACAACACCCTTATAGTGGGCCCGCCGTGCAGCGGTAAAACAACGTTGTTAAGGGATGTTTGCCGCTCCCTCTCGGAGGATTATAAGATATCTTTGATAGATGAAAGAAGCGAAATATCGGGTGAATTTGATGTGGGTATTAACACGGATGTCTATCTTAATTACAACAAGCAGGAGGCTATAGAGATGAGCGTAAGAACTATGTCTCCGGAAATTATTATTTTTGATGAGATAGGGAACAAGGAGATAGAAACGGTGGGGCAATGTATGAATTCCGGAGTGAAATTTATTTTCAGCATGCATGCCGAGGATTTTGAAGAACTTTCTTCAAAGCCACAGTTTGAAAAGCTCAAACAGGCCGCCTACATAAAGTATCTTGTCTTTTTAAAAAGAGATTATCCCGGAAAAATAAGTGAGGTTTATATAAGAGATGAAAACGGCTGTTATATTGATAATTCTCGCGACCTCGGTCTGCATAGGATTGAGCAGGCGGGAAAAGCAATATCTGAATCTTCGTTCGCTTTCGGAAATGAGGCAATTGCTTCTTGAGATAAGGCGGAAAATAGAGTTCTCTGCCGGACCGATAGCTGAAATCATGTGTAGTATTGATATCGGGAAATACAGGTACATAAACAGATTTTTGGATATGGTATGCACAACGCTTAAAGAGGAGAGAGGAGAGAGCTTTAAGGATGTATGGAGCAGCAGTCTT
>CAZIHW010000046.1:0-17297 GCA_964539045.1 uncultured Eubacteriales bacterium | reverse complement strand
CACCTGTTCTTCAGTGAGAATCTTTCTGTCATCTGAGAAGCTCATTGAGAGAGCTTTATTCTTTGCCGGCTTTTGGCGTCCGGCATGATCATATGAAGGAATAACCATATTGTCCTTATCAAGACTATGGAAATTATCACGATGAACTCGGCCGAGAGTTAAGGAGTGGCCTTCCCAGACAAATCTGTGGAGTGAATCTGCGCCCTCTTTACCGGCCGCAATGGCATCAATAGCAAATCTCGGTCCCGTATATACATCGCCACCGACAAACACGTCCTCTTGTGCTGTTTGATAAGTCCAGGAATCTGCTTTGGCGGTTGCATTTCCGTTAAGCTCTACCTTTTCACCCTTAAGGAGGTCTCCCCAAATTATTGACTGGCCGATTGCAGCAAGTACATAGTCGCACTCTACTGTGATTGTGTCGTTTTCGTCATACTGAGGATTAAACTTACCGTTTGCGTCCTTAACACTTGTGCATTTCTTGAATACTACACCGCAAACCTTACCGTCTTTTGTGAGGATTTCCTTTGGTCCAAAGCCGCCGTTTACAGTGATCTTCTCTTCTTCTGCTTCAAGTACTTCTTCTTCTGAAGCCGGCATATCATTTCTCTGTTCAAGGCAGTACATTGCTACTTCCTTGCCACCGAAACGTGCAGCAGTGCGTGCAACATCAACAGCTACATTGCCTCCGCCTACAACAACTACTTTACCGTCGAGTTCTTTTCCTTTATTCAAACAAACAGCCTTCAGGAAGTCAATACCGGAAACTACTCCTTCGGCATCCTCGCCGGCAACACCGAGTTTACGGCCACCCTGTGCTCCGATTGCAATGTAGAAGCCTTTGAAACCTTGAGCACGAAGTTCGTCAAGTGTTATATCCTTACCCACTTCGACACCGCACTTGATATCTACGCCTAGAGCCTTTACAACCTCAATCTCAGCATTTACAACGTCCTTTTCAAGCCTGAAAGAAGGGATACCGAATGTCATCATACCACCCGGCTGAGCCTCTTTCTCAAATACAGTTACGTCATGTCCTAAAACTGCGAGATAATATGCGCAGGAAAGACCTGCAGGGCCTGAACCGATAACTGCAATCTTCTTGCCTTCTTCATATACTTTTTTAGGAATAAAGCGGTTTTCTGCATGAATTTCACGATCCGCAACAAACTTTTTAATTTCGTCTATTGCAATCGGCTCATCTATATCACCACGTGTACAAGCCTGCTCGCAGAAGCGTGCGCAAATCGCGCCGCAAACGGCAGGGAACGGATTTTCTTTCTTTATGATTTCAAGTGCTTCATCATACTTACCCTCATAAGCCTTCTTTATGTAACCTTGTACAGCTATATGAGCAGGGCAATTTGTCTTACATGGGGCTGTACCTGTTTCAGGCACTACATTATCCCTGTTTGTAAGAAAATCTTCTCTCAACCACTCACGCGGCGGAAGGAAAATATGATTGTCCGGAACATCCTTTGCTTTTATCTCAATAGGTGTCTCTTCGCAAAGCTTCCTGCCAAGCTTAACAGCGTTTTGCGGACAGATATCTACGCATCCTCCGCAAGCAACACAGTTTGCCTTTGTAACCTTTGCAACATAGTTGGACTTTGAAAGGTTCGGCGATGATGTATACCATGATGTCTTGAGGGCCATACAGGTATCCCACTTGCAGTTACATATAAACAAGCTGAAATCAGGACCGTCAATATTTGAAAGCTGATGAACAGAACCATGAGCCTCGGCATCCAGAATAATCTGCTCAGCCTCTTCGCGAGTAATCCTTCTGGCCTTTCCGGCGCGAATGCAACTTTCTGCATACTTACCGAGATTGACACAGCAGTCTCTTTCAAGATCTGCAGTACCCTCACCTACCATGCGGCGAAGTTTACGGCATTCGCAAGGGGCCACACCGATGCTGTCTCCGGCCTTATCAAGCCAATAAGAAATTTCCTCAAAACTTGCTTTGTGTGGCTCATTCTTTATAGCAGCCTCTACAGGGATAGTCCTCATAAGGGCAGAGCCCATTGGAGCAACGCCTGTAATCAACTTCTGAAGATCAAGTACATAATTCAAAAATCCCGGTGCTGTCTCCGGATAGGCATCAGTCATCTCTTTTGTCATAACAGTTGATTCCATTGAACCGGGTGCAAAAACAGGCAACTGAACCATATCCACGCCGTTGTCATCAGAAGTGTACTCAATTATGCCGATATGATGCATTTCATCGACAAGTCTTGCGGTATCCTCTGCGCTCATTCCTTCAATCTCTGCAAGATCGGGAAGATAGTACGGCTTTCTGAGCTTCATCTTAAGCAGGAAATCCACCATCTCATCCGATAGCATACGATTAAAGAAAATATACTCCCATGAATTTTCACTGGGCATAGGATTAAACATGTTGATATGACGAACAAGCTTAATCAAATTCTTTCTGGGCTTTTGTCCCTTAGTCGCCTGCCTATAAGGCTCCATGCACTTGTTTTCACCTTCAGTGAACTTGTGATGTGTTGCTGACATTGATACTCCTCCAATTCAATTTTTTTATAATCCAATTTTTATAATCCACTTTTAATATTTGTAGTCATTTAGATATCTACTACTTAGATATCTACTATTTATCTACATCCAATTTTAATCATATTTCATCACTATAATATTAGTATAGAAACAAAGTGACTTTTTTGTCTTATTATGTTACAATATTCTACAAATGTATCATATATACAAGGAGGGGAAGTTTTTATGGTATCGCGTACACAAAAGGACATAGTTGAATCATTCAAACACCTGATAACAAAAAAACACTTTGAAGATATAACAATTCAGATGATTGCCGATGAAGCGGGCGTCAGCAGGGCTACTTTTTACAGGTATTTTCGTGATAAGTATGATATTATGAATTACAATTATCAAAGCATCCTGGATAAATGCATGAAAGAGAACCAAACACAAACTTTTCAAGAGCTTTTTTATGCAATGACTACTGCCGGTACAGATGCTTTGCGACCTATGATTCGATTATTTGAGTCTTCCGGTGTAAATTCTTTTCAAAACTTTATTTACAATTACTCCTTTAAAACGCTTGAAAATATAGTCCTGAAAGCCTGCAATGAACAAAAACTTACAGACAAACAGATATTCCAATACCGCTTTTTCTGCAGAGGTGTTGCACACATGTACGAAGAATGGTTACGTGGGGTTCACAACATGAGTGCCGAGGAGGTTACAAATTACCTTTGTGAACTTCTGCCTTCCGAACTCCAAACACTACACTTTTAGCCGTCAGGCTAACCTGGCGGCGCGAAAAAATAAAGCATCGAGTATTTCTACCCGATGCTTTTTTCATGATTTAATTTATTACATGCCTATTCCATACCATTACATACCTACATACTTGGTATTGTATCCGTGATTCTCATCCGGTCTGAGATCGTTCGGATAAGCTATATCCGTTTGAATATCCATAACGACTTTTTGAATCTTCGGATAGAGTTCTTTGGCATTTTCTATATCGAGGAAACAATAACCTCCATCCTCACCGGAGTCAAAGTACAAGTCCCCGACGCCGAGCATTTTATCAATAACCCCGATTCTCAACTTCACATTTACTATGTCTTTGTAAGACAGAGACTCGTATTCCATATTTACAAAGCCGGAATGCATTATTATCCTTCTGTCGGTAACAGCATATGCCGTGTTTTTCCAATGCTGACCCGAGGTAATAACATTTCCGAGCCAGATCCAGACAGGCATGAGATGAAGTGCAAAAAACGGAATGATGAAATACCACATTTCCTTTATGGCTCCGCTTCCGACAAGCCCGGCTATGAAAGCGCCGTCAAATAAAATCCATATCAGAGCTACAGGAAGCATCTTTATAGACCTGTTTATTATGTAGGCTGATTTTTTGGGTTTACCCTCCCAAATAATTGTCTCGCCTTCCGCAAGCACAGCATTGATATCATACGGCTTTGTTTCAAACTGATAATCATATTTTGACATAAAACCCCTCCGTAAACTTATTCAGTTACCATGAAGAATACGTATTGATCATAGTAATCCGTAGTCTTTTCCTTTACGGAGAATACTCTCGTTACAGCATTTGAATAATACGACGAGATAGCACCGCTTTGAAGTCTTGCGGCAAATTCAGCCGGATCCGTACCGTCATTTACCTTGAACACATAACCGATACATTTTACCGACGTTGCCGGCCACAAAGCAAGGGCAGGTTTTTTTGTGAACTGATAGCATTCAGAAAATCCGTCGATAGATTTACTCTTAAGAGCTATAATTCCGCCGTTTGATACAGCCTTAACACTTCCGTACTTGCTGCCCAGACTATCGGCACACTTCTGAGCCAACGCCTGTGTACTCTCAGCTGTTCTGGCATTTGCCTCAAAGGCCGCTCTGGCTGTCTTGGCCTGAGAGTTTGACGGTGTGTAGCCGGGAGCAGAAGCTATAGGCTTAGTCGTGGTAGTTGTCGGAGCCTGTGTAGTTGTCACCGGTTTTGTCGTTCCGTCATTGGGTGATGTATGGGATGAGCCACCTGTCGGGGATGTGGTTCCGCCTGACGGTTTGCCTCCCGTACCCGATGGAGCAGTTGTAGTTTTGCCACCCGAACCCGAACCGGTTGCGGGAGTTGTACCGTCGCCGCCTTTAGAGCCTTCGGTCGCTTTCGCTGTAGTAGCTGTTTTCTTTACTGCAGTTGTCTTATATACGTACTTCTTTCCATCCGTGTCTTTATCTGTATAGGATGTTTCTGTGGTCGTGGCTATACACTCATACTTACCGTCTTCACTTTCAGCACGATATACTTTGTATGCTATAGCGTCTTTTACAGGCTCCCAATCGATAACATTTCCCTCAGCGGACAATGCGGTCTCATTTGTTACGCCTTCCACATGATCGTTCTTTGACAAACCGGTATCTCCTGCGAGATACTCTGCAATCCAGGCTTCATCTCCGTCATCCAACACTAAGGTTGCAGCCTCCTTTTCTGAAAGAGGCTTTCCTCCGGAATCTTTATTACATGAAGCAAAAACTACTATCAATACTATAACAATAACCAGTATCAAAACTACCGGTATAATCTTTTTTAAAGTAAGAGGTCCAAACTTTTCTTTTAATGTGTTGAGAAAAGCAGCGAACTTATCTTTCATAGAGCGGGTCCTTTCTGTATATAAAACAAAATAATATGCGTCCAATATCATATTAACAAAAAAAGACTCCGAAATCAATAATACGGAGCCCTTTTTGTTCATTATTTGTTAATTATTTTGTCGAAACGAATACTGCACCTTATTTGCATCTTATTTAAGGTAGGCATCGTACTCGGGGTTCGTCTTGTCAAGGAAGACAACTGCAACTATCCCCGGACCCGTATGTGCACCTATAGCACAGCCAATTTGACTCTCTATAATGCCTTTTACCTTCATGGCCTTAAGTTCGTCCTTTATATAGTCTGCACTGGAACGATCGGCACCATAAACAACCCCGACAACCTGATTCTTTATGTTGTCGGCTCTCTCTTCAACTATTTCGAGAATTCTGTTTTGTGCCTTTTTCCAGCCGCGAACCTTTTCAGTGGCCTTCAATGCACCGTTTTCATCAACCATAATGATAGGCTTTATGTCAAGCATACCTCCTACGACAAAAGAAACCTTACTTACGCGGCCACCTGCATAGAGATAATCAAGCGTTTGTACTGCAACTGCGTGCACCATATGGGAACAGAAAAACTCCGCAGCCTCCATAAGCATCTCTTTCGGAGCTCCGTTCTTCTGCATTTTGAGAAGTCTCTCTACCACAAGGCCGTATCCTATTGAAGCACACTTTGAATCGATTATCGTGATTTTAAAATCGGGATATCTTTCAAGAACATCAGCCTTCGCAAGATTTGCCGCCTGATAAGTTCCGGCAATACCGGTTGAGAAGCATATGTAAAGAACCTCATCCCCGCGCTCGGCAAACTTGGTAAAATGTTCCTCAAACATAAGTTGGCTTATATGGTACGTCTTAATCTCGTGTGTACCCTCTTGTTGAATTCTATAAAAATCCTCCGGTAGAATAGTTACTCCATCCCGAAGGTCCTCATTATCGATGGTGACAGGTGTAGGCATAACATAAAGTCCATACTCTTTTATGACACTCTGCGGCACATCGGAAGCAGAGTCTGTTATAATACAAAACGACATAATTTTCGCCTTCCTTTCTTTATAGAAGAGAATATCATCAAACACTTGTAAAAGTCAATGGAGTCTACTAAAATACTAGTATCGTTAAAGGAGAACTAAAAAGGAGGAGTAAACCATGGATAGAATAGCAAGTTTCAGCATAGATCACGATAAACTTCAAAAGGGTATATACGTCTCCCGTATAGATGGCAATGTAATTACCTACGATATAAGAATGAAACGTCCAAATATGGGTGATTATGTTCCGAATGCTGCTCTGCATACTTTTGAACACCTATTCGCAACCTACGCCAGAAACAGTGAATATAAAAATTCGGTTATATACATAGGACCGATGGGCTGCCGGACAGGTTTTTACATGCTTCTCACGGACGATGTCGATAAAAACGGTGTTTTAAAACTCGTAAAGGATTCATTTGAATTCATAGAAAAGTTTGAGGGTGAAATTCCCGGGGCGAAGAGAAAAGAATGCGGAAATTACCTGGAACACGATCTCGAGGGAGCAAAGGAAGTAGCGAAAGATATGATCTCAGTACTCTCAGGTTGGAATCCGGATAAATTCGACTATAACTATGAGAAATAAGTTTTAGTTGTTATTTGATTTTATTACTTTTTGTGGTAAGATATACTGCATAAATAAGAGGTATTGGAGTAAATTCTATGAAACACATTGATATTAAAGACATAATGACTACCGATGAATATGTCGGTAAAGAGGTTGTCGTCTGTGGCTGGGTAAGAACTTCCAGAGATTCGAAAAATGTTGCTTTTCTCGAACTTAATGACGGAACCTCTCTTAAGCATATCCAGATAGTTATTGACAAGGCATCATTCGCCGGGGCAGATAAGCTTTCCGATTATACAAAGCTTGGTTCGGCACTGAAAGTGACAGGAACAGTTGTGAGAGGTGCTGTAAAGCAGGACACAGTAGAGATTAATGCTAAGGAGATTATCCTTTTGGGAGATTGTCCGATTGACTATCCGCTCCAAAAGAAACGTCATACATTGGAATTCTTACGCACAATGCCCCATTTGAGACTCCGTACCAACACTTTTAATGCTATTTTCAGAGTACGTTCGGTACTCGCATCAGCTATACATAATTATTTCCAGGAACGCGGTTTTGTCTATGTAAATACCCCTCTTATAACAGGCAGCGACTGCGAGGGCGCCGGAGAGATGTTTAAGGTCACCACCATAGGCTATTCCGACAAGTACGAAAATGAGGAAGAATACTATGCCGATGACTTTTTCGGTCAAAGTGCCGGGCTTTCGGTTTCCGGACAATTGGAGGGCGAAGTTGCCGCAATGGCACTCGGAAAGATTTATACATTCGGTCCTTCTTTCCGCGCAGAGAATTCAAACACACCTCGTCACGTTGCAGAATTTTGGCATGTTGAGCCCGAAATAGCTTTCGCAGAACTTCCCGACATAATAGAACTTGCTGAGGACATGATAAAACATCTCATTAATGAAGTGCTCGGAAAATGTCCGCAAGAACTTGAATTCTTTGACAAGTTCTTTGAAAAGGGACTCATAGATAAGTTGCAGCACGTTGCAAACTCAGACTTCGAAATACTCGACTATACAAAGGCAATTGAAATCCTGGAAAAGGCCGATGTCGAGTTCAAGTATCCGGTTTCATGGGGCTGTGATCTGCAAACCGAGCATGAGCGTTATATAACTGAGAAAGTGTTTAACAAGCCGGTATTTGTGACAAACTATCCCAAAGATATTAAATCATTCTACATGAAGCAAAATCCTGACGGGAAAACAGTTGCCGCAACGGATCTCCTCGTACCCGGCGTAGGTGAAATCATAGGCGGCTCAGAGCGTGAGGCAGACCTTGAAAAGTTACTTAATGCTATGAGAGAACGCAAAATGCCGGAAGAGGCATATGCAGATTATATTGATTTGCGTCGCTACGGAAGTGTACCACACTCCGGATTCGGTCTTGGTTTTGAACGTATACTCATGTACGTAACCGGAACACAAAACATACGCGATGTAATCCTCTTCCCAAGGACAGTAGGCAATATAAGATAACATAGGAAATATAGATAGCAATAAGAAATATATAGACAGCGACAAATATATAGATAGCGATATTATAAAAGCTCCAATCCACACGGATTGGAGCTTTTATTTTATTTATAAATTTTTTCCTTTTTGTGACTTTCTTCTATTGCCGGCTTTTTTTATTCATGACTTTTCAGTATGTTCACTATGTCTTTTAGTTTAGGCGTATTTCCATACATCAAAACGCCGGCCCGATAAATCTTGGAGCAAAGCACACCGAGACCTAAAATAGTTGCCAATTGAATTGCTATCGACAGAACAATCTCCCAAGTGGCAACAGTACCCATTGAAACACGAACCAACATTATTATGGGAGCGAATGTCGGCAGGAAGGAGCATACGACGAAAAACGTATCATCTACAGCTGACGAATTCATGCCGTATATAGCTACCATAAACGAAATCATAAAAATAATATTTATAGGCATCGTGAGAACATTCAAGTCCTCTGTTCTCGTCGCAAGAGAACCGGCAGCGCCTGACATAAATGCAAAAATAAAGTAACCCAGAATGAAAAATAAAACCGAGTACATTGCAACAGATACAGGCACTCCGAAGAAAGACTTCACCATGTCACTGTTTATGTAATCTTTGTTCAGATTATAAAATATAACTGCTGAAGCGAGTATTATTACAAGCTGTAAAAGTCCCGCACAACCGGTACCCAAAACCTTTCCGAATATGAGGTTTTTAGGTCTGGCTGATGTTATGAGAACTTCCATTGCACGTGAACTTTTTTCACCTGCCACAGAGGTTGCCACAAATTGAACATAGATGATTAGCACCATGTACAGTACCATTACTACGGAATATGTGTATGCAAAGCTCTCTGCCTGATCCTTGCCTGTAACTATAGTTTCAATATCTATGTCAGAGGTTAAAAATCCGGTTATTTCCTCTTGTGAAAGTCCTCTTTCGGCCAAGGTGTCATATCTATATATGTTCAGCAGAACGGACGAGGCGACCTGCCGCTCAGTATCGTAGAGCCCCACCGTATCAACGATGTATTTGAATGAAGTCGGACTGTCTACTTCTATAATCGAGTTGTACTTTCCGGACTTGACCTTACCTTTCAGGTCCGTATCGTCCTTCAAGAGCGACACCTCATAATTTTCATCACTTGTAAATGCCGCCTTTAATGCCGTGAGAAGAGTATCTGTATCTGTATCTTTCGAGGCATTGTAAACTCCGATTTTTGTTATGCTCTCTTCTCCGCCCAGGTCTATGTCCATATTATTTTCTTTTAAAACAGCTTCTATTCGTGGATATGAAAGCACGACGGCTATGACCAAAGCAACAATGATAGTAATTGCTATTGATATCTTATTTTTCACCTGACCCAGGAACTCGAATTTGAATACGGATAAGAACTGCCTCATACTCCCACCTCCGTATAATCAACGAATATGTCAGCAAGTGACGGCTCGTACAGTTTAACACCGTCAAATTGCGTATCGGAATCTGCAAGAGTCTTTATCAGAATATTTTTATCCACGCCGTCACACAGCGTTACCAGGACACCGTCTGGGACAACTTCAACTTCGTCCACAAAATCCGCAGACTGCAACAAGTCGGTAACTGCCTTCGGGGTTGAGGAGAAAACAAGCATTTTTCTGTTGTTATAGCTGTGCTTTATATCCTTTATGCTACCGCTTACGGCCACACTTCCGCCGTTAAGTATTACAATATCACTGCAAAATTCCTCTATATAGTTCATCTGATGACTGGAGAAAATTACTATTTTACCGTCTTCTATCAACTCTCGCACAACATCCTTCAAAAGTTTTGCATTTACCGGGTCAAGACCGGAAAAAGGCTCATCCAGAATAACTATATCCGGATTGCAAATCAATGTGGCGACAAGCTGTATCTTTTGCTGATTACCCTTTGACAGAGTCTCGAGTTTTACATCCTTATACTCGCTCATTTCAAGGCGAGCAAGCAGTTTTTTTGCATTTTCTACTGCTGTTCTTTTATCAAGACCCCTAAGACTCGCAAAATACACCAGTTGTTCCATTACCTTCTTTTTCGGATAAAGGCCCCTCTCCTCCGGCATATATCCAATGTTTATATTGCGAATATTTATGGGAGTTCCATCGAGTAAAACCTCACCTGAATCAGGATTGAAAATCTGCATAATTATCCTGATAGTAGTAGTTTTTCCCGCTCCGTTTCTGCCGAGCAAACCGAGAGCCTTCCCGGAGGGCACCTCAAATGAAACGCCTTTTAAAACTTCCTTCTCACCAAAGCTTTTCCTTATATTTTTAACTTCAAGTTTCATTACAGTTCCTCTTTTGTGATGGTTATTTACCAACACCATTCATTGTCAGGCTGATTCGTTTCTTATTCAGGTCAACTTCAAGCACCCTCACGGTAACAATATCACCGACTGAGAGCACTTCCGACGGGTGCTTTATATATCTATCGGTAATTTGTGATATATGCACAAGTCCGTCCTGATGTACTCCGATATCTACAAACGCGCCAAAGTCAATTACATTGCGAACCGTTCCTTTAAGTTCCATTCCCGGCTTAAGGTCCTTTATATCCATGACGTCAGACCTCAGAAGTGGAGGCGGAAGCTCATCTCTCGGATCACGTCCCGGTTTGAGCAATTCATTTTCTATATCGTGCAATGTAGGCTCACCGATTGACAGCCTGCGCGCCAAATCATCATAACCTAACTTTTCAATTCTTGAATGAAGTTCGGACAACGTACCTTTCTTTACGTCTTCAAGGCTATATCCGCAGATCAGTAACAAATTCTTTGCAGCCTCATATGATTCCGGGTGTACGCCTGTATTGTCCAGGACATTTTTACTCTCCGCAACCCTGAGAAAGCCTGCACATTGTTCAAATGCTTTCGGCCCGAGTTTCGGAACCTTCTTCAAAGCGGATCTGCTTGTAAAAGCGCCGTTTTCCTCCCTGTAGACCACTATATTTTTTGCTATAGTACCGTTTATTCCGGCTATGTGAGAAAGCAACGATGGGGAAGCCGTATTCAAATCCGCTCCAACTGAGTTAACGCAATCCTCCACCACTCCGTCCAGAGCGGTTTCAAGCTCCTTTTTTGGCATGTCGTGCTGATATTGACCTACACCTATGGCCTTAGGATCAATCTTTACGAGCTCCGCCAAAGGATCCTGCAATCTACGCGCTATGGACACGGCACTTCTCAGTGATACGTCAAATTGCGGAAATTCCTCAGAAGCCAGCTTTGAGGCCGAATAAACAGATGCACCTGCCTCTGAAACCACCATATATGAAACCTTTTGCGGTATCTCCTTTATAAGCTCTACGGCAAACATCTCCGTCTCCTTAGAGGCGGTACCGTTTCCTATGGAAATTATTTCAACTCCATGCTTCTTTATCAAGCCGGAGATAAACTTTTTTGCCTCTTCCTTCTTATTTTCACCGTGGGTTACATAGATAACGCCTGTATCGAGCACGCGTCCCGTTCCGTCTACACAAGCCACCTTGCAGCCGGTCCTGTATCCAGGATCAAGTCCTATGGCAACCTTATTTTTCACCGGAGGTGCCATCAGAAGCGGTCTGAGATTTTGAGCAAACACCTTTATAGCAGCACTTGCGGCTCTTTCTGTGAGCATAGACCTTATCTCCCGTTCAACAGAAGGATAAATAAGCCTATCATAAGAATCTTCACCCGCTGCTTTTACAAAGTCGCTGCATGCTCCTGTCCCGCGAAGCATCTCCTTTTCTATAACACCCAAGGCCTTTGCCCTGTCCAGGGACACAGAGACCTTAAGAAATCCCTCTTTCTCTCCTCTGTCTATAGCGAGAATTTTATGGCCTGCTATTTTTTCAACCTTTTCACTGAAATCATAGTAGTTGGCATAAACACTGTCTTCATCCTTTGAAGCCTTTGAGGATATAATTCCCAGAACAGTGAATAAATTTCTCAAGCGACGCCTTATATTCGCATTATCGGAAATATCCTCAGCGATGATATCGGACGCCCCGGAAAGCGCCTCCTCGACTGTCACTACTCCTTTTTCCTCTGATATATAATCAGGTGCCAAATCATTCGGATTGATATCGGACTTTTGCTCAAGTATAGCCTTGGCGAGCGGTTCAAGACCCTTCTCCTTTGCCACAGAGGCTCTTGTCTTCCTCTTAGGCTTATACGGTCTGTAAATATCCTCAAGTTCTGCCAATGTGGCCGCACCTGAAATCGCCTTTTCCAATTCCGGCGTCATCTTTTCCTGCTCGATTATGGAAGAAGATATCTCTTCTCTCCGTTTATCAAGATTCCTTAAATATGTAAGTCTCTCCGATATCTCACGGAGAGTTTGATCATCCAATGTACCGTGAGCTTCCTTACGATAACGAGCTATAAAAGGGATTGTATTGCCCTCGTCAATAAGCTTCACTGTATTTTCCACTTGCCAGGTCTGTAACTTGAACTGCTCTGTAATACTTTTGATTATGTCCATTAATAATTATCTCCCAAGATTCAATCTGCCTTCAACTGTCTTACATCCGCACCTATGAATTCCAACATGGTGTAATCCCCTATTATGCGAGAATATACGCGTGGATTATACCTGTCGCCGATTTCGTCATAAAGAAGATTTGTATTTATTATAGTAGGAAGTCCCATAAGAATTCTGGAATTTATTATGTTATAGACCTCCGATACAACAAACTGGGTTATAAATTCCGAACCAAGGTCATCAAGTATGAGGAGGTCTGCATTCATGACCATATCCTCCGGTGACTCCTCCCCACGCCAACGACCGAATTTTTCTTTTTCGAGGTTTGAGAACAATGTACCCGCTGATGTGTAAATCACGTTGTATCCCTTATTCACGACAACATTTGCTATGGCTAACGAGAGATGAGTCTTTCCGAGGCCCGTGTTTCCATACATGAGTATAGATGGTGAGTCCTTGGAAAAATCATCTGCCCAATTCTTACAGTAATTATAGATTTGAGTCATTCTCTCGTATGCCGAAATTCCGCTGTCGGTATCAACAATATTCTTATAGTACCGCAGAGAGAAATTATCAAATGTTGAATTTGCAGCAGGTGCGCACTTGCAGAGATTTTCAAATTGGAGCTGCTTTACCAAGGCCTTTAAGCACTCACAATAGCGGCCATCATGCACACCTGTATCCTCGCATACAGGACACGTATAATGTACATCCAGCGCATCATCGGAAAGGCCGAGTTCCTTTAAAATCTCAACCCTCTCTTCCTGAAAACGCAAGTTGTCTTTGGCAAGCTTATCCAAAAACGCCGGGGCGTCCTTTCCCAGACTTAAAGCTTTAAGTACCTCGAGCCCCGCCCTTGATATCTTAAGATTTACCTCTTTAAGCCTCGGGGACACTGCCTCAAGTTCGATCTTTCGGCGTTCAGCCTCATTTTCTGCCGCATTTCTTCTATCGTCTATTATCTTCTTTGCTCTCTCAAAATTACCGGCCATTATGTATTTCTCCTCTTATATTCTATCGGGGCCTGAGCCTTCTCTTTTACTTTATCCGAATCATACGAAGTATTTTTACTGCGCTTCCCTGAGGGAGAGGGCTTATTCAGGTTGTCAGTTCTTTTGGATTCAGCCTGAATAACCTCTTGGGGCTTCCTCAACCCTTTTTCCTTCCATGATTCCAAAATCCTGTCCATATATCTGAAATCAACCTTATTTATACGTTCTATCGTAAGTTCGTAAGCATAGTAGATAAGTTCCAAAGACTGCTTATTTACCGAATACCATTTTTTCAGAAGAGAAAATCTGATATCCGTATACTTGGGAGGCTCGACCGTAAACATCGATGCAAACTTTTTCCAAAGTCTCTCATCATCCCGGAGCTCACGGAGTTTGGCATCTGCGGCCTCGAGTGTAGTTATCTCATTCTCTCCCCAGTTTTTTGCGACCTTTCCTATGTATGACATAGAAGCCTTATTTATTGAAACACAATACTCCACCACAGTAAGTATGACCTCAACCGGTAGGCCGTAATAATCATGCATCATCAGAAGCTTAGCCTGATCTCCATATCCTATGGTCCTTCCGAGTTTTAACTGAACCTCAAAGAAAAGATCTTTAAGATTCTTGTCCTCCAGGAGCCTTGATGCAACCTGTTCATAGGTAGGAACCACATCGGGAAGAGCGTGGAGTTCTTCTTTTTTTTCCGCATCTTTCGGTGCAAGTTTTATCTTTTTAGGGGTTTCCCCGTCGAGACTTACTATTCCTGTTTCAATCCAATAACCAAGGGCATCCTTTACATCGCTTTCCGTCAATCCGACACCGGACGCAATGTCTTTTGTATCTATATCTTCATTGTGGTGTCGTAAGACAAAAAGGAGGACCTTTAATTGTTGTCCTCCTGCCATCTTTATATGATCATCTGCTATACAGGTCGGAACTGCAAAAATGCTGCCCCAAACTGCAGAATTCACTTTAACTTTCATCTTACATCCCCTATATATAAAAACGTGGACTTTAATTTTACAATAATTGATTTTACTTGTCTATTAACAAGACTTACAAAAATCAGCCCAACACTTCTATCAAAGTATCACCATTATATTTTAGAGTCATGGATATATGCTCGTCCCCCGAAAGCATACGTTTCAGGAAATAGGGGTCCCCCTCCCACATCGGCAGGTCTAAGATATCATCCTTATCGACCCATCGAAGTTCACCTTCGGCGCAATCCACATTCACTTCACCCTCAAACTCGGTTCCGAGATACAGATACATGGCCTCGTCTTCCCACTTATCTGAAATAAAGTTCACAATGCCATAGTAGTGCCACTTCTTCAATGTGAGCCCGGTCTCTTCATAAACTTCCCGAACAAGGCACTCCTCTGCCGTTTCACCGTTCTCAAATTTTCCGCCTACTCCTACCCATTTACCTTCGTTCAAGTCATTTTTCTTTTTGTTGCGCAGCAACATAAGGTATTTTCCGTCTTTTTCTATATAGCAAAGAGTAGTATTTATCATGACAAATTCCCTTTCGAATTTTTAATCACGCCTGCTTTTCTTCTTCCACATATTCCATAATTCGTGTTCGAACATGACATAACATAATCATAACCGTCTCGAAGTGCATGAAATCCTGTATGTTCTCATCTACCATAAACTTTAAAACTGCCGAAAAGTCTTCGTCGGCATCCCAATACTGAACTACAACCGGGAGGAAATCAAACACATTTATGATTGCAGCCACATCGCCCTTTAAATCGACTTTTCTTCCAAGTTTTTCAAGTGCCCGGGCAAGCAACTCGGTCTTTCCCGAAAGAGCATCCGCATCCTGCTGAAAAAAGCTGCTGCTTCCTCCCATGTTATGAACTACACCCTCAAGCATGTTGGTAGGACAAAAGGAACCGGAAAGGGTACAGTTTTCTTTTGAGTAACAAAGGACATCATAGATAGTCATAGCCTCGTTATAATCAGCCTCTGTCTCCGTCAGAAAATTATCCTCCGTCCATGTAACCGTTCCTGTCAACCGGTTTATTCGGTAATCTCTTTCGACAAATCGTATATAGATATATTTCTCATCATAGGGCAGTGAAAATTTTCTTATCATCTTATCCTGATCATATTTCAGAAATTCCACGCTCATCTGATTTTTCATAATTTCATAGTTAGATGTTCTCGGCATAGTCATAACTAATCATCTTTTCCTATACTTTTTTAAATTCGTACATTCTATACATGGCTTTAGCAATCTTTCCGGCATATAAATGTCTATATATAGTTCTTTCCGTTCCTTGCAATTCATCAATATATTTTTGCGGTGTCATATCATGCTCTTTTTCAAATATAAAACCTGTTTTCGCTGCCAATTCCTGTGGCTCATCATATCCATATACAACAGTGACACCGACGTCGTTAATCGGATTTTTATATTTTGATGCTTTGGCTGCACGCTCAGTGTAGCAATCCATTAAAAGTTTTACAGAATCAAAATGCTGATATATGTTTGACAGTAATTCCCTTAATTCCTCCGGTTTAAAATACATGCTGACACCTTCGAGAACTATGATGGCATCCTGATTAGGCTCAATACTGTTTTTCCACTCCGAAGTTCTCATGTCGGCAGATAGCATATGATAAAAAGCCGTTTCATCATAATACTTACGTCTTTCCTGTATAACATCCGGAAAATCGATATCATACCAATGTATGTTTTCTGCCGATACACGTTTCACTCTGCTGTCCATACCGCAACCGATATGAAGGACAATTGCATCAGGATTATTTTCAATCTCTTGTTTTACCCATTCATCGTAAATTGCAGAACGCATAGCCATATAGTATGCAAGCCACTTGGATTTCGATTTACCCTTAAGAGCAAAGCCCTCCTTTTCCCAAATAGCCTCTGCCATCGAATCATGAAGAATGATATTTTTCTTACTGACGTAAGCCTTCCCGTATAAAGGGATATATAGCGTTTTGTTTACATTGTTCATATCGTAACCTCTTTAAAATCAAGATTTTTTCTGATTTTGCCATTCCTCTTTTGTAATATAAGTGAAGTGTTCCGTTCTGATATCACCCATCAGCTCGCATGGTTTATTTTCTTCCGTATGATGATATTTGAACCCACACTTTTCCTGACAGCGTTTGGATTTCTCATTACCATCATAATAGCCGCACCACATCGCAGTGCACCCCAAATCCTCAAATGCGTGTTTCTGTAATGCACGCACTGCTTCCGGTATGTATCCATTGCCCCAAAACGGAACACCAATCCAATATCCTATTTCGATTTCAGTATCAGCTGCTGTTGTATGAGATTGTGCCGGAGGGATTAATCCAATGCTTCCGATGGCGCGGTTATCTTCTATTAAGCAAACTGCATAATTTTCATCAGCAGATAACACACCTTTGATAATATCACGGCTGTTTTCAACACTCGTGTGCACCGGCCATCCGGCAACAGGACCAACAGCGGGGTCTTTTGCATATTCATATAAGCTTTCTGCATCCGTTTCTTTCCACGGACGAAGAATTAATCTCTCAGTTTTAAATTCCATTTTTCACTCCAC
>CAZIHW010000045.1:0-8580 GCA_964539045.1 uncultured Eubacteriales bacterium | reverse complement strand
CCTCCGCTTTGCTTATACTCTATATAGGCTTTCTTAAGTATTATTCTTTTATTTCTTCCTTTATTTTCTTTTTGCTTCCAATTACTACTTCCGGATGAGCCTTTATGTATTTTGTCCACTTTATATATCCGTAAGTTGTGTTCGTAAGATAACCGAGTTTGAGAATAAGGAGTACATACTGTCCTGAAAGTATATTGATAACAGCCTCAATTATGGCATCCAAATACCAGGCAATCCATTGCTCCCTGAATCTGAAAAGAATGAACAGGCCGTTTGCAACGCCGACAGCTGAAACACAGGCATCAAGATAGCAAACAACTATCTCAAGCGTTTTGTTTCCGCCGAAGAGATCCGTACCGAAATCTATCAAGGTAAGTATATAACCTACAATTACAGTCCAGGCAACTATACCGGCTATAACGAGGGCCTCCTGTTTACCTGTCAGAGTACGAACTTCCGTAAGCTTTTCATCTTCTCCGTCCGGATGCTTATTCCAGTTTATGAAACTTATTATATCGCACGGGAGCCAGAAGAAGAGTGTCGTTGCCATTGTAGCAAATCTATAGGCAAGAACAATGCAAATCGCTATCTCAGTAAGTTCAACAAACACGGAGACTATGAAGTTCCACTTGCTTTGCTTTGATATAAGCAATTCACAGAGGATATTCAAAAGCGTATCTAAAAGATACAAGCCCATGATAATCATACCGTTTACGCCGTTTACATCCTCCTCCGGGAAAATAACGGCAAAAACGGATGCAAGTATGGTTATGGATATAAACCAGGTTTTCTCATAGGTTGTAAAAGAATTTCTTTTAACAACCATTATAAGTATGCCGATAACTACAAATACAGCAGCTAAAATAAAATTGTAATACTGTTCCATTAAAAATCTACCAATCCCTCATCCAACATTTTTTGCAGTGACATCATTATGCCGAGTTTTGCATGTGTCCAGGTAAGCCCTCCCTGGAAATATACCGCATACGGCGGTCGTATAGGACCGTCAGCGGAAAGTTCTATAGAAGAGCCCTGTATAAATGCACCGGCTGCCATAATAACATCATCACTATATCCCGGTATTGGATAAGGAACCGGCGTAACATAACTGTCAACCGGGGCGGCGGCCTGTATGCCCTGACAAAAGGCTACCATCCTCTCCTTTGATCCGAGTTCTATAGATTGAATTATATCGTGACGGCTTTCGGAACCTGACGGCATGACATTAAATCCGAGACGTTCATACAGGTTTGCGGCAAACACAGCGCCCTTTAACGCACCGGCAACTACTGTCGGCGACATAAACAAGCCCTGATATAATTGTGTGTTAAGCGTAAGGCTGGCGCCCACATCCGAGCCTATACCCGGTGCGGACAGTCTGTACGAGCACCTTTCTATCAAGTCCTGTCTGCCGCAAATATAGCCGCCTATCGGCGCGAAACCGCCGCCCGGATTCTTTATAAGGGAACCTACTATCATATCGGCCCCTACATCCGAAGGTTCTTTTTCTTCAACAAATTCACCGTAACAATTATCAACCATGACAATAACATCAGGTTTGATATCTTTTACAAATTTTATAAGCTGACCTATGAGGTCAACGGAAAAGGTAGGTCTCATGGCATAGCCCTTTGAGCGCTGTATCTCTATAAGCTTTGTCTTTTCATTTATAGCCTTACGTATACCGTCATAATCAAACGAGCCATCAGGCAAAAGATCAACCTGGCGATATGTAACACCGTATTCTTTCAAAGAGCATGCACAATCCCTTATTCCTATAACCTCTTCCAAAGTGTCATAAGGTTTTCCGACAGGTGACAAAATTTCGTCTCCGGGAAGGAGGTTTGCCGATAGTGCTATGGCAAGTGCATGTGTACCGCAGGTTATCTGACCGCGTACCAAAGCAGCTTCCGTGTGAAAAGCACAGGCATATACCTTTTCCAGGGTATCCCTTCCGAGGTCATCATGTCCGTAGCCCGTAGTTCCGGCAAAGCAGGCGGCAGATACTCTGTTGTCCTGCATAGCCTTCAATACCTTCATTTGATTGTATTCTGCTACTTCATCAAATTTTGAAAACCTGTCAGACAGTCCGGCAAGTACTTCCTGAGATAAGGAATAAACCTTCTCCCCTATGCCGAACCTTTTGTAAATTTCGCTGTTATCCAACATACTCACCTAAATATCTAAAATCATTGCAAATTTAAATTATAATCAGTGCAAATTTAAATTTTATTTTACGGCTTTTGTTTTACCAAGGTAAGCTTCTTTGATTGATTCATCGTTAAGCAATTCAAGTCCGCTGCCCTCCTTGGCTATATTGCCCGTTTCAAGAACATAAGCCCAGTCGGCGGTCTTGAGTGCCATATTCGCATTCTGTTCAATAAGAAGAACCGTAATCCCCGCTTCATTGATGGTGCGGATGATATCAAATATATCCTTTACAACAAGCGGCGCAAGTCCCAATGACGGTTCGTCCATCATGATAAGCTTTGGCTTGCTCATAAGGGCACGACCGACTGCGAGCATCTGCTGCTCACCGCCCGAAAGTGTACCGGCAAGCTGCCAATGCCTTTCCTTAAGACGTGGGAAAAGAGAGTAGACATATTCAATATCGCTCTTTAAATCATCCTTGCGCAGATAGGCTCCTATCTTGAGGTTCTCCAAAACGGTAAGGTTCGGGAATACCCTTCTGCCCTCCGGAACAAGAGTGATACCCTTGGCAACTATCTTATCCGGTGACAGTCCCACTATGTTCTCACCCTCGAAAAGTATCTCACCCTCCTGGGGCTTCACAATACCGGATACGGTTCTGAGAATAGTGGACTTACCGGCTCCGTTTGCACCGATGAGAGTAACAATCTTACCCTTTTCTACGGATATGGATACATTGTCAACGGCAGTGATACCTCCATAATGTACACCGAGGTTCTTAATCGTAAGTATATCACTCATCGTCTTCAGTCACCCCCAAATAAGCATCTATAACCTTCTGGTTCGATTGAATTTCTGACGGAACGCCCTGGGCAATTTCCTTGCCGAAATCT
Source organism: uncultured Eubacteriales bacterium (assembly GCA_964539045.1). Lineage (GTDB taxonomy): Bacteria > Bacillota > Clostridia > Oscillospirales > Acutalibacteraceae > UBA1227. The sequence goes on along the minus strand of CAZIHW010000045.1, from coordinate 5,536 downwards.
ATAACATAAATTCTGTCTGAGATATCCATAACAAGATTCATATGATGTTCAATAAGGAGAATTGTTAAATTGAATTTTGTTCTTATGTAATGGATAAATTCAGTAAGCTCCACAGTTTCCTGCGGATTCATTCCGGCAGCAGGCTCATCAAGGAGCAAAAGAGTGGGATTAGTAGCAAGAGCTCTCGCAATCTCGAGTTTTCTCTGCTTACCGTAAGGAAGACTCGTCGAGAGTTCATCCTTTACATCTGCAAGTCCCACAAGCTCAAGAAGTTCAAGCGTCTCCTTGCGCATTTTTGCCTCTTCTTTATAGTTTAAGTGCAATGTAGCGGTAAAGAGATTCGACGACCTGCGAAGGTGCTTCGCTGTCAGAACATTCTCAAAAACAGTCATTGACTTGAACAGCCTTATGTTCTGGAAAGTTCTTGCCATACCGAGCTTTGTAAGCTGATCCGGCGTTTTCTTAATGATATTTGTATATTTGCCGTTGTTTTCTCCGGCATAGAGCTTCTTCATCTTGCCCTGAGGTTTATTCTCAATAACCTTTTCACCGTTGAAGAAGATAGCGCCGTTAGTTGGTTCGTAAACACCCGTTATAGCGTTAAATGCAGTTGTTTTACCGGCACCATTAGGACCGATCAGCGCTACTATTTCACCCTCGTTTACATCCATTGTAAGATTGTCAACGGCAACAACGCCGCCGAACTGCAATGTAATATCCTGAAGATGAAGTACATTCTTTTTATCAGCCATTACTCTGCACCGCCTTTCTCAGCGGCACTTTTCTTTGTGAAAAGACCCTTGATTTTCATTATACCGTCATATACGGATATCTCTTTAGTTCCCATGATACCGCGTCTGAAGAAGAGCACGATTATCATAATGAGAACAGAGAATACCACCATACGGAATCCCGGACCGAGAAGCGGAATTTTAGCGCCTGCGGCGGTGTAAGTTTCAATGTCAAGGAACTTAAGCCACCACTCACTGCTGGCATAATAAATAAATGCAGCTATTATTGAACCTGATACCGATCCGATACCGCCTATAACAACAACCAGCAAAATCTGATATGTCATGGCGGAAGTGAATGATACAGATGAAACAGCAGAGTTACACATAGCGAGCATAGCTCCTGCTATACCGCAGAAGAAAGAGCTTACTATGAAAGATATTCTCTTGTGATGAGCAAGATTGATACCCATAGCCTCTGCAGCTATCTCATCATCACGGATTGCCTTGAAGGCACGGCCGTATGTGGAATTTATAAGTAAGACAATTAAGAAGATGCAAACACCGGCGATAGCCGCATACACAAGTATGTTCTTCGGAGCGGTGAAAGCATTGAGCGGATCCGGGCCGTTGGTTACGGGTCCGAAATCCTGCAATTGAACAATACCTCTGACGATTTCTGCAAATCCCAGCGTAGCTATAGCAAGGTAGTCACTCTTGAGCTTGAGTACGGGAAGACCGATAAGCCATGCAAAAAAAGCAGCTACAATTCCCGCAAGTATCAATCCCACAACGAGCGGAAGTTGAAATTGAACCAGACTGTCGCCATAGTTTCTGTAAACAGTATGGCGCATGTCCGTCGGTATTGTAAATACGGCATAGGTATAGGCACCGAGGAGCATAAACCCAGCCTGTCCCAACGAGAACAATCCGGTAAAACCGTTGAGAAGGTTCATTGAGACTGCTGCCAATGCAAAGGTACAAACCTTACGCAGCACAGAAAACCACATTGATGTGGAATCTGTCGTACATTGAATATATACGAATACAGCAAAGAGGACTGCAACAAGTCCTAAATTGCATATCGTCCTTTTGTTTCTTTCCCAAAATGTATTTTTCATAGTCTACACCTTCTCCGTCGTCTTCTCGCCGAATATACCTGTAGGCTTAACTACGAGAATGATAATAAGAAGAGCAAAAGAAATAACATCCGAGAAGTCGGAAAGGCCAACCGCCTTTGCAAGACTTTCTACAACACCGATGATCAGCGCTCCGACAACTGCACCCGGTACAGATCCTATACCGCCGACAACAGCCGCAATGAACGCCTTTATGCCCGGTGTGGTACCGGCAAGGTGGTTGATTCCTGTATTCTTGGCAAAGTAAAGAATTGATCCTACAGCTGCCAAAAATGCTCCTATAGCAAAAGTTATTGAAATCACACGGTTGATTTTTATGCCCATCAGCTGCGAAGTTTCAAAATCCTTTGAAACCGCCCTCATAGACATGCCGAATTTAGTGTGATTTATTACGAGAACAAGTAATGCCATGAGTACCAAAGCAACGAACGGAGAGATAAATACCGTAAGCTTATCCTTGATACCGAACAATCTGATGCTTTCCCCTATGACAGGGATATCCGGGAACTGCTTTGAGAGTCCTCCGGTGATATAACATACGAGGTTTTGCAAAAGATAAGATACACCGATAGCGGAAATCATTACCGACATACGCGGAGCCTGGCGGAGAGGCGCATATGCGCACTTCTCTATCAGATATCCTATAAACAGAGTAAGGACTATCATTATTGCCAAAGAAACCCATATAGGCATTGTCGGGAAGCTCGCCGCAAGGTAAATCAGCATAATACCTGAGAGCATAAACAGATCGCCGTGGGCAAAGTTTATGAGCTTAAGTATGCCGTATACCATTGTGTATCCTATAGCTACAAGGGCGTATTGCCCGCCCGTTGCAAATCCTCTTATAAGATACGGAAGAATATTCATAAAACTTACCTTTCAAACCCAAAAAGTACGGCAGGTCAAAGCCTACCGTACTTAAAAGAACTTTTATTGTTAATCCTTTTACTTATTTAATGAGGCTTAAAGCAAACTGGGCCATAACAGAACCCTGGAACGGATCAAGGAAGCATGTACGGAAGTAATAGTCATGTCCCTCTGTTACCGAAGCATTTGTGCATGAAATACCGATAGCCGGAATCTCAGCATTTGCAAATGTTTCTGCAGCTGCTATAGATACGCCTGAGCCATAAGAACCGAGAGAAATAAGAGCACCTTCGCTTACGATCTTTGAAGCAGCAGGAACTGCCTGCTCATCAAGAGAACCGTTATCTGAAAGATAAACTTTTACTGTGTACTCTGTATCGCCTATCTTAATCTTGTTATCAAGAGAGTTAGCATAGTAGATACCGATAACTTCCTGCTTACCGCCTGCGGCATTGTCGCCTGATGTAGGCTCGTAGATACCGATGGTGATTGTCTTTGAGGCCTTGTCAAGAGCTACGCCCTTAGCACCCTCATAAGCCTTAACTTCACCCTGTGCAGCATCGTTAGGAGTTGACTGCAACTTAATGAAATCGAACTTACCGTCTCCGGCCTTCTTTATGTAAGCACTGTCTTTAATAGCATCGCCGTTCTTATCGAAAACGATCTTGCCTGTAACGCCGTTGTCGTACTTAAGAGCACAAAGAGCCTTTGCAACATCAACAGAAGTGAGATCTTCACCCTTCTCTTCTGCTGCTGCGCGGATAGCGGCCATAGCAACGTTATAAGCATCGAAACCAAGTGCTGAAACAGCAGCTACGATGTCGTTACCGCCGTTCATCTCATAATAATCCTTGTTTTCATTGAGATATGCCTTGAAGCCCTTTACGAATTCACCGGCTGCCGGTGCAGTTGTATCAGACTCATCGAAGAATGTTGAGCAATAAACTTCAAGCTCAGTACCCTTAACTGCATCAAGGATAACTGATGATTCCCAGGTATCACCTGCAAGAATCGGACACTCGATTCCGAGGTCGTCTGCATTCTTAAGAAGGTTTGCAGCAACTGTTGTAGAGTTTGGTGCAAAGATAACGTCAGCGTCGTTATCAAGAGACTTCTGAAGATAATCAGAGAAGTTTGTTGTGTTCTTCGGGAAGGTTTCCATGATTACCTTTCCGCCTTCAGCTTCAAAAGCTGTCTTAAAGTTGTTAGCTAAACCAAGTGAATATGTATCGCCTTTTTCTGCAAGTACATATGCAACTTTTTCGTCCCCGCCTGCCGGCTTGGAACCGCCTTCTGTACCGCCGCACGCTGCAAGGCAAAGGCACATGCAAAGTGCGAGCACAAGAGCAATGATTCTTTTCATCTTAATTCTCCTTAGCTACTTATTATTTTATTGTTATGCAAACAGTATGTATATAATTATGCAAACAGTTATACAAACAATTACTAGAATTATACAACAGGACACTATCTCGGTCAATTGAAAAGTGCCCAAAAACCAAGTGGCTTTGAGCACTTTCTACAAAATGTATATATTGATGAAATATTTTTGGTGTTTTTATATAAATATATTTAAGATATATTTAAGCGTTTTCACTCAGCCGAGCTATGCATTTTCAGTCTTGTCGGAATAATACTTTTCGGCATGATATTCGAACAAAGACTTGATACACGAAGTTATATTGGCGGATGAAACAGACGCGCCTGTTACCGCATCTACATCTACACCATCAAGCTGTGTTCCGTACCCTTTGAACTTATCAAAATCCGCTTTTGAATATCCGACTAACGGCTGTAAAAAATGTTCATCGAAATATTCGGGTGTATAGCCTGACTGTCCGTATGTGGGGTTACTGTCACCCCACAGTCCCTTGTTATCACCGAAGCTTATAGCTCTGATTGCAGCCTCATCCGCAGACTTCTTGTTGTTCAGCAGTTCTATGTACATAACAGAATAATAATTCACACTTGAATCCCTGCATGTACATGAGATAAAGGCTACCTGGTAGCTCGTAAAAGTAGAGTTGGCGTTTTCGAAAAGAATAACTGCAGTCTCGTCTTCGGTTGTGCCTCCTGAGGCATAATGGGTATAGACAAAAGAGTCAAATTCTTCACTTAAATCAACTGCATTGCTCTTTTTATCAACGGAACTCCCCTCCTGCCCGGTACCCGCCGAGCAGGAGCAAAAGCTTATAAGTATGGTTATAACGATAAGAACAGATAAGAACCTTTTCATCAGTCAGCCTCAACTTTGTGTAGTTTTGAAAACTCTATGTATGCATAGTCAGCACGCCATGTTGCCAATATAGTATCCTCATCGGCATCCTCCGGATAAATAGCGAGTTCAACCTCGTTTTTGCCCTCATAGTTCCATGCTGCTCCGACATTATACACCTTTGTTTCATCCCAGCCAAGATAAACAAGCAAAGTTCTTGTCATTCCGGCATATCCGGCGCCTCCGCATATGAGAAAAATGTTTTTATCCTTTGGAAAAAGTTCCTCCAGAATTAGCATAGATTCTTCATACACCGGGGTCGCAGACTTTACGGTTCCGTCCTTGTTCCACTCAACATCAAACAGATGATCTCCGTCATAGGCACCGTCTACGGGAAGCTGTTGCAGTGTTGCAATGTACGGAAACGGAGTAATTCTGAAGCCTTTTATAGAAGAAGTAAGGTCAGCTTCTCCGCCTATGTCCGCATACTCAGCCGGATCAAAAAGCATTCTCATATCCCTGTAAACCGTGTCATCTCTTCCGAGATAATCATCTATTGTAGATATGTTTATGTTCTTATCCAC
>CAZIHW010000044.1:0-1828 GCA_964539045.1 uncultured Eubacteriales bacterium | reverse complement strand
CATGTACAGGATGAAAACGGACAGAAGATGTCAAAGTCCAAGGGCAATGCAGTTGATCCTTTCGATGCACTTTCAACCTATGGAGCAGATGCTATACGTTGGTACTTCTATACCAATTCCGCTCCGTGGCTTCCCAATCGTTTCTACGGAAAGGCAGTTACTGAGGGACAGCGTAAGGTTATGGGTACTCTTTGGAATACTTATGCCTTCTTTGTGCTCTATGCAAATATAGATGAGTTCGATGCTACAAAGTATGAGCTTGACTACGACACACTTTCTGTTATGGATAAGTGGTGTATGTCAAAGATGAACACCATGATCCGCGGTGTTGATGAGAATCTTGAAAACTACAAGATTCCAGAAGCTGCAAGGTATATATCCGAGTTTGTTGATGAACTCTCCAACTGGTATGTACGTCGTTGCCGTGAGCGTTTCTGGACTCCCGGTCTTGCACAGGATAAGATAAACGCATACATGACTCTTTATACAGCTCTTGTAACAACCGCAAAGGTTGCTGCACCTATGATTCCGTTTATGACAGAGGACATATATCAGAATCTTGTCCGCTCAATTGATAAGGATGCGCCTGTAAGTATTCACCTTTGTGACTTCCCCGAAGTAAACGACAAATACATTGACAGCAGCCTTGAGGAAGCAATGGAAGAGGTTCTTGACATAGTCGGACTCGGTCGAGCTTGCAGAAACGGTTCCAATATAAAGAACCGTCAGCCGCTTGGTACAATGTATGTTAAGGCTGATAAGCCTCTCTCAGATTTTTACATTGCTATCATTGAAGATGAACTCAATATAAAGAATGTTGAGTTTATAGACGATGTCGGACAGTTCATGTCCTATGGATTTAAGCCTCAGCTTAAAACACTCGGTCCGAAGTACGGAAAGCAGCTCGGTGAAATCCGCGAGGCCCTTGCCAATATCGACGGCATAGCAGCCAGAAAAGAGCTCGATGACACAGGCGTTTTGAAACTCAATATCAGCATAGGTGAGATAGCACTTTCAGAGGAAGACCTTCTTATTGAGACTAAGCAACAGGAGGGATACTTCACACTCTCCGATTTCGGTACCACTGTTGCTATAGATACAAAGCTTACCGATGAGCTGATTGAGGAAGGCTTTGTACGCGAGATAGTAAGCAAGATTCAGACCATGCGTAAGGACGCTGATTTTGAGGTTATGGATCATATAAAGGTTTATGTTGACGGTACAGAGAAGCTTGCTGATATAATCAACAAAAACAAGCAGTCCATAATGGGCGATGTACTTGCAACCGAGATTCACACAGACACTTTCGCTGATGATGCATACACCGCAGAGTGGACAATTAACGGAGAAAAAGCAAAGATGGCCGTGATTAAAGTATGATTTATAAGTCATTTACAGATTTGGTCGGTAATACCCCGTTGCTCGAGGCGGACAACTATGTAAAAGAGGCGGGGTGCAAGGCTAAGATATATGCAAAACTCGAGAACTTCAATCCGGCAGGCTCAGTTAAAGACAGAGTTGCCCTTGAGATGATAGAAGATGCCAGGTCAAAGGGCAAGCTGGTTGAGGGTTCTACCATAATAGAGCCCACTTCCGGAAACACCGGAATAGGGCTTGCCGCCGTTGCGTCAATAATGGGATATAGGACAATAATAGTTATGCCGGACAGCATGTCTAAAGAGAGGCGTATGCTGATACAGGCATACGGAGCAGAGCTTGTTCTTACACCGGGTGCTTTGGGTATGTTGGGCGCAGTTAAAAAAGCGGAGGAACTTCAAAAAGAAATCCCGAATTCTTTTATCCCGGCACAGTTTGACAATCCGGCAAA
>CAZIHW010000043.1:0-3015 GCA_964539045.1 uncultured Eubacteriales bacterium | reverse complement strand
GTGATACCTATGTACTCGGGGAAAAACGTACCGACGATTGTACCGGCGCACATTCCAAGGCTCATACCCTCAGCTTCGTAAGCCTCTTTTTTCTCTTTTTTTCTGTGGGCGCGTCCGGCGAAGAAAACTGCCAATGCAAGTCCCACTACCACCAGCGGCAACGCCGCCATAATAAAGTCACTCATGAATTTTCACTCCTTTTTATCTTTCGCACAGCCTGTCGGTGCGAGTTTAAACTTGCGCCGTCTCACTTGCCTCACGCAACTCAGCTCCGTGGCGCAGAATCATAGAGAACAGAATCAGGGCAATTCCCAGCGCTACTTCGGCACCGTTATCCAAGTTTTCAAGGCCATTCACACCGAAGCACTCGTAAATGACGGCGGAGATGCAGATAGCTACCAAAGGAATGACAATAGTCATGATGCCCAGGTTTTTAATCTTCTCTGCTCCCGAAACCGTGAAGGGCGTTCCATCCGCCAGTTCCTGCTTTAAGTAGCGGTAAGTAAATAGTAACAGGAGGGCGTCTGTCAGTGCAAGCACGAAGTCGCTCAGCAGTACACCGATCATTTGAAGGACTGCTCCGGTCTGAGTCATTTCCAGTGCGCTCTCCACAGGAAGACCCACTATATTGACGTCGCACTGCCACAAGATACCTCCCACTACGCCTATTAGCATCGTTCCTGCCCAAATGAATGACAGTATCATGCCGATTTTTGCAAGGATCTCAAACACCTTACAGGTTTTTTGAATGGATTCTAATGTTTTCATATTAACTCCTACTTTCTTTTATTATTAGCCTAATGGCCTAAATGTCGAATTTGATTCATTCTTTTGTACTTTTTTGAAAAACAGAAAATAAATCAGCATCCCGTCTATGATGAAATCATATATTCTAAGTCGGTCAAACAGCAAAATAGATGACAGAACAGAAACTGCCACGATTCCTATGCGAATCATGCATGGGAATAAGCCCTTTTCTTTTGATTTCCAAGTGAGTACTGCCAATATGGGAGAACAAAATGCAAACAGTGTCCATCCGATGATGAAATTAGTGCTATATACTCCCTGTGTCATCACGGCAACAGCATAATAGGTTATTAACATCCCCACGCAGAAGGTAAATACATTGCACGCCGCTTTTTTTGCCGTTTCACTGTAAATAGAAATCAGTGTTCCGAGCAATATCCATATTGCCATTTGTGAAAAGATATTGCCGAGGTTCTGGGTGTAGATATCTAATAACCGTGAAATAACACCCAATCCAAGCCCGACAACAAACATCACGATTGGATTTATCAATTTGCGATCCATTTTACTTTCCTTTTTTCTTTGACAACAGATTTAAAACGATGTAACTGCCGAGCAACAAAAGTACTGCCCCGATCAGAATCAGATACATGGTGCTTAATTCCACCTTTGTATCAAAGAAATATATATTGCAATCTACGCCGTCTTTGATATCCTCCAATACCTGTGGAGGGAATCCCTGCTCACCCATTTCCTCAAACACACCACGAAGAAGGTGATTACGCAGGAGAGAGGTGCCGTATGTACCGGGCAGGAATGAGAGTGCCTTCTGCAGCCCTTCCGGGAAATTGGATATGGGCATATATGCTCCGCAGATAAAGCCGTAACCCGCGCTGACTATGGTACCCACCGCTGAGATCTGACCCTGACTGGTCAGGAAGAAGTTGATTAAGCTGGACAAGGCCGAGCCGAACAGAACCAAAAGCAGGATATCAAGCAAGAGCAGTGCTATATCCGTCACTGTCAAGTACCAGCCGATTTGTGAGAGGTAAACCAAACAGATTGCCGCCGCACCAAAGCATACCATCAGCGTAGACAATAGATTGGCGATATAGTAACCCAGTGCCAGCGTGCCACGCCCTATGGGAGCCATGGTCAGATCACGCCTTGCTCCCGTGACCTTATCCTGTACCATCAGGAAATTGGAACAAAAGGCCACCGTAACACAGCACACCGCCAAAAGGGATGAAACCAACTCCCCGCCCACGCATCCATTGATGAGTGCATCGGGAACCGTAGCTCCTGCGGACTCCAGCGCAGATCGGAAGCTGTCCTCGTATACATTGCCGAGGAATGAGACATAAAGCACCAGCAGGATTACCGGTGTAATAAGAGAGGTGAAGAACATTCCCTTATCCTTAAAATAGAGTTTGATATTTCGTTTTACGAGCACAATAAGTTCTCTCATTTCTCCATACCTCCCGTTAGTTTTTTGCCTGTCACAGCTAAGAACACATCGTCCATCTTGCCTTTTGTGATCTCATAATCCTGAAACAGTTCCGGATTCTGCACAATCAATTTTGTCGCAGTCGCTGTGTCAGACACCGCTACACGGTAGGCATCCCGGATTTCCTCATAGGGACAACCCAGCGCTTTAACCGTATTCTCCTCCACTCCATAGAGAGTGATGAAATCGCCGGTGTAAGTGTTCTTCAAGGTCAAAGGCGTACCCTCTGCCGCAATCTTACCGCTATCAAGTATCACTACGAAATCCGCATCGGCAGCCTCCTCCATATAGTGAGTGGTAAGGAACACCGTCATGTGCTGCTCTTTACGCATCCGGGAAACTGCATCCCACAGGAGTTTTCTTGTTTGAGGATCAAGACCTGTTGTGGGCTCATCAAGTATGAGAATTTTAGGACTGTGAAGCAAAGCTCTCACAATGTCAATCCGACGTCGCTGACCTCCGGAGAGATTTCCCACGGGACGTTTCATCAGGTCACGGAATTTCAGCAGTCTGTCAAGTTCTATAATACGCTGCTCAAATTCCGCGCCTCGGATTCCGTAAAGTGCTGCACGGCTGACGAGGTTATCCCGAACCGTCAGACTTTTATCCAGTACGGAATTCTGGAATACGACTCCCAGATTTCGTTTCACTGAATCCGCATCACTATCTAAATCCTTGTCACAGATATGTATGCTTCCGCTGTCCTTTTGAAGCTGTCCGCACATAATATTTATGGTGGTGGACTTACCCGCGCCGTTCAC
>CAZIHW010000042.1:0-30873 GCA_964539045.1 uncultured Eubacteriales bacterium | reverse complement strand
GTTATCGCTTCTACTGATGGTCCTATGGCTCAGACAAAGGAACATCTCCTTCTTGCTCGTCAGGTTGGCGTTCCTTATATCATCGTATTCATGAACAAGGTTGACCAGGTTGATGACCCTGAGCTCCTTGAACTCGTAGAGATGGAAATCCGTGAGACTCTTGACGAGTATGAATTCCCGGGTGACGACACTCCGATCATCAAGGGATCTGCTCTTAAGGCTCTTGAGTACTCAGGCGGAGACATCAACGCTCCTGAGCTTGCTCCTATCTGGGAACTCATGGAAGCTGTTGACACATATATTCCTACTCCTGACCGTAAGGCTGACCTTCCTTTCCTTATGCCTGTTGAGGACGTATTCACAATCACAGGTCGTGGTACAGTTGCTACAGGTAGAGTAGAGCGTGGACAGCTTAAGACAGGCGAAGAGATCGAAATCGTTGGTCTTACAGAAGAGAAGAAGAAGACAGTTTGCACAGGTATCGAGATGTTCAGAAAGATCCTCGACTACGCTGAGGCCGGTGACAACATCGGTTGTCTTCTCCGTGGTATTGAGCGTACAGGTATTGAGAGAGGACAGGTTCTTTCAAAGCCGGGCTCAATTCACCCACACACAAAGTTCAAGGGACAGGTTTACGTATTGAGCAAGGATGAAGGCGGACGTCATACTCCTTTCTTCAACAACTACAGACCTCAGTTCTACTTCAGAACAACTGACGTTACAGGTGTTATTTCTCTTCCTGCAGACAGAGAAATGTGCATGCCTGGTGATAACGTAGAGATGGACGTTGAGCTCATCACTCCTATCGCTATTGAAGAAGGCCTTCGTTTCGCTATCCGTGAAGGCGGACGTACAGTAGGTTCAGGCGTTGTTACAGCTATCAACGAATAATTGATAACTAACGTTTAAAGTAAACCGAATAAAATTAAGGGTTGGAATTTAAAAGTTCCAACCCTTTTTTTATAGAATTTTTTGTTTTTATAGATATAAAACCATATTCATTTACATATTTAGTTTATTATGTCAATATTATATTCTTTGTTTATTATGTCAATATTCTATTTATTTTATATATGTTAGAATTTACGATGTATAGAATTCATCCTATGGGAGGCTTTTATGGATAACGCAAAGATACATATTTATTGCGGAAACGGAAAAGGAAAGACGACTTGCGCCGTAGGCCTTGCGATACGTTGCACCGGCGGTGGGGGAAAGGTATTGTTTTCCCAATTCATGAAGGATGGCAATACGGGTGAGCGCAATGTACTAAAAGAATTGGACGGCATAACCCTTACTCCCGCATATGAAGATATGAAGTTTACAGATGCAATGAATCCGTCGGAAGAGAAGAAAGCAAAGGACTTTTTCGGCAGTCTTTTTAATCATATAAAGGATGAGGTGTTGTCCGGAGATTATGACCTTTTGGTTATGGATGAGATCATGTCTGCAGTACGTCATAATTTTGTTTCGGAGGCAGATCTACTTGATTTCCTTAAGAACAAGCCTGATACACTTGAGGTTGTTTTAACGGGGCGTAATCCCTCGGATGCCGTGCTTGAATTGGCTGATTATGTGACTGAAATGCAGAAGATTAAGCATCCGTATGACAAAGGAACAGGATCGAGAAAACTTATCGAATGGTAGGAATCAGTATGGAGTTTTTAAAGAAGAATATAAAAGGACTGGTTTTGTGCTTGGCTATCGCAATTCCGTCATGGTTTTTGGGAAAGGCTTTCCCGATAGTAGGAGGGGCTGTAATTGCAATAGTTGCGGGTATGATCGTGGCTCTCTTCATAAAAAATAAAGGTCCTTTTGAATCGGGGATTAAGTTTACATCAAAAAAGATATTACAGTGGGCTGTAATATTGCTGGGCTTCGGTATGAATTTGAACGTAGTTGCGCAGACCGGTTTACAGTCATTGCCGATAATTGTTTGTACCATCACTACATCGCTCGTTATCGCATTCGTCCTGCACAAGGTTTTGCATATACCGGGAAAGATTTCGACTTTGATAGGCGTGGGTTCGTCTATTTGCGGCGGATCTGCAATTGCCGCGACTGCCCCTGTTATAGATGCTGACGATGAGGAGGTTGCACAATCGATTTCGGTTATTTTCTTTTTCAATGTGCTCGCGGCCATTTTATTTCCTTATTTCGGTCAGCTCGTAGGTTTTGATACTCTGTCGGGTGATGCATTCGGAATATTCGCAGGAACTGCGGTAAATGACACATCATCTGTTACCGCTGCTGCTTCCACTTGGGATGCTATGTGGAATCTCGGCTCAGCTACACTCGATAAGGCGGTTACAGTCAAGTTGACAAGGACGCTTGCCATAATTCCTATAACGCTTGTACTTGCCCTGGTTCGTACTGCGAAGGATAAGGGCGAGAGCGGAAAAAAAGTAAGTATAAAAAAGATTTTCCCGTTCTTCATACTCTACTTTATAGCTGCATCTGTTATCACGACAATTGCTCTGAGCCTCGGTGTTTCGCCTGATGTATTTGCTCCCGTAAAAGAGCTGAGCAAATTCTTTATAGTCCTGGCCATGTCGGCAATAGGACTCAATACAGACATAGTGAAGCTGATAAAAACCGGCGGAAAGCCGATAATAATGGGTGCATGTTGCTGGATAGGTATTGCCGGTGTAAGTCTTATCATGCAGCACGTGATGGGCATATGGTGATTTTATAAATTTACATGTTATTGTCTTTACATGAGGCCTTATTTGAAGTAAAATATTAGTGTATTTTTTATGATAGGAAGTTGTTAAATGGAGCCTGTATTTAAGAGAATATTGCTGAAGTTAAGCGGAGAAGTTCTGGCCGGAGAAAAGGGTCACGGATTTGATTTCGATGTTATAACAGATATCTGCAAGGCCATAAAAGATGTTACAGAACAGGGCGTTGAGGTCGGAGTTGTAATCGGAGGCGGAAACTTTTGGAGAGGCCGTTCCAGCGGATCTATGGATAGAGTTCGTGCCGATTCTATAGGTATGCTCGGAACAGTTATGAATTCGATTGCTTTGGCTGATACTCTTATAGGAATGGGCGTTTCTGCGAATGTTTATTCTGCAGTAAATATGGAACCCATAGCTAAGAGGTTTAATGCCCACGATGCGAGAGAGGATCTTGCGAGTGGTAAGGTTACCGTTTTCGGCGGAGGAACCGGAAGTCCGTTCTTCTCAACCGATACAACGGCGGCTTTAAGGGCAGCCGAGATACAGGCAGAAGTTATTTTTAAGGCTACCAATGTTGACGGTGTTTATGATAAGGACCCGAACAAGTTCGACGATGCTGTAAAGTTTGATACCTTGACACAAACAGATCTCCTTAACAAAGGGCTCACGGTTATGGATGCATCCGCTGCGAGTCTGTGCAGAGATAACGGCATAAACATATTGGTATTCAACCTTAACGATCCTATGAATATACTGAGAGCCGTAAACGGAGAGAACGTAGGAACGTTAGTTTCAAGCAAATAGCCGTGCGGCCCATTTAAGCGGATTATTAAACGGATTTTTATTTAATTTGGATTATATTATCCCAACAAATATAAGAGGTGATTTTATGGAGACAATATTTGCAAAAACCGAAGAGAGAATGGAAAAGGCTCTTGACGCCTTAAACAGAGACTATGCATCAATTCGTGCCGGAAGAGCTAATCCCGGCGTTCTTGATAAGGTAGAGATTGATTATTACGGCGTGCCGACCCCTATAAATCAGGTGGCTGCAGTAAGTATCTCAGAGGCGAGGGTTCTCGTTATACAGCCTTGGGATAAGACCATGATCCAACCTATAGAAAAAGCTATTCAGGCTTCTGATATCGGAATTAACCCGATGAATGACGGCAATGTAATCCGTCTTACATTCCCGGCTTTGACAGAGGACAGACGCCGCGAGATAGCAAAGGATATCTCAAAACGTGCTGAGGATGCGAAGGTGGCAGTCAGAAATGTACGTCGTGACGGCATTGATGATTTGAAAAAACTCAAGAAGAACAACGAAATAACAGAGGATGATCTCAAGAGCGGCGAAGAAAAACTTCAAAAGATCACTGATAAAAAAATCAAGGCCATAGAAGAGATATCAGCAGCAAAAGAAAAAGAAGTTATGTCTGTATAATACTTACAGGTTGAATAGGTGGGGATTGATTCTTCCTCACCTATAATTTCTATTTTGACATATTGTTGTGTTAAAAATGAGGTGAAACTATGGGTACATTGCCTCCTAAAGAATTTATGCCGAGACATATCGGTATCATTATGGATGGAAACGGCAGATGGGCGAGTGAGAGAGGCCTTGACAGATCAAAGGGCCATATCGAAGGTGCAAAGACCTTCAGAAAGATAAGCGATCATTGTCATGAAATAGGTATAGAGGTTGTAACATTCTATGCTTTTTCAACAGAAAATTGGAGACGTCCCATGTCTGAGGTGACGGCTCTTATGAAGCTCTTTAAGGAGTATCTGGTTGAGGCTGATGAGATAAAGTATGACAGGCAAAAACAGGGCTATGTTCTCCGCTTCCTCGGGGATATAAGCGCTATACCGAAAGAACTTCAAAAGCTTGCGGGTGCAACACAGCTCGATATAACACAGGAAAATACTACCATAGTGAATATAGCTTTAAACTATGGGGGAAGACAGGAAATATTAAACTCAGTGAAGAAAATAGCAGAGCGGGTGCAACGAGGGGAACTCAAGCCTTCTGATATAAAGGAAGAGGACATCGCAGCGGGACTTTATACTGCCGGTATGCCTGATCCGGATTTAATAATACGTCCGAGCGGTGAACTGAGACTTTCGAATTTCCTCACATATCAGTCTGCTTATTCGGAACTTTGGTTCTCAAATGTTCTTTGGCCCGATTTTACAACAGACGATCTGGATGCGGCTATTATGGATTATGCCAAGCGTAACAGACGTTTTGGAGGAGTATAGATATGAAGACAAGAGTTATTTCAGGCATTTTCATCGCTATAATATTGATTGCGGTATGGAGTCAGATATTCACCCCGATTTTTGATATCTTTTTCGGAGTTCTGGCAGCAGCAGCCTGCTATGAGATAACAAAGGCTGTGGGCGTAAAAAATAAAGAGATGCAGGCTGTGGCTATCATATTCGCCGGTATATTGCCTTTGGGACTTATATATGCCGCAAAATTCCCGATTGGATTGCTTTGCATCATATACGTTATCTTTCTTGTTGTTATTACCGTTATTAACAACAGCGATATCACATTCGAGCATCTTGCCGGAACGGTATATGCGTCATTTATTGTCCCGATAGCCTTTTCATTCGGGGGCCTCATAAGTGATTTCTACAAGGTTTATGATTTTATTGATAAGAGAGAATGCGTATTTTTCATATGGTTTGCGATAGCCGGTTCGCTGTTTACGGATGTGTTCGCACAGCTTTCCGGAATGGCATTCGGAAAGCACAAGATGACACCGGTGCTCAGCCCTAAAAAAACATGGGAAGGTTCCATAGGCG
This sequence comes from uncultured Eubacteriales bacterium, assembly GCA_964539045.1. Lineage (GTDB taxonomy): Bacteria > Bacillota > Clostridia > Oscillospirales > Acutalibacteraceae > UBA1227. The sequence continues at coordinate 25,378 of CAZIHW010000042.1, read as the reverse complement.
GCGTGATATGCGCTTTGCTTCTGAATCTCCTTTGGTTGTGCATATTCCTTAAGTTCTTTGCCGTAAAACCATTTGCGATTCCGATATGGCTTTATATAGCAATGTCTCCGGTTATCTCGATTGCCGGAATCTTCGGGGATTTGATGGCTTCTTTCATAAAGAGAAACTATGGTATAAAAGATTATTCCAATCTTATCCCGGGACACGGTGGAATAATGGACAGGTTTGACAGCGTAATTTTAGTTATGCCGACATTTTACGTAATGATGACTATATACGGATTGGTTGTGGCTTAAATGACAGACAGATTATGTATATTAGGCTCTACAGGCTCTATAGGTACACAGGCCTTAGAGGTTGCTAAAAAATACGACATCAAGATAACAGCGCTTACAGCGCACCACAATATTGATAAGCTCGCAGAACAGGCTATTGAATTTGAACCTGAGATGGTTGCTATATTTGACGAGGATCTGGCACCTGAGCTTAGATCCCGACTTTCGATGACCGGAATAAAGGTTTTATCCGGCATTATGGGTATATGCGAGTGTGCAAGATCCCAATCCGCCGATACGGTTCTGAATTCTATTGTAGGTATGGCGGGTCTCGTGCCTACATTAGATGCAATTGATGAGGGTAAAAATATAGCTCTTGCAAACAAGGAGACACTTGTTGCCGGAGGAAAGCTTGTTATGAATGCTGCCCGTAAGAAGGGCGTTAAGATATATCCTGTTGACAGCGAGCATTCCGCTATTTTTCAATGCCTTAAGGGTGCACCGAGAGACAGAGCTCTCAAAAGAATAATACTTACAGCATCCGGTGGGCCTTTCTTCGGGAAAACAAGGGCTGAACTTGAAAATGTTACAGCTGAGCAAGCATTGAAGCATCCCAACTGGGATATGGGAGCAAAGATAACTATAGACTCTGCTACGATGATGAATAAGGGGCTCGAGATAATAGAGGCATGTTGGTTATTTGATGTCCCTGAGGACAAAATAAAAGTTGTGGTACACAGAGAGAGTATCATTCACAGCGCAGTTGAGTTTGATGACAATGCTGTTATAGCGCAGCTCGGATTGCCGGATATGAAGATACCCATACAGTATGCACTGACATATCCAAACAGATATCCGTCTCTTACCGGGGAGCTTGATCTGTGTGCTTTGGGACAGCTCCATTTTGCAGAGCCCGATTATGAAACATTCGACTGTCTCTCCATATGCAGGGAGGCAATAAGACGGGGCGGTCTTTATCCCTGTGCGGCAAATTCGGCAAATGAGCAGGCAAATCTGCTTTTCAGACAAGGTAAGATAGGCTTCCTTGAGATAGGCGAACTTGTAGGAGAGGCAATGGAAATGTGTGAGAATAAGGACGACTATACATTGTCCGACGTCATGGCAACGGATCGCCTTGCACGCGAGTTTGTTATGAGAAGAACCGGAAATGAGATAAAAGTTTGAGGAGGAAACCGGTAGATGCTTTCTGATATTTGGTCAACTGCATGGCCCATTTTAGTGGCGTTTTTGTTCTTTGGCCTGATAATATTTACACATGAGTTGGGTCACTTCACCTTTGCGAAACTTTTTAAGGTGAAGGTAAATGAGTTTTCCATAGGCATGGGCCCGGCTATTTTTAAGAAAAGGCGCGGGGAGACGGAGTATTCTGTCAGAGCCTTGCCCGTAGGCGGCTATGTGGCCATGGAGGGCGAGGAAGAGGACAGCGACGATGAGAATTCGTTCAACAATAAGTCCCCGTTTAAAAGGGCCTTGATAATAATTGCGGGGGCGACCGTAAATATCATAACCGGAATAATCATAATGGCGGTTATACTCTCAAATTCATCGCTCATAGGTACTCCTAAAATAGCAGAGTTTGCCGATAATGCTGCAAGTCATAAGGGCGGACTTGAAGTGGGCGACAAAATAGTAGCTATAGGAGATGACAAGGTTTACACCGAGTACGACCTGACGTTCTTCATGATGCGGGATAAAGATGCCGTTATAGACTTTATCGTAGAGCGTGACGGCAAACAGGTAAATGTAAAGAGCGTAAAGTTTGATACCAGAGAAGTTGAGGGTCAGACGGCGGTTGTTTACGACTTTTCTATAGTCGGTGTTGAACCCGGTTTCGGCAATGTAGTGAAGTATTCATTATTGGATTCGCTCTCGATTGCGAGAATCGTATGGGTAAGTCTGTACGACATAGCTACTATGAATTTCAGTCTGAATGATTTATCCGGACCTATCGGAACAGTAGATATAATTGCAGAGACCACGACAAATGCCGTTGATACCATGGATTTTTCAGCTTTGCTGACCATAATGGCGTTTATTGCTATCAATATAGGCGTGTTTAATTTGATTCCTTTCCCGGCTTTGGACGGCGGAAGATTTGTCCTCATAATTATAGAAGGCCTCACGGGAAAGAAGCTTCCGTCAAGAGTTGAGGCGGCAATAAACAGTGCCGGATTGATTTTATTATTGGGCCTTATGGCTGTTGTTACAGTAAATGATGTCATAAAGCTCTTTTAAAAGGGGTGTTCTCAAAGATGGAGTTTTTAAGATATAGAAGGAAGAGCAGAAAAGTAAATGTCGGAGGCATAGAAATCGGCGGAGGTGCGCCGATAGTGATTCAGTCAATGCTCAATGCTCCGGCCGACGATGTGGAAAAAAATGTTGAGCAGGCCAAGGCATTGGAGGCTGCGGGATGCCAGATAATACGTCTTGCTGTGTCGAATATGCGGGACATACAGCTTATTTCCAGACTGAAAGAGGAAGTAAAAACTCCGCTTGTAGCCGACATACACTTTGACTATAAAATTGCGTTGGCTTCAGTAGATGCCGGTATAGATAAGATAAGAATAAATCCCGGTCACATAGGAAAAAGGGAAAACGTGGAAAAGGTAGTTGATGCCTGCAAATCCAAAGGACTTCCTATAAGGATCGGAGTGAATTCGGGTTCCGTTGAAAAAGAACTTTTGGAGAAGTATAACGGTCCTACCCCTGAGGCTATGGCTCAAAGTGCATTAAATCATGCAAAGATACTGGAGGAATGTGACTTTTATGATACTGTCATTTCCATAAAATCCTCCGATGTCAGAAATACCATAAAGGCTTACAGAATTGTCGCCGAAGAATGTGACTATCCTTTGCATCTCGGAGTTACGGAAGCGGGCACGGAGAGGATGGGCCTTATAAAATCATCTGTAGGAATCGGTTCGCTTCTGGCAGATGGTATAGGGGATACAATAAGGGTTTCCCTTACGGCAGACCCTGTTAAGGAGATTTATGCGGCTTATGATTTGTTAAAGGGTTTGGAACTTATTCCTGATGCGCCGCAGCTTATATCATGCCCGACGTGCGGAAGAACCCAGATAGATTTGATATCAATAGCCAATGAGGTTGAGGAAAGGCTGAGGAACGTACATAAACCTATAAGGGTAGCAGTTATGGGATGTCCGGTAAACGGACCCGGAGAGGCTAAAAATGCAGATATAGGCATAGCCGGAGGAAACGGATGCGGTCTTATATTCAAAAAGGGCGAGATACTCAGAAAAGTTCCTGAAGATAGGCTTATTGATGAGCTGTTCGCCGAGATTGAGAGGTTGTAAAGTGTCGGACGTACATGGTAAAAAGCGAATATCAGATTTGTTTTCTGTTTTCATTAACGATACATATCCTGACGGATTTAAAAATGCGGTTATCGAAGAGATGATAATAAACAAGCAGACAAGGACGCTGACCTTGTCTGTTGTTTGTGCTGTTGATTTTGAGAATAAAGAAGAACTTGTAAATAATTTCTCGGAACGCGTTAAGGCCGGTCTTGAGCTAAGGGATGTTAATTTTGCTTTAAAAGAGCTTCAAAGCGAACCTCAAGTTGAACTTCAAGCTGAACCGCCGGTACAGAAATCCGATTTTGTGAATGCAATACCGACTGAGTTATCTGAGGATGATCTGTTTAAAAAGCTTTCCGAAATGCAAAAGGAAGCAGAAAAGGAATCCATAGAAGAAAAGAAACAGAAAAATGCAGAGCTTGAAGAGAAAAAGCCACACGTTGTAAAAGACGGCATACCGCTCTACCTTGAGACGGCCAAGATGATTTACGGAAAAAAGATAGGTAAAGATCCTAAACCTATAAGCTCTGTAAAGTTCGACGATGGGCAGGTTGTCATCTGGGGCGATATGTTTTGCCTGGAGATAAGGGATACCAGGGACAAAAGAAGCAAAATAATCAGCTTTGCCGTAACTGACTATACAAATTCGTATACTGTTAAGCTATTTTCCAGATCAGATGAGGTTAAGAATCTTTGCGCAGAGCTTGAAAAGGGAAAAAAAGGCGGTATGACCCTTGTTGTACGCGGAGATGTAATCTACGATAACTACCGTAAGGAATATGTTATAGATGCAAAAGCTATAGCAAAGATAAGGAAAATAGAGAGAGCCGACAATGCACCGGAAAAGCGCGTGGAACTCCATATGCATAGTAAGATGTCAATGATGGATGGGATGTCTGATGCAGGTACACTGGTAAAACGTGCCGCAAAGTGGGGTCACAAGGCTGTTGCTATAACCGATCACGGCGTTTTACAGGGATATCCCGCTGCTTTTGAGGCGGCTCAGGGAAGCGATATAAAGGTTATCTACGGTGTTGAGTCTTACATATATGACGATTTGAGACCTGATTCTCCTAAAACATGGGAGGATATACATCAAAGTCTTAAGGATAAAAAGACCAGGACGTATCACCAGATAATACTCGTAAAGAACAATGTAGGTCTCAAAAACCTCTACAAGCTTGTATCCTCGGCACATACGGAGCATTTCTATAAAAAGCCCGTAACACTTAAATCTGAACTTGTAAAGTACAGGGAAGGTCTGCTCGTGGGAAGTGCCTGTGAAGCCGGAGAGCTTTACAGGGCCATTGAGGGCAATGAGGGCGAAGACAGAATAAAAGAATTGGTTGATTTTTATGATTACATGGAGATTCAGCCAATTGAGAACAATGCTTTTAAACTCAGACCGAGTTTCGTAAAAGACAAAGTTACAAAGGAGGAGATTCAGCTTCCTCCGAAGTTCGGTTCTAAAAAGGATCTCGAAGAGATAAACATAAAAATCTTAAAATTGGCACAGGAGGCGGGGAAGCTTTGCGTCGCAACCGGCGACGTCCATTTCCTGGAGCCCCAGGATGCCAAGTACAGGGCTATTCTTATGGAGGGTCAGGGCTTCAGGGATGCTGATAATCAGCCTCCGCTCTACTTTAAGACAACAGATGAGATGCTGGAGGACTTTTCTTACCTGGGCCCGGAAATGGCCCGCGAGGTTGTTGTAGAAAATCCAAATAAGATAGCAGATATGATAGAGGTAATAAGACCTGTGCCCGCGGGAAACTTCCCCCCTTCAATTGAAGGCGCTGAACAGGAATTACAGGACCTTTGCTGGAACAGAGCAAAGGAATTGTATGGAGATCCTGTCCCCGAATATGTCGCCGGCAGGCTGTCAAAGGAACTTGATTCTATAATAAAGCACGGATTCGCAGTTCTGTATATGATAGCCCAGAAACTGGTTAAGGACTCGGAGGATCATGGATATCACGTGGGTTCAAGGGGCTCGGTAGGTTCTTCATTTGTGGCACATGCCTCGGGTATATCCGAGGTTAACCCGCTTGCGCCTCACTACCGTTGTACAAATCCCGAGTGTAAGCATACGGAATTCTTCCTGCATGGTGAAGTGGGTTCCGGTTATGATCTTCCGCCGAAGAATTGTCCGGAGTGTGGGACAAAGATGTGGCGCGACGGACACGATATACCATTTGAGACATTCCTTGGATTCAAGGGCGACAAGTCACCCGATATAGATCTCAACTTCTCCGGTGAGTACCAATCATCGGCGCATAGATATACAATAGAGCTCTTTGGTGAGGATCACGTGTTCAAAGCCGGAACTGTCGCAACCGTAGCCGATAAGACAGCTTACGGTTATGTACGAAAGTACCTCGATGAAAAAGGTGAGATATGCAATAACGCGGAAATTCAAAGGCTATCTGACGGATGCACAGGAGTAAAGCGAACAACGGGTCAGCATCCCGGAGGCATGGTTGTCGTGCCAAATGCATATGACGTGTATGACTTTACGGCAGTTCAATATCCTGCAGATGACGCAGAAAAGGGAATGAAGACAACCCATTTCGACTTCCACTTCCTGCATGATACAATATTAAAACTTGACAACCTCGGTCACGATGTACCTACGATGTACAAGTATCTTGAGGATTCCACCGGAATTCCTGTTATGGATGTTGATATCTGCGACCCGAAGATATATGAGCTTTTCACAAGTCCCAAACCCCTTGGTGTAGAACCGGAGGACATAGACTGTGCGACCGGTACTCTCTCGATTCCGGAGATGGGAACAGGTTTTGTCCGCGGGATGCTTTTAGAATGCAAGCCTAAGAATTTCTCGGATCTGCTTCAGATTTCGGGACTTTCACATGGTACAGATGTTTGGCTCGGCAATGCTCAGGAACTTATTAAAAACGGAACTTGTACTATTTCCGAAGTTATAGGTACAAGGGATAATATCATGGTTGGCCTTATGCACTATGGTCTCGAGCCGGATATGGCATTTAAGATAATGGAGATAGTTCGAAAGGGTAAGGCGACACAAAAACTTACCGAGGAACACATAAAGGCCATGAAAGAGAACAATGTACCGGATTGGTATATAGACTCTTGTTACAAGATAAAATACATGTTCCCGAAGGCTCATGCGGCGGCTTATGTAAGTGCGGCGCTCAGATTGGCATGGTACAAGCTGTATAGGCCTGTTGAGTATTATTCAACCTTCCTTACGGTAAGAGGAGAGGATCTTGACGCGGTTTCAATCATGTCGGGTAGAGATTATGTAAAAGCAAAGATGGATGCCATCTCTGCTAAAGGTAATGATGCTACCGCAAAAGAGCAAAATGAGTATACCGGCCTGCAGGTTGTACTTGAGATGATGGCCAGAGGTATAGAGTTCTTACCGGTTGATTTATATAAGTCCAGGGGAACTGTGTACACAATAGAGGACGGAAAGATAAGACTTGCATTTTCTTCGATAAAGGGATTAGGGGACTCTGCCTCAAATGCCCTTGAGGCCGCAAAGGACGACGGAGAAGGTGAATATCTGTCTATAGATGATTTGCAGAGACGTTCCGGTATTTCGAGTGCTGTTGTTACATCGCTTAAGGAACTCGGGGCACTTGAAGGTATACCGGAAAGCAGCCAAATGAGTTTCTTTTAAGTAAAATAACTTCTGCTAGTATCAGACTAACTGCTTCAAATATCAGACAGTGCTGTAAATATATTTGCCGGAAATGTACTTGTCAGAAATATACTTGATGTAAATATATTTGCCGGAAATGCACTTGTCATAAATGCACTTGCCAGAAGAGCAATAATTGTATATAATTTGCATATTGTGTATAGAAGTTTATTTTGTATACCAAATCTATGAGGAGGACTGTTTTATGATAGGTCTTGGAAAATGGAATCTTGACGTTCAGTTACCATTCCTGAAAATGCAGCCGGTTCTTACCATTGAGGATAAAAACGGTGGGTATTCTTTTACTATAGACTCAAATGGGTTTGGTATGACACCGGCAATCAACCTCATTTCAGTGACGGAAGAGGGTAATACTTTAATAGTTAAGCATATGATACCTATGTTGAGTGCAGGGGAAATCGATGCACGCTTAACCTTTGAAGGATTAAATTGCAGGGGTGAGCTAGAACTTCCTATGGTGGGTAAAGTTACCTTTAAGGGCGTTAAGGTGGGCTGAGTATGTCAGATGTAACAAAAACAGATTCACTGGCAGATTTCAAAGCTTTCCTGAATGATAATTACCCCAGACTGCAAACTAAGATAGGGTCTTTTAACAATGAGTGTTTTAACAATGCACCTTCGGGCTTCGCAAGGACCATGTCGTATTTTACACATATAAATTCCGGGGGAAAAATGCTGCGCGGTGTATTGGCCAATATGGGCTATTACATAAGCGGAGGTACGGATGTGGCATATGCCGATGAGTTGGCTCTGTCCCTTGAGATTTTCCAGTCGTCAATACTGATACATGATGATTTGCTTGATCATGGCAATACAAGACGCGGAAAAGAAACCGTGCATGTGCGTATATTCAATGACTTCAATATATCCAATGCCAAGGTGTTGGAGGACAGCCCCGATATAATGAAGGATCTGACAAACGGTGTTTCCGTTGCGCTCGGATACCTGGGACTTTACATGGCATATGAAAAGCTGATTAAAGAATACGGGGACAATCCCAACCTTGTCAGACTTTTGCATGAGTACAATGACATGGTTATCAAGACCGTCGAGGGCGGTATAATGGACGTCATTGTGCCTTTTCAGGAACGATATAAGGAACAGGTGCCTTTCCTGAATCCGAAGGAAATCGATCCGTATGAGCTGATAGAGCAGCTGGCATTACTTAAAACCGCATATTATACGACTATGGGACCGATAATCCTCGGCATGATTTTAAACGGGGCGCCCCAAAGTCAGGTTGATGTAGTTTCAAATATAATGCTTGATACCGGACTTGCCTTCCAGATTCAGGACGATATCCTCGGCATATATGCTAACTGGGAAGACCTGGGTAAGGATATCGGCGGCGATGTAGAAGAGTTCAAACAGACCTTTTTGTATGTTTTTGTCAAGAAAAACAATCCGCAGGCTCTTGATGAACTTCAAAAATACTACGGAAAATCTAATATCACATTTGATGATGTAAAGAGAGTTCAGGATATATTTGATGAGACGGGCGCTCATAAGTTTGCAGAGGATAAAATGAATTTCCATTACAACAGGGCAAAATCCAATCTTGAAAAATCGGATTTTCTGTCAGATGAGGCTAAGTCTTTGATATTGGGCTTTATCCTTTATCTGGAGCAACGAAAGAAATAAAGGAAAAGAAATAAAGCGAAAAGGATAAACTAAAAGGCTATGACTGAATAAGTCATAGCCTTTTTTTGGTCTAACGGCGTCAAAAATTCTCGCCGTCAGACTAATGCATCTCATCTTTGTATTGTTCGCCGAACATGTCCTCAAGGTCTGCTTGTACCTGTTTTAGTTCATCAATGAATTCATGGGGTATACTTTGTATCTCGTAAATCTCATTTTTCATCAGATCAACAAGCCCCGGGTACTGTTTCAGGATTCTGCGAACGCCTTTTTTGTTTTTACGATTTGTGATTCCGATATAATCCCGAAGTTCTGACGCATAGCTTGAAACGAGCTCTCGCCTGGCATGAGCATCGCTTGATAGATCCTCAAAGAATGCATTCCGCATTTTTTTGATTTTTAATTGTACATCGCGTATGTGATATGTATTTATGAGAGTTGTTAAGATATCACATAAGAAAATAAGCAGCAATCCGGCAGTTATGTAAATAGTCTCACGTTCTCCGAACATACCTAAAATATTATTCTTGACAAACGGATGTATGACTTCAATAACTACGACGGACAGGATACCCCACATTATGGAATGTCTCAGACAAATCCGTCCGTTTATATTGAGAAAATAAGTACTGTAATCCCACCATCTGGCACCGAATACTTTTTCCATAATTAAACTGGTGATATATTCTATGGTGTCACATACAAAAATTCCCATAAAGAACAAACCGACTATATTGTCCTTAAACGGTGAAAGGGTAGCCAATATGAGCATGGCTCCGAATGAGTAAATCGGGCATATAGGACCTGTTAAAAATCCTCTGTTTGTGATGGTAAACTTTCGGTTCTTTTTTGTATCCATTATCATACAGTAGATAACTTCTACTGCCCAACCACAGCATCCGTATAGCAAAAACATGAATAAAAACTGTGATACATTGAGTAACATCATTTTTTCCATCCTTTTATAATTTCTCTGCACGCACAGTACTTATCAACAAGGGTAATAACCCACGCTTCTTTGTACCGTGGTGGTATGGGAGTTAAAGGCCACATATGTCTGAAGATAATATTTTTCTCAAGCTCAGACAGTTCTGTTATCTCAGATGCGTTCTTTAAGGCAAACCCGGGATGCCTGTATCCGTGAAGTCTGTGTGACGGATCCGGAGTGTGCCAATCGTAGTAAACAAGGTCATGAAGCAGTCCGGCTCTTGCGGCTGCTTTGCAGTCCCAATTTAATTTTTTGCATAATCTGTAGCTCATATAGGAAACACACAGAACATGATCAAAAGTGGTTATATTGCTATGCTGTATGGTGTTTTTCATGTACTGCACTTCCTCTTTTTCAAGGAGGTCGTGGATCAAAGATAAGTAGTCGCAATCTTCGAGCGCATTCATCATATTTCACCACCTTAGTTTAATATGTGCCATCGAGTTACAATATTATATATCAATAATAACAATAAATATACAAGAAAAAAACAAAATTTTTAATATTCACCATGCAAAAATTTCTTGAACGACAGTATCATAAGGAGTATAATTAACCCAAATTATCTACGGTGCGTAGCGCCATCTCGGAGGTATAATATGCTTGGCAGATTTGTCAGAGTAAAGGTAACGGCTCCGATATTTTCTACAGATGAAAAGGGAATGACTTATAATCTGAACTTCGGGGAAATTGATTTTGTTACCTCAAGTGCACGTAAAAAACTAAAGGCTTTTGTACTCGGTATAAACCATCCTGTAAAGACTTTTGACGGACGTATCATTGCTTCATTTGAAAAAAATAATGAAGCTTACTATGTGGTTGCTCCAAAGAGCAAGAGATTTATTGTTCATGATGTGGAGCAGGCTCTCGAATTTTTTGAACCTCAGAACATACAATGTTTATATGAGCGTTCTTGCGGTGCTATTGTTTTCAGAAAAATAAATAATGAGTATCGTTTTCTTGTTATAAAGAACAATCACAGTGCCCATTGGAGCTTTCCGAAAGGGCATGTTGAACTCGGTGAAACCGATGAGCTTACAGCGAAGAGAGAGGTTTTTGAAGAGGCCGGTATAAACATAGACATAATTCCGGGATTCGAGACAACGTCCGAATATACCATTCAGAACAGAGTGGAAAAAACCGTGAATATATTCGTTGCAAGTACAAAGGATACTAATACGGTTATTCAGGAGTCTGAGATAGAGGATTATGCATGGCTTTCTTTTGATGCCACAGTCAAACGTCTACGCTTTGAAAACGATAAAAAAATACTATGTGATGCACGTAAGTTTTTACTGGAAAACGGCTACATAGAATAATCACATATTACTGTAAAAGGAGAAACTTAAAAATGGCTGAAACTTTGGCTAACACCTTGGTACAGTTTTTCACAGGTATCTTTTCAGATGGTTTCATATATAAAGATGAGCTTATAATCTTCTTGATTTCACTTTTGCCGGTTCTTGAACTGAGAGGCGGTCTGATAGCTGCAAGTCTTCTGGGTGTGGATCTTGTTCCCGCTATGATTATTTGCTTCATAGGCAATATATTACCTATTCCTTTCATTCTGCTTTTTATCAAGAAAATTTTCGCTTTTATGAAGCGTCACGGCATTTTAGTCGGTCTTGTTGAAAAGCTTGAGAACCGCGGACTCAAAAAGGGTCAGGAGGTAAAGAGCAGCAAGTGGGAAAAGTGGGGGTTACTTGCTTTTGTTGCTATTCCATTGCCCGGAACAGGCGGATGGACCGGTGCTCTCGTCGCATCACTCCTGAATATGAAAATTAAAGACTCATTCCCGGTTATTGCGATAGGTGTTGCGATTGCCGGAATCATTATGGCTATAATTTCTTACGGCCTTCTCGGAGTACTGGGAATAGCCTGACGTTATAAGTATGCTGTTATAAGAACGGTCCCGTGAGCATGTGTTGTTTTCGGGACTTGTTGATTTGGAGGTAAAAATGGCAATAGTAGGTATAGATTTAGGTACTACCAATAGTCTTGTATGTGTATACAGAGACGGAAAACCCGAGATTATTCCGAATTCTTTGGGTGAATACCTTACACCGTCCTGTGTCGGTGTTGATGACGATGGGAAACAGATCCTTGTAGGTAAAATTGCAAAGGACAGACTCATTTCACATCCGCAACTTACAACCGCCAGTTTTAAGCGATATATGGGCACAGATACTAAGATTACTCTAGGTAAGAAAGAGTTTACGGCACCGGAACTTTCATCTTTTGTAATCCGCCAACTTATAAAGGACGCAGAGGCCTTTTTGGGCGAACCGGTAGAAGAAGCTGTTATATCTGTACCGGCTTACTTTGACGATAACGGAAGAAGCGCTACAAAGCTTGCCGGCCAGTTTGCCGGGGTAAAGGTAGAGCGTATAATTAATGAGCCTTCCGCAGCGGCTCTTGCTTACAGAAAAGACGACGACGAAGATGCCACTTTCTTAGTTATTGACTTTGGCGGAGGTACTCTTGATATATCAATTGTAGACGCTTTTGACAACATTATTGAAATCGTATCTGTTGCCGGTGACAATCATCTCGGCGGTGATGATTTCAATATGGCTATAGTTACATATTTTTGTAAGAAAAACGGAATTGATTTTAATAAGATTTCCCCCGCTGACCGTGCTATACTCATTAAACAAGCAGAGATGTGTAAAATAGCGCTGAATGAGACAGAGCCGGTGCTTATGGCCGCTACCATAAACGATGAGAGTTTCTGTACACCTATTGATAACAAAACCCTCGTGGAGGCTTCTGCCGGATTGTTTAAGGCTTTGGAGGCCCCGATTCGTCGCGCTCTTATAGATGCTGATTTGCGCATTACGGATATAAACTATGTTGTAATGGTCGGCGGTTCATCCAAGATGTACAGCGTTCGAAAGTACATAGAGAGATTGCTCAGCGCCGAGATGCGCGCTGATATTGACCCGGACAAGGTTGTAGCAATGGGTGCCGGAATAGTAGCCGGTATAAAATCCAGAGATGAGGACATAAAGGATACAATACTTACGGATATCTGTCCGTTTACTCTCGGTACAGGTATATATAACCCTGCAAAGCCGCAGGATCCTCTGTTCTCTCCTATAATTGAGCGAAATACGGTTTTGCCGACGAGTAAGATGGATTTGTATTATACAATAGCGGACAACCAGACACGCATTACCTTGGGTATATACCAGGGAGAAAATATGTATTGCAGAGACAATATATCCCTTGGTGAAGTAGAAATTTCAGTGCCCAGAGCACCGAAAGGCGAGGAATGTGTAGAGGTTCGCTTCACTTATGATATAAACGGTATTCTTGAGGTCGATGTAAAGTGTGTATCTACCGGTGAAACAAGGAACAAGGTTATACTCAACAAGGGCGTTTCACTGTCGGATGGTGCATTGCAGAAAAAAATTGCCGAGCTGCAAAAACTCAAAACTCTTCCGAGAGACAAGGAAGAAAATATGGCAGTTCTGTCCCGTGCCGAACGTCTTTACAAAGAATGTTTCGGAGCCGCCAGAGAGGCTTTGGGTAATAACATATCTTTGTTCAGCCAATTGCTCTCCGATCAGGATGAGAGAAGGATCAGAAAGGCAAGAAAGAATTTTATCCGTTTCCTTGATATGCTTGAAACACGTGATGAGTATTTCGATGTATTCATGGAAAACTTTGATTTTGATGAAGAAACAGACGAGGATGATTTCTAATGAATTGTTTTGACATACTCGGAATTGAACCTACCGACAATGTGCGTGAAATAAAGCGCGCATATGCCGAAAAGTCAAGAGAGGTACATCCTGAGGAGCATCCGGTGGAATTTGAAAGACTCCACGAAGCATATGAGGAGGCTCTTGGCAGGGCGAAATCCGGGGGTTATACACAGGGATACAAACCCATTTATACAAAAAAAGAGACCCCTGCACAGGGACATACCGAAGATATTTTTGACGAAGTCCGCAAGTTGAAGGATACATCTGCAGATTCGGACGAAGATACGGCTAAGGAAACGGATGAGGACGCGCCAAAGCTCTCTGAAAACCTGGGCTTTGACAAAATAAAGAAAGAAGCTTCTGATATTGAGAGTGAAAACACGCATGAGGATAAGCCTCATCTTGCCGAGGATCTGGGCTTTGATGAAGCTATAGATAATGCGTATGAAGAGTATAAGCAACGTATTATTGCGCTTACTGAAGACATACTCGGTAAACTTGAATTTCTGTCTACTCTTGAGCCTGCAAATTCAGACTCCGAGTGGATTAAGGTTATGGACACTCCAAACTTTAAAGCCGCATCGGAGCAGGAATTCTTTATATACCACTTGACGGAATTTGCGAAAAGCCACAACAATCTTCCAAAGCAGTTTTACGTATCTTTGGCGAAAGTTCTGAACTTTAAAGAGCTTTCAACACGCGAGCAAAAGGGTATGTATGAGGAACTGTATAAGTTAGCCTTAGAGAAAAAGGTCGTCAGAGAAAGTGACGGAACTGCCTTGAAGAGTGCTATTCTTACATTTGTTTCAATAGGTCTTATAGCCGCCAGAAACGCGTTGTCCCAAAGCGCGGGGGCGATGAGAATACTTGAACGTATGGATATGGTTCCTGATTATGTTTACATTATTTTCGTTCTGGCCTGTTTGTTAGTTTTCGCAATCGTAATTATACTTGACAGGAAGAAGAAAAATAAGGGAATACCGATACGAACTTTACTCTCGGAGAGTATTCATAACTTTAAGCGCTTTTACAGTCCGTCTTACAGGGTTAAAAACAGAAGAAAGCCCAAGGCTTTTGATTATTTTTGCACTGTTTTTGTTGCAATTTTTTCATTTGTCTGTTTCATGGAATTTGAAACCTGGTGGGTTTCCGCATTGTTTGCGCTTCTCTGCCTGTTATGTATTTTGACTTTTGTTTATCTTATTTTCATGAGTATCATAATCAGTATTCTGAAATTAAAAGATAAACACTGATTTAAATGAATACTAAAACATTAAATGAACACTGAAACGTAAAATGACGCTAAAACGTTAAATGAACACTAAAACGTAAAACCAATGTATAAACAGAAAAAAGTAGACACCGCAAAGTGTCTACTTTTCTTTTGCTTTTTTATTTGTCCAGTTGGTTTATTATCCTGAAATGATCAAGATAAATCTGCTGGATAGGAAGCTTTGTCGGCGGGAGGAATCCTCCTGCTATGCCGAGATGATCGGTTTTAAACGGATCATATACATACCAAATACCCTTTTTGTATTTTCCTTTGGCATCTTTGAAATCCATTTTCGGATCGCTGAAAGGAGCAGTTTCGGATATTGTATTAACCATACCGTCGTTTCGAAGCCATCTTTCATCAATAGGATAGTCGTCGATAGTATTCTTCTTATACTTACCCATGACATATGCGAATGCCCACATGAGAGGACTCATATGAATTCTCGGGAACTGACCCTTTACACCCTTTATATCAAATGGTGTAGGTATAGTAGTGTAGCAAGGCCATGAGAAATAATAAATATCAGGAACAAATTTTATCGTTTTGTTAAGCTCGGCATTACCTTTTAAGGTGAGGTCATACCATACGTTATCATGACTTTCTTTCAGCTTGCGCTGTTTTTCCCTGTCAAACGGACGGCTCACTACTTTTCCGTTTTCCCATCCGGTCAAATCCCATTGCTCCAGACGTCCACTGAAAAACTTACCGAGAATGTTGTTTCCGGAAAGGTTACCCATCATGTAAGTAATATCTTCAAGCTTATCGAAGAACCTCGGGAGTGCATAGAGCAATGAGGTTCCCTCATGTACACATGCAATCGCGGTAATAGAGAAAATCCAATCATTCTTTCCGCCCTTGAAGAGACCTGACAATTCTTCTTCCGGTGTTACAGCCTTTTCCTCGTCGGAACCGTATGCAAGCAATGAGGCGAAAAGTCTCATTGTAGCTCCGCCGAATGAGTGACCTACTATGTTTAACTTGTTTTCCGAACTCCATTCCGGATAGATTGGATTGTCATATGTGCGGCCGTAGCGTGCGTGTCCGTATTTTTCTGAGTGGGCTTTACCGTAGTCAACTGTTCCTCCGAATATACGTGCCCATAAATCGCAGCAACGATCCCAAGCGCTTGTGTACTTTCCTATTGACGGTGAAAAAAACTTGAATCCTTGCTCCTCCATGGCAGGAAGGACATTTCCCGCAAGCATGCCCCAATACGGAACAAATACGGATAACATGTCCTCGTCTCCGAATCCCATCATACCATGCATCATGAGATAAGGATAGTTTGTCTTCATTTCCATAATGTTTACCTCCTCAAATGAAATCACCAAATGAACACAGTGATTAAATTCATAATCTCAATTATAGAATGAATTATAAAAAAAGACCATACTTAAAGTTGGAGAAAAATTTGTTGTATTATTGGTTAAAAAAGCAAAAAGCCCGCATGGACGACATCTGTCGCCGACGCAGGCTTTTGTTTTACTCTTTTATTTGTCGAGTTGGTTTATCATCCTGAAATGGTTTTTATAAAGAGGATGAAGCTCAGAGCAAGGAGTTGGGAAGAGGACTCCGCCGATAACTCCCAGATGGTCATATGGCAAGGTGTCGTAAATATACCACATACCCTTCTTTGGCTTACCCTTAAGATCATGTAGATCCATATGCGGCTCTTTGAACGGAGCAGTCTCCGAAATGGTAGGAACAACGCCGTCATTTGCAAGCCAATGTGTGTCTATAGGATAGTCATCAACCGTATTCTTTGAATAGTTGCCGATAGCCCTTGAGAAAGGCCAGAGTATTATTGACATTGCAAGACGTGGTGTGTGGCGAGGCTTAAGTGAAACGAACCTCTGCGTTGTTCTGCAGCAAGGCCATGAGAAATAATATACATTGTCAAGGCATTTTATAGTTTCATTAACTTCCTTTGCACCTTGCATTGTAAGGTCATACCATACATTGTCGTGGCTGTCCTTGATTCTGTTCTGATTTGCTCTTGAGAACGGACGGCTCTTAACCTTACCCGGCTTTTCGCAATCTATGAGATCCCATTGTTCCATGTGGCTTTCATAGAATTTGCCAAGAGGGTTGTTTCCGGATAAATTTGCGAGCATGTATGTAACATCTTCAAGTTTGCTCATGAGGTTTTTCCTTGCATAGAGAAGGGTGGTGCCCTCATGAACTGAGGCTACAGCTGTTATTGAGTATACCCAATCAGCTTTTCCGCCCTTAAAGAGATCTGAAAGTTCGTTTTCCGGGGTAGCAGCCTTTTCGGCTTCAGATCCATCTGCAAGGAGAGTGGCAAGAAGTCTGCTTGTTGCGCCGCCGAATGAGTGACCTACGAGGTTTACCTTTTTCTCTGAACCCCAATTTTCAAAGAGCGGTTTATCATATGTACGTCCGAAACGCTTGTGGCCGTACTTCTTTGAGTGGGCTACACCGTAGTCCACTGTTCCGCCTACAAGCTGTGCATATAATTCACATGCTCTGTCCCATGCACTTGAGTACTTACCAATAGAAGGCGTATATACCTCAAATCCCTGTTCATTAAGGTAAGCTGAAAGGCTACCGGAGAGCATACCCCAATAAGGGCATAGAAGATCTACAACTTCGTCTGTACCGTATCCCAACATACCGTGAACGAGAACGTAGGGATAGTTTGTTTTGAATTCCATGAATACAACTCCTTATCTTTTAATAACAATATGCATTATATACTTTTACTAAATATTTGACAATATTTTGTCTACAAAATTTACATCTGTAACAACCACTTATTGGCACACGTAACGGAAGTGCGGGGTTCTTGACTAACCTATGAATATTTGATAAAATTTATGTTGTTGAATAAATTGTCCTTTTACGGCACACTTTTCAGGGGGAAGCAAACACAGTGGATGAAAGAGGAAAGCTAAAATTCCCGGAAGCGGAAGTTATAAAGAACGATAAAAAACTTAAGAAGGTTAAAGATCATTGGGAATCATTTGCAGAGTCCGAAGAGGGCGAGAGAGATAGATATCTGCGTTCGCTTGAGGTTCAATTCAGCATGAACTCGATGGTTGAGGGCAGAAAAACGGAAGAGGCAACTGATTTTATGACAGAAGTTTTTGCGCAAAAGAAAGTTGATCAGCCGGAAGCTTCTCTATCGGAACAAATAGCAGCTTCAAAGGATATGCCGAAGAATCGTGCCACTGATAAGAAATGATAAAAACTGTCGGAATCACATCCGACAGTTTTCTTTTGTTTTCTCTTGTTAGAAGTACTTATTTATGTTAAAATATTTTGATTTTATTTTTAAGGAGGAGAATGACGTGGATAAGGGAAAATACTACATTACCACCGCCATTGCTTACACGAGCCGTAAGCCACACATAGGAAACACCTATGAGATCGTAATGACCGACGCACTTGCGAGGTATAAGCGAATGCAGGGCTACGACGTATTCTTCCTTACAGGAACAGATGAGCACGGACAGAAAATCGAAGAATATGCGAAGGTTGCCGGAGTAACTCCTAAGGAATACGTGGACAAGGTTGCCGGAGAGATTCGTGAGATTTGCGACCTTTTGAATACAACATATGATAAGTTTATTCGTACAACAGATGACTATCATGAGAAGGTTGTACAGAAGATATTCAAAAAGCTTTATGACCAGGGCGATATATATAAGTCGGAGTACGAGGGACTTTATTGCACGCCTTGTGAATCATTCTGGACAGAGTCTCAGCTTGTTGACGGAAAATGCCCTGACTGCGGTCGTGAGGTAAAGCCTGCGAAGGAAGAGGCTTATTTCCTTAAACTGTCCAAATACCAAAAGCAGTTGGAGGAGTATATAGAGAGCAACGAAAACTTTATATACCCGGAGAGCAGAAAAAAAGAGATGCTCAACAACTTTATAAAACCGGGTCTTCAGGACCTCTGTGTATCAAGAACATCCTTTAAGTGGGGCATACCTGTAACTTTTGATGAAAATCATGTTGTCTATGTTTGGATAGACGCACTATCAAACTATATAACCGCTATTGGATATGACCCTGACGGTTCTTCGGAACAGTATAAGAAGTATTGGCCTGCAGATGTGCATATCATAGGAAAGGATATAGTCCGTTTCCATACAATTTATTGGCCGATTATGCTTATGGCTCTTGGTGAGCCGCTTCCGAAGCAGGTGTTCGGACACCCATGGCTTTTGTTCGGAGAGGACAAGATGTCAAAGTCCAAGGGCAATATCATTTATGCCGATGACCTTGTTGATTTGTTTGGGGTGGACGCTGTAAGATATTATCTTCTTTCGGAGATGCCTTATGCTGCGGACGGATCCATAACGTACGATACAATGATAGAACGCTATAATTCCGATCTCGCTAATACTATAGGAAACCTCGTAAACAGAACTATTGCTATGACAAATAAGTATTTTGACGGGGTTATCCAAAAACCTGTAGTACCGGAAGATGCAGAGTCCCTTGAACTCGATAAAGATTTGGCAGGTGTATGCGAGTCAGCTGTTGTAAAGGTAGAAACCTTGCTTGCTGAGTACAGGATCGCAGATTCGCTGGAAACTATACTCGGTATAGCAAAGCGCGCCAACAAATATATTGATGAAACGGCACCGTGGGCTCTGGCTAAAGATGAGAGTAAAAAAGAAAGATTGGGCACGGTTCTCTATAATCTGTTTGAGGCTATAAGATACCTCGCTGTTATGATGAAGCCTTTCATGCCTGATACATCTGATGCTATATTTGCTCAGACAAATATGAATGCTGACGACTATGACAGTCTTCAACAATTCGGCGCTCTTAAGAGCGGTATAAAAGTCGGAGAGGCTAAGCCGCTTTTTGCAAGGGTAGATAAAGAAGAGATGATGAAAGTCGTATCGGAGCGTCAGGCCGCTGCAGCTGAAGCTGAGAACGCTAACAATGCTAAGGTTAAGGCTGAACTGGACAAGACGCCCGGGGTCGCTCAGATAGGTATTGAGGATTTTGCTAAGGTAGAACTTCGTGTAGCGCAAATTAAGGCCTGTGAGCCCGTAAAACGTGCAAAGAAGCTTTTAAAACTCACTCTTGACGACGGACAGGGAGAGCGAACCGTAGTATCCGGTATAGCTCAGTGGTACAGCCCGGATGATTTGATCGGTCACAAGATTGTTTTAGTAGCGAACTTGAAGCCGGCGACTCTTTGCGGTGTTGAAAGCCAGGGTATGATACTCGCTGCAGATTGTGCCGAAGATGATGTCAGAGTTATCTTCGTTGATAACCTTGAAACCGGAGCAAAGATAAGATAATGACTGGTATTTTTGACACTCATTCACACTATGACGATGAGGCTTTTGATTCCGACAGAGATGAATTGCTCGGATCTATGCCCCAAAAAGGCGTTTGCGGTATTATTACATGTGGGATAAATCTCCTATCAAGTGCTAAGGTACTCGAACTTGCCGGAAAATATGACTTTGTTTATGCGGCATTGGGCTATCATCCTGAAAACCTTTGCGATGAGAGAAAGGGCGATTTGGAGCTTATAGCGGAGCTTTTGTCTACTGAGAAAAAAGCTGTAGCTGTCGGAGAGATAGGACTTGATTATTATTACGAGGATGGGGCGCCGAGGGAAGAGCAGATAGATCTGTTTTGCCGTCAGATTGAGATGGCAAAGGACCTGGACTTGCCCATAATAGTACATGACCGTGAGGCTCATGGGGATACGCTTGATATTCTTAAAAAGTATAAGCCGAAGGGTGTTGTACATTGCTTCTCGGGTTCCGTTGAGATGGCCCGTGAGGTAGTACGTCTCGGTATGTATATAGGTGTAGGCGGTGTCCTTACTTTTAAGAATGCCCGAAAAACTGTAGAGGTTGTAGAAGATATGCCTATGGATAGGCTCCTTCTTGAAACGGACTGCCCGTATTTGGCACCGGTACCGATGAGAGGCAAAAGGAATGACTCGTCGCTCATTGAACATATAGCCGTCAGGGCTGCAGAGATCAGAGGTATGGATGCTCAGGAGCTTGTGAATATTACAACTTCCAATGCACACAGACTTTTTGGTATTTAATAGAACTTTTCGGTATTTAGCATGACGGCGCAAATTTGAACCCGAAAAAAACGGCGGTCTTGTAAGGAAGTATATATGACAAAATAAGACGATCTGAAGGGAGAGTTGGTTGTGGGATTGTTTGATAAATTCAAAAAGAATAATGAACCAAAGAAAGAAAAAGTATTTGAAGATTATTTTATGGAAATACAATCTGATATGATTTCTATTTGCTTAGAATATGTTGAAGATAAAGCTGATAAAATTTATATTTATGGTTCTTTTGAAGCTAATGTTGTATCAGCTGGTTATTTTTATGATATTAATGGAACAATATTGCAAAGACATAAACTAAATGATGCAAATAATGGTTTTACATATGATGTTTCGCCGGAACGCCAAGGTGATTGTTTACAAATTCTGAATGATGATATAAAGCAGTTGATTGAATTATGTAAGAAGTATAACAGACCGATGCCTACAGAAATGAAAATGATTTATGATGTAAAAACAAAAAAATTTAATGTAAATTATCAATATGATCCGGTTTATAGTAATCATAAAACTAAGACGGCAGATGATATTGAAGATGAATGGTATGAAGAAGTGAAAAACAATCGATAATTTCCAGTTTATCTTTTGCCCGTAACAATCAGGGAAAATGTACGGACAGTTTCTGAAAGAATAAAAATGGTGTAGCATCATGATAGATGTTGCACCATTTTTAGATTGATGAAAAACTTTTTATGTTCCTTGAAAAGTGAATTGCTTTGATATACTATTTTGATGTACTATATGAGATAATTTTAACAGATGAAGAGGTAGACAGTTGAATATAGGAAATGTTGAAATCAAAGGACCTGCCGTGTTGGCACCTATGGCAGGGGTTGCGGACAGAGCTATGCGGGAGATATGTATCTCGTACGGTGCGGCTGCTGTTACAAGTGAAATGGTCAGCGCCAAGGGTTTTTCCATGGGTGATAAAAAGAGTGCGGAACTACTCACGCTTACCGATGCCGAGAAACCTGCAGCTATACAGCTTTTCGGTTCCGATCCGAAGATAGTAGCAGAAGCCGCTGTAAAGGCGTTGGAATTTAATCCCGATATGCTTGATATAAACATGGGCTGTCCGGCTCCTAAAATAGCGGGGAACGGCGGAGGCGCCGCGCTTCTCAAGAATCCAAAGCTTGCGCAGGATATAGCGAGGGCTGTGGTGGACAGCGTAGATATCCCGGTAACCGTAAAAATAAGAACAGGCTGGGATGACGATAATCTTTGTTATATAGAGATGGCGAAACGTATGGAGGATGTGGGAGTATCAGCTCTCACGGTGCACGGAAGAACTCGTGCCCAGATGTACGCTCCCCCGATAAACTATGATGCTATAGCGGCCGTTAAGGCTTCGGTGTCTATACCCGTAATAGGAAACGGTGATATAATCGATGGACAGACTGCCGCAATTATGTTTGAGAGAACCGGTTGCGATGCAGTTATGGTCGGAAGAGGAGCACAGGGGAGACCGTGGGTATTTTCTCAAATAAACGCATATCTCTCGGAGACGAGATATATACCGGAACCACCCGTATCCGAACGGATGAGGATCATGCTCATGCATGTGAGAAAACTGTGCGAGTATAAGGGTGAATACATAGGTATGCGGGAGGCCAGAAAACACGCGGCATGGTACATAAAAGGCATGCGAGGTGCAGCAGGATTCAGAAGAGATATAGGACTTCTTGAAAAAATGGAACAACTTGAAGAATTAGCGTGCAAGGTTATTATTTCATCGCAGGAGGAAGTCTGATGATACATAGCATTCTCTTGGATCTTGATGATACTATTCTTGATTTTAAAAAAGCGGAAAGAATAGCTGTCGCAAAGACCATAGGCGAATTGGGCTTACAACCTACAGATGAGATTTTGGACAGGTATCACATTTTGAATAAGGAGCAATGGGAAGCCCTCGAGAAAGGTCTCATCACAAGGGACCAGGTAAAAGTAAGAAGATATGAAAATTTATTCAGGGAATTCGGTGTAAATATAAATGCCTGCGAAGCCGCTGCGAATTATGAGAAAAATCTCGGAATAGGCCATTACTTTGTACCGGGAGCCGTAGAGTTCCTTGAAAAGGCAAGTGCCGACTACGACCTTTATCTGGTCTCAAACGGAACGGCTGAGGTTCAGGATTCACGGATATCAAGTGCGGGTATATCAAAATATTTCAAGGCAATATACATATCTGAAAAAATAGGCTATAACAAACCTTCGTGTGATTTCTTTGATTTTGTATTTAATGACATAACAGAAAGAATAAATCCGGAATTTTCAAAGGATGAAACCATAATTGTGGGAGATAGCCTGACATCCGATATATTGGGCGGAAAAAATGCGGGCATAAAAACCGTGTGGTTCAACCCCTTAAAGACAAAAAATGTATCGGATATAAAACCTGATTATGAAACGGATACCCTTGCCGGAATACTTGGTATATGTTGTAAACAAAGATAAAGACCGAAGGCAAATGCCTTCGGTCTTTCCTGGTTGTGAGGTATTTTGTGAGATATATTATGCTTCTACTCGGAATTTTCCTTCATATACACCCGACATGAGGAAGAGCAGTTTGGCCTTGTCTATGTCTCCGATGCGGTAGAAATACTGTCCCATGCGGTTAAGTAATATGGAGGGATCATAAAAGCTTGTATGTACTAATGAATAATCGTTACCATTCATAACTGTTCTCCTTTCTTCGGTATGGTTAGAGTTTAACTTGGTAACCTTAAAGGAGACTTAAACATTTTTTAAGATAAAGTAACAATAAATAAAGTGACAACAAAAGGAAATATTTGTCAGAATTATTAATTTTTTGTTGACAAACATTAAATTGAGTATTAATATAGACGTATGATTTTTTAAAACGAAAGGGAGGCGGACGGCTATGCTTGACGGAAGAAAAAAGACTTTTATACTCATATCTGTATGTTTGTTATCCGTATTTGTTATAGGTATACTCGCAGTCTCTACCGCACCGTCTGTGCATAAAAAATCTACTGAGATAGATGATATGACGCCTCTTGCAGATATGCTGATGGATGATCCTACGCTACTTGACGAGGATACTTTGATAGTAAAACTTGACGGTATGGACGGTTCCGAAGATAACGGAACCATAGTTATAAGATTTACTAACAGAGATTCCGGGGAGAAGTTCCTTTTGAATTTCGATAAGGAAAATGCTTATCAAGTGGATGTGGCACAGCTGATTTCACCCGGTGACTACAAGCTGAAAATTATGGAAAGAGGCAAACTTGATCGACTTAAGCTTGATGAGAAGAAAATAACTATTTCAGAATCAGATAAATTGGTTCTTGTAAAATTCAAATAATCGATAAGAAAAGAGCGATGATTTTAATCATCGCTCTTTATTTTAATTGCCGCCCTTTTAATCATCGTTCTTCTAATATCGCTTTTAGTATCTCTTTAATATCTCCTTTACATCTTTAATGCCTTTCTTATCCTTCATTATAGTATACTTATACTTTCTTATTAAATTGCATAAACCTATGCTTTGTGGTAAAATTCTAATATTAGTTTGCAAAGAATGAGGCTCTTTATGAAACTTTTAGTTATTGACGGAAACAGCATAGTTAACCGCGCCTTTTACGGAATAAAGGCTCTTACAACAAAAGACGGAAGATATACAAACGGTATATACGGATTTCTTAATATTTTATTGAGACTGGAGGACGAATGTACTCCGGATGCTGTTGCTGTTGCTTTTGACCTGAGGGAGCCGACATTCAGGCACAAGATGTTTGACGGGTACAAGGCCGGAAGACATGCTATGCCACCGGAACTCGCAAGTCAGATACCGGTACTGAAAGACTTGCTGTTAAAACTCGGATACAAATGTGTTGAGTTGTCGGGCTATGAGGCCGATGACATACTCGGTACATTGTCTGATGTATGCAGCAGGGATAATGATAACATGTGCTTTCTCGCCACGGGAGATCGCGACTCATTCCAACTCATCAAGGATAACGTAACGGTTATTTTGCCGACGACCAAGATGGGTCAGACGGTAGTAACGAGATGCACTCCCGAATATATAGAAGAAAAATACGGCGTGGCTCCTAAACAAATGATAGATATAAAAGCCCTTCAGGGAGATTCATCCGACAACATACCGGGTGTGGCCGGGGTCGGAGAGAAAACCGCAACAGCGCTTATCAGAGAATACGGAAGTATAGACTATATATATGAACATCTTGACGAGCTTGATATAAAGCAGGGAGTTCATGATAAACTGGCAGCGGACAGGGATAATGCATATCTCAGTTACAAGCTCGGCACTATATGCAAAGATGTCCCGATTGACACGCAGCTTGACTCCTATATAAAAGCTGAGGGAAATCC
>CAZIHW010000041.1:0-17884 GCA_964539045.1 uncultured Eubacteriales bacterium | reverse complement strand
TATAGACTTTCCGGTGATCCGAGGTATCTGTTCTCTTGCGAAAGCGATAGGAGAGATGTCTTTGAAAACATATTTAAACTCGGGAAAAACGAGTACTTTATCGATCTGGGAGCTTACAGAGGGGATACGATAGAGGAATTCTTATCGATGACTTCATGTGAGTTTGAGAAGATCTTAGCTCTGGAGCCCGATATCAAAAATTATAAGAAGTGTATAGAATATGTAGAAAGTTTACCTGATGATATATCAGCTAAAATAACCGCCGTAAATAAGGCTTCATGGTGTGATGAACGGATTTTGAACTTCTGCGGCGGTGGCGGAAGAAATTCAAATCTCGGCATTGGTGACGAATTTGTGCATACTGTAGCCGTAGACAGCATTGCAGACGGTGTTCCCACGTATATAAAAATGGATGTTGAGGGCGCAGAGCTTGAGACTCTGGAGGGACTAAAGCATACATTGTCCTCTTGTAAGCCTAAACTTTCCGTATCTGCGTATCACAGGGTTACGGATTTGTTTACTCTTCCTTTGAAGATAAAAGAATTAAATCCGGATTATAAAATATTCCTGAGACATCATCCTTATATACCCGATTGGGAAAGCAATTATTATTGCTACTAAATTATCGCCATAAAATATTACATTATATAATTGCGCTGAAATATCACACTAAAATACTACTACCAAAACTGACATAATATTTGGCTTGTCTTTGCTAAAATTCACCTATGGGGTGAGGACAATGAGGCAAACCATTTACATAGATGTACTTGTATTTTTAAATACTATTATAAATCTCTACATACTCATCATCACCGGACTTATAAGCCGCAGCCGTATATCCAAATGGCGCATATTGATGGGCGGTTTTGCCGGAGGTCTTTTGGCATGTACCGTTCTTTTGCCGGAGATGAATGAGGTTTTATCACTTTTGATAAAAGCTCTCACCTGCGCCGGGATAGTTTTCATATCCTTTGAGCCCGCGGGGAGAGCTAAATTTTTCAGAAGATATATATTGTTCCTTGCGGTTAATTTTGTGTTTGCAGGCTCGGTTTTGTTTTTCTGCCTGGCATTTAAGACACCGCTTGTCTACTATAATAATTCAAACTTTTATTTTGATATGAGCGCCCCGTTTCTCATAGCCATAGCCTCGCTTACCTATCTGCTTCTGGCTGTTACATTAAAACGCGCATCCATTGCCACAGAGGCTGACAAATACTATGAGCTTGAAATAATAAAAAAGGGGAACCGTGTAAAATGCCTGGCATTGTCAGACACCGGAAATTCATTAAAGGATGTATTCTCGGACACCCCTGTCATAGTTGCGGATATATCGAGTGTCAGGGACCTTTTGAGTGACAGATTTACTAACTTTTTTGTAAGCGACGAGATACCGGAAGTCACAGGAAACGACGATGATATAGATGTAAGACTCATTCCTTTTTCCGATATCAGCGGCAAGGGATTTTTGAAGGCTTTTCGCTGCGATGAGGTGAAAATTAAAGGTGAAAAATCAAACTATGAATTAAAAGACGGATTTGTTGCGGTTTATAACGGAAAATTATCAAAAGGTGAATATAATGCGATTTTAAATCCTGAGATTTTTGATGTGGCAAAGGAGGTGGCATGATGAACAGAATTATAGATATAAGGGCAATTTATCTTTCCGTTCTTAGATTTTTCAATAAAGAGGTACACTATATAAACGGTTCTGAGAACCTTCCGCCCCCGCTCCAAAGAGAAGAGGAAGATAGGCTCGTTAAGCTTGCTTTCGGGGGTGACAGGAAGGCAAGAGAGATTCTTGTTACCCATAATTTGCGACTTGTAGTATACATAGCAAAGAAATTCGAGAGTACCGGTATAAATATCGAGGATCTTATATCGATAGGAAGTATAGGTCTTATTAAAGCTGTAAACACTTTCAATCCTGATAAGAATATAAAGCTTGCAACATATGCTTCAAGGTGTATAGAAAATGAAATCCTGATGTATCTCAGAAAAACCAGCAATCACAAGCTAGAGGTGTCGATAGACGAACCGTTGAATGTTGATTTTGACGGCAATGAACTCTTGTTGTCAGATGTTCTGGGAAGTGAACCGGATATCGTGAATACAGTTATAGAGAGCGAGGATGAAAAAGATATTTTAAACCGTATCGTATCGGAATTGTCAGAGAGGGAACGTACAATAACATGTATGAGATACGGCCTTTTCGGTGAGACTGAACATACACAAAAAGAAGTGGCAGATATGCTTGGAATTTCCCAAAGTTACATTTCAAGATTGGAGAAAAAAATAATAGAAAATATAAAGAATAAAATTGAGAAAATATGATGCAATCCAAAAACAATTGTGATACAATTAAACCGTTAATTTTGCCATAGGCATACACACTGGAGTGAGTTTTATAAAATCTCAAGAACGTGTGTTGACGGCTATAGCATTGTTTTTAGTATCGGGGATTATCTTGTTTAATATCTTTTCCTCATCGCCCGATAAAGGCGGTGAGGAAAACTTGCGTTCAAAAGATGGCATTGTCACAGAGAGTATACATGAAATGACAGCAAAAACAACTGTAACGAATGCCGATGAAACAAATACCGATGAAAACGGCAGTACAACTGTGGCTGCCGAAACTAAAATAAATATCAATACTGCCGGACTTTCCGAACTTGACTCATTGAAGGGGATAGGCCCGTCGAAGGCTCAGGCCATAATAGATTACAGAACAGAACACGGTCCCTTCAATTCACCGAATGACTTAGTTAACGTATCAGGTATCGGAGAAAAGACATTGGAAAAAATCATAGATGATATTTGTGTATAACATTTGTTTAGGAGAGAATTGCTTTGGTATTTTCAAGCCTTAGTTTTATATACATATTTTTACCGATTTGTTTATTACTTTACATATTTGCGGCAAGGAGCATACGACAGAAGAATGTTGTTTTGCTCATAATGTCGCTTATTTTTTATGCCTGGGGAGAACCAAAATGGATTTTACTCATGGTTATAAGTACTGTCGTCGAATATGTTGGTGCATTGCTTGTTGATAAGTACAGAGAAGAAAAGCCGACTCTTGCGAAGGTAAGTCTCGGGGCATCTGTTTGCGTCGCTCTGAGCTTCCTGTTTGTATTTAAATACTTCGACTTTTTCTCTTTTAATGTAAGCAATATAATGCACATCAATTTACCTCTTCTGGGGCTTACATTGCCCATCGGTATTTCATTTTATACCTTTCAGACAGTGACATATATTGTAGACGTATACAGAGGCAGAGTCCCTGTACAGAGAAATTTTGCGGACTTACTTTTGTACGTCTCAATGTTCCCACAGCTTATCGCCGGTCCTATAGTAAAGTATGTTGATGTAGAAGAGCAGATAAGGTTCAGGACATTTAGCGTAAGGCTCGCCGCCGATGGTGTGTTGAGATTTTTAATCGGTTTGTTTAAGAAGGCGGTGCTTGCTAATATTTCCGGGGAAATGGCAACGAAACTGCTTGACGGAGATCTGTCAACACTCTCGTTTGTAGGGGCCTGGGTCGGAATTATTGCTTATACCTTGCAGATTTATTTTGATTTCTCCGCTTATTCGGATATGGCCATAGGTCTCGGAAAGATCTTCGGTTTCAAGTATCCTGAGAATTTCAAATATCCTTACATTGCAGATTCAATCAATGATTTCTGGAAACGCTGGCATATATCTCTTACAACATTTTTCAGAGAGTACCTGTACATACCGCTCGGCGGAAACAGACGTCATCAGGTGCTGAATCTCCTTATAGTATGGGGATTTACGGGACTTTGGCACGGGGCTTCATGGAACTTTATACTGTGGGGACTTTACTACTACGTGCTCATAGTTGTTGAAAAACTGCTTGCTGAGAAGTTCATTAACAAACTTCCCAAGGCCGTATCACACATCTATACTCTGTTTTTCGTTATAATCGGATGGGCATTGTTCTACTTTGATGATATGTCAAAGCTCAGATCGTTCTTCGGCGTTTTGTTTGGATTCGGAGCAAATGAATTTATATCGATAACCGACGGACCGTTGATTAAAAATCACATTCTGTTCTTTATATTTGCCATCATAGCCTGTCTTCCGGTTTCAAAGTGGATTAAGGCTGCGTTTTCCGGTTTCGGAAGCAAAAATGCTGTAAATTCTATGGTGTGCGATGTACTTGTCTGGTGCTTCGCAATGGTTCTGTTGTTTATTAATACAGCGGCGGTTGTGGGCTCGACTTACAACCCGTTCCTGTATTTCAGATTTTAGGAAAGGAGTTAAATTATGGGATATAAAGATGAGAAAACTATAATGAAGCGCGGGATTACGAGTCTCGGCATGATTTTGTCATTCTTTCTTGCATTGATCATTATGTTCAATATCAGCATATTTGACTCCGACAAAAAGATTTCCGAGAGGGAGAACAGGGGACTTGCCGCGTTCCCAAAGTTTACGGTGTCGCGACTTTTCTCGGGTGAGTTCATTTCAGAGTTTGAGACGTACTATTCAGATCAATTTCCTTTCAGGGATATGTTTCTGAGTGTTAATGACAAGATGAATAAAATTACAACTCAATTCTCCTCCGGCGGAGAGAATGACGTAGTCATAATAAGCCAGGAAGGCACCGGTGACGATTTCGGCGGCGAATCTCTCCATGAAAAGGAGGGTAATTCTTGAAGCAATTCGTAATACTGGATCTTGAATGGAATACAGCTTACAGTAAGCGTGAGGGTCAGTTTATCAATGAGATAATAGAATTCGGCGCTGTGAAGCTTGATGAGAATCTGGAAATAACAGACAGGTTTTCAAGTTTTGTAAAACCTCAGGTAGAGAAAAAACTCAGGAGCAGGGTAAAAACACTCACCAGTATAACCAACGAAGATGTGTCAGGTGCTGACGTTTTCGAGGTGGTATGCAATCGCTTTACAGAGTGGGTGGGTTCAGTTGAAGATACTGTATTCATGTCATGGGGTGATATGGATATAAGAGCCCTGATAAGCAATTGCAAGTATTTTTTTGATAATCCTTTTATTCCTTTTATTTTGAACTATGTTGATTTGCAGGCATACTTTATGAGTGAAAAGGAACTCCCTAAAGGAAAGCAAATAGGACTTTCAAATGCCGCTGCTTTGATTGACATTGATCCTGATTCCTTTAAACACCACAGAGCATTGGCAGATAGTGAACTCTCCGCCTTATGCTTTAAGGCGGTATACAATGCCGAAAACCTTAAGAAGCATTTGGTTGTATGCGACGATGATTTCTACAAGAGGATAATGTTCAGGCCGTACATTGTTACGGATATCAATGATAAGCTTGTAGATAAAAATGCCCTGTGCTGCAAATGCTTAGAGTGCGGAGAACTGGCTAATCAGATCAATGATTGGAAGTTTATCAATAACAATTTTACAGCCTTGTATTATTGTAAGGACTGTAAGATAAAGTACAGAGTATCTGTTCAGTTTAAGAAGAACTACAGTCAGTTGATTGTCAAAAAATCAGTCGCAACAATGAAGTGACATGTAAACTTTTATATAATATCAACAAAAAACACTGTTGCTTTTTTTGTTGACAAAATAGGAACAATTTATTATTATAATTACGACAATATGAATTCGTTCATAAAAAGGAGAAAGCGCTATGAGAGAAATCGAAAAGGCTATGAAGCCAAAAGAGCTCAAAGCATACAGAATAAAACTATTCCGTGACGCAGAGCAGTGGAAGAAGCCGGACAGAATACCTCACTATGGTAACATAGTTACATGGAAGATTTTTGATGCCGGTTATACTATTGATCAGGCCATGACTAACTTTGATGTCATGAAGGAAACTGTTGTAAAGTTCCTTGATAAGTATCCTGTTGACGTGCTTATCGACATAGGTATCCGTAACCAGTTCAATGTAACAGAGGCTTTCGGAACAGGTGATCATGGTTACTACTACTATGACAAGGAAGTTGTAGGTATCAACGACCACGCATATTGTCCTGTAGATAAACTCATGGATTATATTGAGGACAAGAACAAGTATTGCTGGGAAGTTGCTCTTCCTGAGAAGTATCCTGATTTCTATGAAAAATCAATGGATACCTGGAAGAATGTCTGGAAAGAGTACATGAGCTACATAATGTTCATTTTCAAGATGAACAGCGTAACAGGAAAGTACGGTCTTCCATCAGGTGCTCCGAATAACCCGATGAAGGGTACAATAAACTTCGGTATCGAGGAAGCTGAGTCAAACCTTCTCGGTATCAGAAACCTTTCCATTGCAGCTCGTAGAAACTTTGCTCAACTCAAGGAATTCTGCGATGCATGGAATGAAAAAGAAACAAAGCCGATTATTGCTAAAATTCTTGAGGGTGAAGACGGACCTGATATGAAGTATTGCTTCGATGCTTCTCTTATTATGCTCTCTCAAAATATTCTCAATCCGAAGCAGTTTGATGAGCTTTATTGGTGCTATCTTGAGCCATTGCTCAAGGCTTATGAGCAGAAGGGCAAGTGTCCTCGTATCTTCACAGAGGGTAAGATTGACATGTATGCCGATCACTTCACTGATTTCAAGAAAGGCTCTCTTGCCTTCCATCTTGAAAACGATGATCCTTGGGCTATCCGTGAGGCTCTTCCGAATGTTGCTATCATCGGCGGTCTTACAACTCAGATGCTCGGAACTGCTACAGCAGAAGAGTGTGTAGATTATACAAAGAAGCTCATTGATGAACTCGGCTCTGAAGGTGGATTTATCCTTTCTGAGGATAAGATGCTCTCTTACAGAAATGACTGTAAGTCAGAAAATCTCAAGGCTGTTTGTGAGTTTGTTTCAAACTACGAGCTTAAGTGATAAAGGAGGACTTTACTATGGATAAGAATTCATGCTGGTATGCTTCATACCCTGAGGGATACGATAAGCTTCTCAATAAGATTATGCCTCTTTGGGCAAGACCTCTTAAAAAGATGATGGGTCCTCTTCTTATCAGAATCCTTATCGACGGCTGATTTTAAAATTATTGGGGAACCGAGCTATTCCTGGCTCGGTTCTTTTATTTAAAGGGTGTTTTTATGGGGAAGAAGATTCTATTTGACAATGAAGCAAAAACGTCCCTTGTGTCCGGAATGAATAAGATGGCTAATGCCATAATATCCACTTACGGGCCTAAGGGGAGAAATGCTGCATTTACTCAACAGTATGATGTACCTCTTGTTACCAATGACGGTTATACCATCGCGAAACAAATAGTTTTTGAGGATACTTTTGAGAATATGGGAGCCCAGATAATCAAAGAGGCTGCTTTAAAATCCAATAAAATATCCGGAGACGGAACAACAGCTTCAATTGTTCTTGCGCAATCCATGATAAATGAGGCTTTTAAGAATATAGCTGCAGGAGCAAACCCTGTCTTTTTGAGGAGGGGTATGGATAAGGCTGTAAGTGTAGTATGCGATACCCTTTCCCAAATTGCAAAAAAGGATATTGATAATGAAACAGTATACAATATTGCCACTGTCTCGGGTGGAAATGACCCTGAGATAGGCGGCATCATTGCAGAAGCTTTTGACAAACTGGGCAATGATTGTGTAGTATTAATTGAGGATACTCAAATGGCCGAGACCGTTTTGACTGTTTCACACGGTTGCAGGCTGGATTCGGGCTATCTTTCCAGATTCTTTGTAACAGACAATGTAAAGAATATCGGTGAATATAATGATCCGTACATCTTTGTCGTTAAGGATGATCTTACAAAGATAAAACAGGTATACAAGCTGCTTGAGGAAGCCGTTAGGGAGGATGCTCCGATTTTCATAATAGCTAAAGATATAAGCGGGGAATGTCTGACAGCTCTTGCTGCCAACGCCGAAAAAGATATTTTAAAGGTTGCCGCTGTAAAAGCGCCCGGACACGGAGATACCAGGGACAGAAACCTCGAGTGTATAGCGGCGGTTACCGGTGCTACGCTTATTGATCCTGCTGTTGACCTGCATCCCGAAAACTGCGGTCTCTCTTATTGCGGACGGGCCAAGAAGGTAGTGGTAGAGAGGAACATCACCACAATAGAAGAGCCTAAAACTCCGGAAAGCGAAAAGGTTGCAGAACTTAAAAAGGCTATACTCAAACGACTTGAAACAGAACATCACCTTTATGAGGTTGATAAATTGCAGGCATCTCTGGCCATATTGAATTCCGCTATGGCTGTGATATCTGTCGGCGGTACATCCGAACTCGAGATGTTTGAGAGAAAGTACCGTATAGAGGATGCCCTGAATGCTGCTAAAAATGCTGTAAATGACGGTGTTGTACCGGGAGGCGGAAAGGCGCTTCTCCTTTGTACCGACGCGGTAGAAACGCTTGAGAGCAGCCTTGACGGAGATGAAAAAGAAGGTGCCAGGACAATAAGACTTGCGCTGGAGGCTCCAATCAGGCAAATAGCAAAGAATGCCGGAGCAGATGCAAGCGTTGTTATTAATAAAATAAGGACATCTGACTCGAAAAACTTCGGATACGATGCCCTTAATGATAAATACGGCGATATGTTTGAAATGAAAATTTTAGATCCTGTTACTGTTGTTCGCAATTCGTTTGTCAGTGCTGAAAGCATTGCCGCTGTCTATGTTACAACCGGTGCGGCTGTAGGCGATGCAGGAAAGCCTGTGGAGGGCTGATATGAGTAGATCGGATATAGAGGATATTGTTAAAAACGGTAAAAGTAAAAAGATAATTCTCGCAGTAAAAGAAGCGCTTGAGGCGGGTGAGGAGCCCATTCAATTGGTCAATGAGATGACTGATGCCATGAAGATAGTCGGCGAGCGATTCCAAAACGGCGAGATACAAATCTCCGATATGTTTTTCTCCGCACAAACAATGAAAAAAGGTGTAACATATGTTACACCTTTAATAAGAGGAGAAGAATGCGAGTACATCGGAAAAGCCATTGTAGGTATGGCACAAGGTGACTTGCATGATATAGGCAAGGGCCTTGTTGTCACCATGCTTGAGTCGGTTGGTGTTGAGGTGATTGACCTCGGTATCGACGTGTCTCCGGAAGCCTTTGCGGAGACAATAAGAAAGAATCCCGATGCCAAGATTCTGGCCATCTCTTCTTCTCTTGATACATCAATTCCCGAAATAAAGGAAACTATCGAATTTATAGAGAATGAAGGGCTTCGCGGCAATGTAAAAATAATCGTCGGGGGAGCTTCCATAGATGCTGACGCTGCAAAAGCTGTCGGCGCGGATTATTATGCCGCAACTGCTACTCTCAGTGCTATTATTGCAAAGGACGTTCTTCTTGGATAGCATCCGGATCGCTTGTATCAAATCCGAGCCTCTCAAGAATCCAGAATGAGAGAGTGAGATAAATATGTGTGTCTCTGTCTTCAAAGTCAATGTCACATATCTCTCTTATACGCTCTATTCTGCGTATGAGCGTCGTTCTGTGAATGAACATCTCATCCGCGGTGTGTGTTGAGTTACAGTTGTTATATAGGAAACATTTCAGAGTGGGAAGGTACTCGGTTCCGTTCTTTTTATCATAGTCTATAAGCTTCCTGATGCCCTCTATAACCAGCTGATCATAACTGAATTCACTTACGATTCTGTCAAACATATAATCAAGAGCATAATTTGAAAATTTAAAATACCATTGATTAGGGCTGCGTTTCTGACCTATTTTAAGAGCTGTTTCAGCTTGAAGTAGGTAAGAGGGCAGCTTTTTTAATTCCGTAAATTCATCTGATACTCCGGCCTTGCATACAAAGTCACGGACTATGTATGCGAGTACATGGAAGAACTTTCTCTCGTCTGTTGAATTGTTCCGTAAGGAGTGATTGAAAACCCAGATTATATCTTCATCGTGTATAATTGCACATGAGTTTGACCAGGTCTCTTCCAGTTTTCCGCAAATATACTCTGTAACTTCGTCCCAGCTGGCATTTTTGAAGAAACTGAATTTTACTACGGAAAATTTGTTATTTTCACTCCAACCGTAGTTTTGAAGAACAAGACCCGCCTCGGTGGCGTCAATTTTTTCCGGATTAAATATGATATTGTTTAATAAGAGGTGAAGTTTGTCCGTATTACTCTTTATAAGCGGATCCTCGGTATATCTTAAATAAACCAGTTTCAAATACTTGAAAAAGTGTCTGAAAAGCTGAATTTCGCCTTCATCAATCCGTCCGGCATATTTCGTTGCGGGAGCCATAACTCTGGCAATGTACCTTGTGTCACTGAATATGTTCATGCATAGAAACTCATTGTCATAACCGTCAACAAAGTTGTATGTATCAACCGTTTTGCTTGTAGTATGGTATTCTTCATCTGACAGTAACTCATTTGCATAGTCAATGGATAGTGTTTTGCCGAAATTCGAACGATACAGAGCCTGATCGGCTTTCTCATTTATTATGTCATTTGTAAGAAAATCATAACCTTTTTTTGTGGAGATAGAAAGCAGGGAAAGGTTTCTGGTCAGTATGTATATGGGTTCATTTATGATAACCTGGGCTAAAGCACCGAACTCATCAAGAGGGTAGCGCATTGCCATACCATCCTTAAGCTTACAATCCCATTCCTGCAACTCATTAATTGAGTCTGATACAGTCTCAAAAAGTTCAATATTGTTTCTTATACCTTTGAAAATAGCATAGTCGCAGTTCTTCGGAATATTGTTCTTGTCAAAGTCTTCGGCATTTATAAATAAGAAGCTTACAGGCTTTTTGCTTGTTATCGGCCTGACTATTTGCTTACAGTCCACTAGATATAAAACGCCGACTTCTGTTTTTCCTTTGTATATCCTTATATTTTTTATTTGAAGTTTGTCGGAAGGCGCTTTTTTCTCAACTAAGTCATGCTTTTTTGCTAATTGATAAAAAAGTATAGAAGATGTGATAACCATTTATTTTCCTCCGTTTTACTTTCTTACGTTAAAAATCAAGTTGTTTAATAAACTTTTCCTGGAAGCTCGGGTGTGTTGCAAGTTCGATAAATTCCGATTTTTCAGATATGTACTTTGCAGTTTCCAGCTTCTCCTTATTAATAAGGCAGAGCTTAGCACCGCTTCCGGCCGCATTACCGATAGGAACTATCTTGTCTAACAGCTGTGGCGGAATCATCTTGAGTTTACACATACTTTCGGGTTTCATGTAGTTTCCGAACGCTCCGGCAATAAGGACTTCTTCTATATCGTCATAGGTTATATCAAGCTTTTCGGCCATTATTTCTATACCGGCAGCTATAGCACCTTTTGCGAGCTGTACCTCTCTTACATCCTTTTGTGTTATATAAACCTCCGGTGTTATGACAAAGCACTTTGCTCCGTCTATTGTCAGAATTTTATCGCTGAGCGTACCTTCATATTTTTTGTTGAACCTTCCCGATGGTATTATTACTTCTTCTTCGAGCATAACCTTTATTACGTCTACAAGACCCGATCCGCAAATACCTATGGCAGTCTGATTATCAATGGTAGAAAACTTGAATTCACCGTTTTCCATCCATACGTGGTCTACTGCACCCGGGGCTCCTCTCATACCTTTAACTATCTTCGCGCCCTCAAAAGCAGGGCCCGATGCGGTGGAGCATGTTACCCAGCGTTCCTTTGTACCGAGCGCCATTTCTCCGTTTGTGCCTATGTCGAGCATAAGTGTGGGCTTTTCCTTTGACGGAAAGTCGGCGCTTACAAGTACACTTACCGTATCTGCACCTATGAATCCGGCAATTACCGGAAGCATAACAAGCTTAGCATTAGGATTAACATTGGAAAAGTATCCGGCGGCATCAAGAGTCAATTGATCTGACACGGATGGGGTGTAGGGGGCATTAACCAATGAAATCGGATTGATTCCGGCAAAGATATGGTGCATACAAGTGTTTCCTACGATGCTGACAGCATATACGTCCTCTGCCTTCTTTCCGCAGTCGTTCAACATCTTTAAAGCGAGGCTGTCAACTTCCTTATTTACACAGTTTTGTATCTCCTCGACACTGTTTTCCATAGCAAATATACACCTGGAAATTACATCGCCACCGTAGCGAACCTGTTCATTGAGCGCACCACATGAGCAAAGCTCGGTGCCGAGTGACATATCAAGAAGGTAGCCGGCTATCGTGGTTGTTCCGATATCGTAAGCTATAGCAAGCGGGGTGAAATCGTCAATTCTTACATCGAGGAGGGTATTTCCGTAAAATACAGCTTTGATATTGAAGATATCCTTTGAAAATAATTCCGATAGTTTTGTGAGAACCGATGTGGAATTATAGCGAACTTCAACCATACCCAAATCTTTTTTACATGCATCCGAGAAACGGCAAAAATCCGAACGTACATCGCCGATTTTAGCCTCATCAACTTGTACATTGTATACACTTATGCATGGGTTACAGTCAATAACATCCTGTCCGCTTTCAGTCAATACTTTTTCGTTGTGATCAAGGTTATCTGTTCTCAATGTGACCGTCATATCCCGTTCTATCTTATATGTACACGCTTTTACTGATTTTTTTGTGTCCCCATAACTTATCTCAACTGTGCATTTATTGCAGGTACCGTTACCGCCGCATGGATATTCCATACCGAGCCCGGCAATTCTTTCTGCATCCATAATAGTTGCATTGTGACTGATGTTTATAGTTTTTCCGGAGGGAAGAAAAGTTATTGTATGGTCCATATCATATTTCCTTTCTATGCACAGTTTTTTACAGATGCGTTTTTGTGAACGTGCTCATTACGTTCAGATTAAGATAGCTACGTAAAAAAATAACCTGCTACAGATTGTAGCACACATTTTTTTATTTTGCTATAATTTGTGCGTATTTTTTTGACAGAAAATATGTTTTAATGTAAACGCCAAATAAAAGAGGCTGTGTTATGCCTCGTATTGTTGATTTGTACTTTTTTGAATTTTTGAGTTTTAGGAGGATTTCAAAATGATCGATTTAGCTAAACTTAAGGAAGCCATGGGTGACCTTGAAGAGGACATCGTTATTGAACTTGTTGATCAGGTTCTCGCTGAAGGCGGGGCAGAGGCTCAGGCTGCTGTCGATGCATGCTCAGACGGTATGAACATCGTAGGTGACAGATTTGGTGCAGGCGAATATTTCGTATCTGACCTTATCTATGCCGGTGAGATTATGACAGACGCCGTACAGAAGCTTTCACCAATACTTGCAGGTAATTCTTCAGGCGGAGCTTCAGAGAAGATTCTTCTCGCAACAGTAAAAGATGACCTCCATGATATAGGCAAGAACATTGTTAAGGCTTTCTTCGAGGCTGCAGGCTTTGAAGTAGTAGACCTTGGCATAGACGTTCCTGCTGATAAGATTGTAAACACAGCTAAGGAGCAGGGCATTAAGATTATCGCTCTCACAGGCGTACTTACTCTCGCTCTTGACTCTATGAAGGCTTGCGTTGAGGCATTTACTGCTGCAGGTATGAGAGATGATGTTAAGATTCTTATCGGCGGTAACCCTGTTTCTGCAGAAGCTTGCGAAGCTATGAAGGCTGATGCATGGGCTCACTCTCCGGCTGACTCAGTTAATATTTGTAAGAATTGGGCAGGTATGTAATCTATGATAGTTATTGGTGAAAAAATTAATGGTGCTATTCCGAAGACCGGTGAAGCTATTGCAAACCGCGACGCTGAATACATCAAAAAGTTAGTTGTTGATCAGGAAGCTGCAGGTGCAGATTATCTTGATGTCTGTGCTGCTACAGATCCTGAACTTGAGTATGATGCTCTTTGCTGGCTTATTGATACGGTTCAGGAAGTAAATACAAAGCCGATTTGTATTGACTCTCCGGATCCAAATATGCTTGTAAAGGTATTCCCGAAGATTAATAAGCCTGGTCTTATTAACTCTATATCACTTGAGGGCAATAAGTGCGATATCATTCTTCCTCTTTTGAAGGAAAATCCGGAGTGGGGAGTTGTAGCTCTTTGTTCTTCGGATGATGGTGTTTCTTATACTGTAGAGTCAAAGGTAAAGCTCGCTTGCGAGCTTATCGAAAAGGCTGCTGAGTACGGTGTAACACCGGATAGGATGCATATTGACCTCCTTGTATTTGCAGTTTCAGCTGTTGCTGATTCTTGTTCAACATTCTGTGAGGCTTGCCGTATTGTTAAAGAGAAGTATCCTACAGTAAATATTACTGAGGCTCTCTCAAATATCTCCTACGGTTTGCCTGTAAGAAAGGCTCTTAATATGGCTTTCCTTACACTTTCAATGAATGCAGGCCTTGACTCTCTTATCGGAGATCCTCTTAACCGCGATGTTAAGGCTGCTATGCTTGCTACAGATGTTCTTCTCGAAAATGATAAGCATTGCCGTAAGTATGCTTCTGCTTATCGTAAGGGCGAGATAGGACCGGTAAAAGCTTAAGTTATTTTTAGTCTTGTATATATCGCCTGCCTTATCTGTGCAGGCGATATAATAAGAAATATTCACACTAATTTATTCAGAGTAGGAAATTACGCGTTAAGTATCGGGGAGATGGGAAGTTGTTCTCCGGGCGAAGCTAAGTCCAGGTGATTTGGCTGCGGTGTATTTTCCGCATCCACTGCAATAAGAACATAAAACTTCTTTTTGTTTGTGTGTATGCTTTGAAGGAGGTTTTATGTCAATGAAAAATTATGTAAAAGAGCAATTAACTTTCTCGACGACACAGATGGCTACTGTTGGAGTTTTAGTAGCACTTTATGTCATCATCAACAGATTTTGTTCCATCAATGTATGGAACCTGAGTATTGGTTTAACTTTTATTCCTTTGGCTGTTGCCGCTATCCTGATGGGCCCACTTAAAGCGGGTCTGGTCGGAGGCTTGGGGGACTTTATCGGGGCAATTATTTTCCCGTTCGGTCCTTATTTCCCGGGTTTCACGCTCACAGCTTTTCTTAAAGGAATAGTATTTGGTGTAGCTTTATATAAAAAGGCAAGTTTCGTTCGTATTTTGTCGAGCTCGGCAATCGTAGAATTCGTTTTAAGTTTATTTTTACAGTCATTTTGGATCTTTTATCTTTACGGAGCGAAGACGTATCCGGCAATTGTAGCCTCAAGGCTTATACAGGTAGTTCCTTTATTTATTCTTGAATTGGTTGTTATAACCATAATTTCCAAGACGCTTATAGAACGTCTTGAACCATTCTTTCAACTGGATAAGAAAAAAGCAATTTAATCATTTTTCAATCTGATTTATTTTTACTTAGATATATTCGTTCGCCAAGTGAAAACCAACTCCAAAAACAGCAAGAGGGTGTATCCGAAAGGATGCACCCTCTTGCTATATAACATTTTGTTTGTACTGCTAAATAGTTTATTCTGCCAAAATATCTTTCATTGAATAGAGACCGGGCTTTTTATCTTTTAAGAATATAGCCGCATTTATGGAACCGGTCGCAAAGATCTCTTTAGAAGCGGCGCTGTGACTTATCTTTATAACCTCATCTTTTCCGCCGAATATAATCTCATGTTCTCCGACAATCGTACCGGCTCTGACACTGTGAATACCTATCTCTTTTATCGGTCTCTTTTCACGTTTTGAGTGTCTTTCGTACTCATATGAAGGTTTCTCTTCGAGAACAGAAGATATCTCATTAGCAATCATCAATGCAGTTCCGCTCGGAGCGTCAAGCTTTTGATTGTGGTGCTGTTCTATTATTTCGATGTTGAAATCAGGATACAGAACACTCGCTGCTTTCTTGGCAAGCTCACAAATAAGATTTACACCCAACGACATATTTGCGGTGAAGAAAACAGGAACAAGTTCCGAAACCGCATTTATCTCATCGGTTTGTGTTTCCGTAAGACCGGTAGTAGCGATTACGACCGGCATTTTTCTCTCCTGCGAAAACTTCAATATACCACTGAGTGCGGCAGGATTTGAAAAGTCGATTATAACATCGGCATTTTCTTTGACTTCTTCGATATCGGTATAGGTAGGGAAGGGAAAAGTATTTGCAGGAGTATTAATATCTACACCCGCAACTATCCTGCAGTCATCGCGCAATGCAACGGCATCGGCAATAACGCGTCCCATTTTACCCATATAACCATTTAAAATAATTTCCGTCATTTCAACACATACCTTATAGTTTTTTACAATTTAAATTAAATCAGGTTATA
The DNA here is from genome assembly GCA_964539045.1 of uncultured Eubacteriales bacterium. Lineage (GTDB taxonomy): Bacteria > Bacillota > Clostridia > Oscillospirales > Acutalibacteraceae > UBA1227. Next base: position 1,768 of record CAZIHW010000041.1, on the reverse strand, counting down.
AGATTTTAATGTTTCAACCATAATCTCATGATCGTGGTCGGAAAGAGGTGCGAGCGGCATTCTGCACTCACCGCAATCAAATCCCATTATATTCATAGCTTCTTTAACGGGTATCGGGTTTACATCCATAAAGAGCTTATTTATGAGATCAAGGTATTTGATCTGGAGTTCTGCAGATGTTTTAAAATCACCTTCGAGCGCTTTTGAAGCGATTTCATGAGCTTCACGGGGACAAACGTTTGAAAGAACCGAAATAACGCCCTTGGCGCCGAGAGAGATAAATGCGGTTGTCTGATCGTCGTTACCGCTGTATATGTCGAGTTTGTCACCGCAAAGACGGATAGTCTTTGCAAGCGCGGCAATATCTCCGTTAGCTTCCTTTGTAGCAACAATTCTGTCGTGTTGGCAAAGCTCTGCATATGTTTCCGGCTTTATGTTTACACCGGTTCTGCTTGGTACATTGTAGAGAATTATTGGTGTCGAAACGCGGTCTGCAATGTATGTATAATGTCTGATAAGACCTGCCTGTGAAGTCTTATTATAGTAAGGTGTAACCATGAGAAGCGCATCGGCTCCGGCCTTTTCTGCCTCGTTAGAGATTTTTACACCGAAGGCAGTATCATTACTGCCGGTACCGGCAATAACGGGAACTCTCTTATTAACGCACTCAACACAGAATTTTACAGCTTGAATATGTTCAACTATATCAAGAGCGGCACTCTCACCTGTAGTTCCGCAAATAATTATTGCATCGGTTCCGTTTGAAATCTGTCTCTCTATAAGCTCCCCGAGCTTATCATAATTTATGTTGCCGTATTCATCCATAGGGGTTACTATGGCAACTCCGGCACCTGTAAAGATTGGATTCTGAGACATTATGGTATCCTCCTTAAATTTGAAGTATCAGTCCATATATCCTTCTGCACAGAGGAGTTCTGCAAGTTCAACAGCGCCTCCTGCAGCTCCGCGAAGCGTGTTGTGTGAAAGACATACGAACTTATAGTCGTACTGTGTGTCTTCTCTGAGTCTTCCGCATGAGATAGCCATACCGTTCTCAAGGTTACGTTGCAATTTTGTCTGAGGAAGGTTATCTTCTTCAAAATAGTTTAAAAACTGTTTCGGAGCTGATGGCAACTCAAGCTCCTGAGGACGTCCTTTATACTCTTTCCAGATCTTGAGAATATCTTCCTTGGAAGGTTTGTTTTTGAATCTTACAAATACTGCTGCCATGTGTCCGTCAGAGGCTGCAACACGCAAACATTGGGCTGTAAAATTAGGCCTATTCAAAGGTACAATTTCGTCGCCTTCGATGTGTCCCCAAATCTTAAGGGGTTCTTTTTCGGACTTTTCCTCTTCGCCACCTATGTAAGGGATTACATTGTCTACCATCTCAGGCCATGTTGCAAATGTTTTTCCTGCACCGGAAATAGCCTGATATGTGCATACAAGAACATCTTCTACGCCGTATTTTTCATCCAAAGGATAGAGAGCAGGGACATAGCTCTGAAGGGAACAGTTTGACTTTACAGCTATAAATCCACGTTTCGTTCCGAGGCGTTTTCTTTGAGCATCTATAATCTTAATATGTTCCGGGTTTATCTCAGGAATAACCATCGGTACGTCCGGTGTGTGCCTGTTTGCACTGTTGTTTGAAACTACGGGTATTTCCGCTTTAGCATATTTATCCTCAAGAATCTTTGTCTCATCTTTTGTAAGATTTACGGCACAGAAAACAAAGTCAACAAGTGCACCTATTTTTTCAACGTCT
>CAZIHW010000040.1:0-4054 GCA_964539045.1 uncultured Eubacteriales bacterium | reverse complement strand
GACGAAACATGGCTTGAATCGGATGGTTGTTCAAATACAGCTTCCGCTCTTCATCCCGAAGACGAGCCATTCATAAACTACTATGATACTCACGGAAAACTCAGTCGTGGTATCTGGAATGTAATGCCTGTATATCAGGGAGATCACATGGATGTGGTAGGCGGATCTTTAAGAGCTGCTATAACGCCTTACTATGTAACAAACTTCTATAAGCATCATCTGGACTTACTCGAAAATCTCGACGATTGAGCCTGAGAGTATACTTAAGAGTATAAAATTAAAAGAGCACAGAAGGATTCGTTTTTCCTTCTGTGCTTCTGTGCACAAGGGTGGATCAATAAATGAAAAATGATTTTGCTTATACATTGGCATTTGAAAGTTTGCGTAGACCCACGATTGAAAGATTGATTAAACTCGATCCCCAAAAAGTAGCGCAAAACTCGGGTGCAAAATTCGATGCAGACAAGAAGCAATTTACAATAGAAAGCTTTCACAAAACTATAACCGTAACTTATCCGGAATACGACGTTATTCCCGAGAGTGAAGATCAGATAGTTTTTTCCACTATATTGCAATATTTGGAGATGTCAGACGGTACATTGCCCACAGGGGAAATCATACCCTTCGCAGATATAAAGGACGGTATGGTAAGGGGAGGAAACCTTGACAGGCGAGCCGAGGCTGATATAAGCAAAATTTTCAGCGGATGCGACCACGAAAAAGCAAAGAAAATTTTTGATACATTATCCGGAGAATACCTGGACTCAAACGCGGATTTTTGCGTGGTATTTCGCGTTTTTCCACACTTTCCTATCACACTGAAGGTATGGCTTGCCGACGATGAATTTCCTGCTTCCGGCCGCCTTTTTGCCGACAAGACCGCCGAACACAATATGACAGCAGAAGGTGCTGTCGTGACCGGGGAAGCCCTTATCGAACTGATAAAACATATTTATGAAACCCTTTAATAATGAGATAATTCAGCCTGACGGCGCGAATTTTATACCAAAGACGTTATCATTATAGCAAGACCCAATACTACAAGAACAACACCCGTGGCACGATTAAGTGTCTCGGGTTTTGCTTTATTGGCAAACAATGCTGCTATCCTTGCCCAGATAAATGTAAAGAAGACACACAGGAAAAGAATTCGTCCGTCGGGTAAGTCACCTATAGCAAAATGGGAAACCGAACCGGTAAAAGCTGTAAAAGCCATTATAAATACACTGGTTCCGACTGCAGTTTTAAGCTCATAACCCAACACGCTTGTCAAAATAAGGAGCATCATCATTCCGCCCCCTGCACCTATGAACCCACAAATAAAGCCAATCACGGTGCCACAGCATACAGATTGAATGGCACGGGTTTTGGCATCGGTTTTTTTCATATCTTCCTTTGTGGTCATCACCGGTTTAACGATAAACTTTACGCCAAGCAAAAATGTCATAAAAACAGAGAAGTTTCCCATGGTTCTCGTCGGAACCAGGCTTGAAACATAACTGCCTATAACCGTAAACAGCAACACGGTCAGCATCATTAACAAACCATTCCTGATGTCAAGATTTTTATTTTTTCCGTATGTATATGCTGAAACTGCGCTTGCGAGGACATCGGAGGCCAGCGCTATCCCCACTGCTGTATATGCATTTATACCGAGGAAAGTGACGAGCATCGGAGTTATAACCGCTGCAGCACTCATTCCGGCAAAACCGGTCCCGAGACCCGCTCCCATTCCCGCAAAAAACGTAACCGCAATTGTAATAAATATCTCCATTTTATACTCCGTTCAAATCCTATTCAGCAATCCTATGATGCCTGCTGTTATATCATCAAAAGTATCATCAAAATTTCCTGTATACCATGGGTCCGCTATGTCCCTGGCAGATCCGGCGAACGCGAGCAATTTATGTATCTTTTTCTCCGGATCGTCCGGTATAATTCTCTTCAAATTTCTTATGTTATTTTCATCCATGACTATCAGGTAATCATACTTATCATAATCTGCAGGTACAACTTGAACGGCCCGATGATGAGAGCAAGGTATACCCTCTTCCTCAAGCTTCCGCCTTGTACCGTAATGTACATCATTGCCTATTTCCTCCCGGCTTGTGGCGGCCGACGATATATAAAACTCGGACTCACGACCTTGCCGCTTCACAAATTCTTTCATAACAAACTCCGCCATTGTAGAGCGACATATATTGCCGTGGCAAATGAAGAGTACTTTTATCATAAACGAAAATCCTCCTAAAATGCCGTATTGTACTCTATTTTACCGACTATATTTTTTCATCAATCAGTTATCCAGACTGCCCTCATTCAGCAGGAAATCATAAATACTCATAACCAATACTCCATTGTCATTGTAATACGGTGCGGGTGCATCTTTTGTGATGATGATCTTCTTGAAGAAATCGCCAGTCAGCATCAGGGAGCGCTGCTCCTGTTCCATCTTTGCTCGGTCTGAAATCGCATAGGCCGACTGGATATAATAACGCTTAGAACCTTTATTGCAAACAAAATCAATTTCCAACTGCTTGCGGATTCCGTGACCTTTCTCATTGGTTTTATTCAGGGTGATAACGCCCACATCCACATTGAAGCCCCGTATCTTCATCTCATTGAAAATGATATTCTCCATAGTATGTGTTTCTTCCAGTTGACGGAAATTGAGACGGGCATTGCGTAATCCCAAATCGGTAAAATAGTATTTGACTGGTGTATTGATATACTTCTTACCCTTAACGTCATATCGAACAGCACTGTCAATCAGGAAAGAATCACAAAAATAATCAATATACCTTTTGATGGTTGTGTTGCTGATGGTTTTCTGCTTGACAGATTTAAAGGTCGCCGACAACTTTGTCGGGTTTGTAAGCGAACCGATAGCAGATGAAAGAATGTTCAGAATTTCTTCCAATTCTTCACGATTGCGTACGTTATGTCTGCCTACGATATCCGAAATATAGGTCTCCTCAAACAATGACTTCAGGAAATTAATCTTTTCCTCCGGACTTGAAATATTCATAATAGGCGGCAATCCGCCGTAAAGCATATATTCATTCCAGCCGTCCTGTTTCGTCCCCGAATAGACAGACATGAATTCAGCAAAGCTGAGAGGATGCATATGAACTTCATCCCCCCGACCTCGGAATTCGGTAATCACATCCTTGGACAAAAATCTAGCATTGCTCCCTGTCACATATACATCCACATTTTTCATACGGATCAGGCTGTTTAATACGGATTCAAATTCTCCCAAAAGCTGCACCTCGTCCAACAGCACATAATACATTCCATCATCTGTAATCTGCCCCTTGAGATAGGGATACAGAACATCTGGATCGCGAAAACGCTTATTTTCAAAGGAGTCGAACGCAATTTCTATAATGTGCCGTTCATCCGTTCCTTCTGCCAGCAAATAATCCTTGAACAAATTAAACAATAAGTAGGACTTTCCGCAACGACGAATTCCCGTTACCACCTTGATAAGTCCATTATGCTTCTTACTAATAAGCTTATTTAAATAGATATCTCTCTTGATTTCCATATCATAATCCTTCTTTGTGCTGAAAGTTTTTGCGAGTTATCGCAAAATTCTCCACTAGTATTATATCTCATCCAGATTGCCTTTACAACTTCTAATGAAAATTTTTGCGATTTGGCGCTCCTTCATGCTTCTCATACTCCTCCTCAGGAATCAAGCTTATCTACAAAACTCTTTACTATCCTTCCGCAGTCTTCCGGTTTTTGTTCATATATCATATGATCTCCCGCGAGACAAACGACTTCGCAATTCCCCATCTTTTCCGCGTAGGGATAAAGGATTTTTTCTCTTGCCTCCTCATATGATGCAAGTATTTTCTTCAGTGTTTCGTCTTCATATTCTAAAGGACGCAACTTCATATCCATCTTATTTATCTCTATCTGTCGATTAATCCACTTGTTTGATTCTATTACATCTTCTTTGGTTTGAATCCCCCAACTTGCGCAGATATACAACTTCGGTACATCATTTGTAATGATTCCGTCAAATGCCGCCTGTCCGTTTTCC
>CAZIHW010000039.1:0-16403 GCA_964539045.1 uncultured Eubacteriales bacterium | reverse complement strand
TGAGGTTCATGTGAAGCATGAGCTCTCATTTCTTGATATGCCCAATGTTGAAATACATACGAATTTTGAACCTTGTAAACTTAATCCCACCGGTTCCGATATGATTGAGTTTATGATATCTCCGAATCCGGGAGAGGCCGTAAAACCTCTTGCGAAGATAGCATCGGGAGGAGAACTCTCCAGAATAATGCTTGCTATACAGAATGTCATTATGCAGGCAAACCCGGATGTTTCCACTATGATTTTCGACGAGATTGACACCGGAGTTTCCGGAAGTGCGGCAGAGAAGATAGCTATATCTTTGTCAAAGGTTGCAAATAAGTGCCAGGTTGTTTGTATAACACACAGTGCACAGGTAGCCGCTTATGCCGATACACATTTCCTTATAACGAAGGAAGTGAGAAACGGCAAGACTTATACGGAAGTAAACAATCTTGACTACGAGGCCAGGGTCGGAGAGATAGCAAGGATTATAGGCGGTGTAAATGTAACACAGCTACAGCTTTCGAGCGCAAAAGAGATGCTTGAAAATGCGCACAAATACTTTAATTGAGAACAATAATTGAAAGGATTATATAGATGACTATTTACGATGAACTTGTTGCCCGTGGACTCATAGCACAGGTAACTGATGAGGAAGAAATTAAGGAGCTTGTAAACACGGGAAAGGCGACCTTTTATATAGGATTCGACCCTACTGCAGACAGTCTCCATGTGGGTCACTTTATGGCTCTTTGTCTTATGAAACGCCTTCAGATGGCAGGCAATAAACCGGTTGTTCTTATAGGCGGAGGTACAGGATATGTAGGAGACCCCTCGGGAAGAACAGACATGCGCTCCATGATGACTCCGGAGACAATTCAGCACAATTGCGACTGCTTTAAAAAGCAGATGGAACGTTTTATAGAATTCGGTCCGGATAAGGCTATCATGGTAAACAATGCGGATTGGCTGTTAAAGCTAAACTACATAGAACTCCTCAGAGATGTAGGTGCATGCTTCTCGGTAAACAATATGCTAAGAGCTGAGTGCTATAAGCAAAGAATGGAAAAGGGTCTTTCTTTCCTTGAATTTAACTACATGATTATGCAGTCTTACGACTTCTATCATCTCTTTAAGCACTACGGATGTAACATGCAGTTCGGAGGCGATGATCAATGGTCGAACATGCTCGGCGGTACTGAACTTATAAGAAAGAAACTCGGAAAAGATGCATATGCTATGACCATAACCCTTCTTATGAACTCCGAGGGAAAGAAGATGGGTAAGACAGCAAACGGTGCTGTATGGCTCGATCCGAACAAGACATCTCCTTATGATTTTTATCAATACTGGAGAAATGTAGGCGATGATGATGTCCTCAAGTGTATCAGAATGCTCACATTCCTTCCTCTTGAGCAAATAGATGAAATGGATAAGTGGGAGGGTAGTGAACTCAACAGGGCAAAGGAGATATTGGCCTACGAGCTCACAAAACTTGTACATGGTGAAGAGGAGGCCGAAAAGGCTCAGGCTACAGCGAGAGCTTTGTTCTCGGGAGCCGGAAGTCTTGACAATATGCCTGAAACCGTACTTAAAGCCGAAGACTTTAACGATGGAAAGATAGGTATACTCAGCTTGCTTGTAAAAGCCGGACTTTGTCCGTCAAACGGTGAGGCAAGAAGACTTGTACAGCAGGGTGGAGTATCTGTTGATGACATCAAGATTACGGACCCAAAGACAGAATATGAAGAAGCAACTCTAAAAGAAGGAATCATCGTAAAGAAAGGTAAAAAGGTATTCCATAAAATAAGTTGCTGAATTTTCTGCTAACCCTATTGACAACTGCAGAAACATAAGATATCATAATGATAACGATTATCATTATGATTTAGGGGGCGGCCGGATGTCTATTGTAAGGAACAGTAAGCAGAGAAATGCTATTTTTTCTGAATTGAAATCCCGCCGTGATCATCCTACAGCTGATGAATTATATCAGTCATTGAAGCCTGATTATCCCGGGCTCAGCCTCGCAACTGTGTATAGGAACCTGAGGCAGTTGTGTGATGAGGGGCTTGTAAAGTGTATTACCGGGGCCCAATCAGACCACTATGATGCTTTTACGGAACCTCATTATCACCTCTGCTGTAAAAAGTGCAACAGGATTTATGATTTGGAGATGCCGTATATGCCTGAGATAGGAGAGAAAGCCCAATCGTTTTATAAGGGTAGGATAGATACCTATACCCTTATGTATAAAGGTGTTTGTGAAAAGTGTCTCAGCCTGACGGCACAAATTTGAGCAGTCTGGCTACACAATCATAAAAACAGATTAATATTGGAGGTTGTTATTATGAAAAAATTCGTTTGTACAGTTTGCGGATACATCTATGAGGGCGACAGCGCACCGGCAGAGTGTCCTGTTTGCCATGTAGGCGCTGATAAGTTCAAAGAAGTACAGGGTGAACTTACTCTTGCTGCTGAACACGAGTTCGGTATATATGCAAAGACAGTAAAGAACAATCCTGACATATCAGAAGAAGATAAAAAGTACATCTTTGATCAGCTTATGGCTAACTTTAACGGTGAGTGCTCAGAAGTTGGTATGTACCTTTGCATGGCTCGTATAGCTCATAGAGAAGGATATCCGGAGATAGGTCTGTATTGGGAGAAGGCAGCTTACGAAGAGGCTGAGCATGCAGCTAAGTTTGCTGAACTCCTCGGTTCTGATCTTGAAGCAAACATGAAGGCTGATACAAAGTCAAACCTTGCATGGAGAGTAGATTGTGAGTTCGGCGCTACACAGGGAAAGGTAGACCTTGCAACTTGCGCTAAGAAGAACAATCTTGATGCCATCCATGATACAGTTCACGAAATGGCTCGCGACGAAGCCCGCCACGGTAAGGCTCTCAAGGGTCTTCTTGAAAGGTACTTCGGCTGATACAAAGTTCAGGAGATAGCGTATGCCTTCATCAAATAAGATTGAAAACGGCGAAAAAAAAGAACTTACAAAGGTGGATATTTTCACTGACGGTGCATGTTCCGGCAATCCTGGCCCGGGAGGCTACGGCACGATTTTACGCTCCGGAGGGGTGGAAAAAGAACTCTCCGGCGGGGAAGCCGATACAACGAATAATCGTATGGAACTTATGGCGGTTATTGCCGGTTTACAGGCCCTCAAAAGGTCTTGTAATGTTACTATTTACACCGATTCAAAGTATGTAGCAGACGGCATAACAAAAGGCTGGGCGGCCGGATGGAGAAAAAACGGCTGGAGGAAATCAGATAAAAAGCCTGCCCTCAATCCTGACCTTTGGGAAGTACTCCTTGATGAACTTGAAAAACACGAATACAGCATAGTATGGCTTAAAGGTCATGCCGGCCATCCCGAAAATGAACGCTGTGACAGGATGGCAGTTGCAGAAAGCCAAAAGTTTATGTGATTATTTACTCATAACTTCACTTACAACAAACCGCTTATATCTCTTTTCGGGGTGGGCGGTTTGTTTCTTTTTATGCCATAATTTTGATATCTGCATGCGTATACTTTTTTTTGCCTTGCCAATACTAATTTAAGAAAATCAGTATTGGAGGACTGTTTATGAAAGCTGTTATTATGGCAGGCGGCGAGGGAGAAAGAATGAGACCTCTTACCTGCAGTGTACCGAAGCCGATGCTCAGGCTGTGCGGAAAACCCACTCTTTACTACATCCTGGAACTCCTTTATCAAAACGGATGCACAGATGCGGTTATTTCTGTTCGATATCTTTCTGATGAGATAAAGGAATTTGTAAATAGAGAATGCGGTGTCCTGAACTTCGGCGGAATGCGTGTCAGCGTTGTTGAGGAAAAAGAGAAGTTGGGTACTGCCGGAGGTGTAAAACTTGCCGCAAAAAACTTTGACGAGCCTTTCCTCGTCATAAGCGGCGATGCGATTTGTGATTTCAATTTAAAGCATTTTGAGACCCTTCATAACAGCAGTAACAATGAGGTGTCCATACTCCTCAGCAAGGTTAATGATCCAAGGGAGTATGGACTGGTTACATTGACAAAACTGGGTAAAATTGCATCCTTTATAGAAAAACCGGGATGGAGCAGGGCGGTATCCGATCTCGCTAATACAGGTATATACTTCATAAATCCTCACGTACTGTCATATATACCTGACGGAGTACCGTATGATTTTTCAAAGGATCTTTTCCCTAAAATGATGAATTCGGGAAAGATACTCGGCGGATTTGAAGAAAGTGGATATTGGTGTGACATAGGGGACTTCAGGTCATATATAGTTTGCCAGACTCAGATGATGAAGAGGAAAGTTAAAACCTCCTTGAAAATCTCTGAAAGTATGGTGTGCAGCAATGACGGAAGAATACCGGGAGGCAAGTACAAAATCATACCGCCTGTATTCATAGGCGACAATGTAAAAATAGGCGAAGATTCAATAATAGGTCCCGGTACCGTACTGGATGACGGCTGTGTCATAGGAAGCAATGTTCATATAAAGAACAGCATAGTATCGGTAAATGTAAAGATTGAGAGCAATGCACGTGTCAGTGGATCTATATTGGCCGAAAACTCAACTGTTAAAAACGGTGCTGAACTGTTTGATCTTTCGGTACTGGGTGCAGCTTCGGTATTGGGTAACAAATCTTCTGTTTTGCAAAATGTTCTTATATGGCCGAATAAGATTATTCCGCCATGCGTCAGAGTCTATGAAAATGTCATAGTACAGCCTCCGCAGAGAGACTTCTTTGATGACGGTGGTGTTACCGGATCAGCAGATGCTGAGCTTCGACCGGAGCTATGTGCAAAGCTCGGACGTGCCTGTGCCTCGGTTAAACCGGGAATCAAAATCGGTATTGCGACGGATGGTTCGAGATGTGCGAAATCGCTTAAAATGGCAATTCAATCCGGCGCAATGGCAAGCGGGGGATATATATGGGACTTCGGTGACGCATTTATGTCCCAGATGTCGTTCTTTACTTCATTTTGCGGTTTGGATCTCGGTATATTTATAAAAAATACCGGAGATATAAACGGAAACGATGTAAGTCTTACCTTTTGCGGCAGTGACGGACTTCCTTTGCCGAGAATGCAGGAACGGGATATAGAGAAACGCCTTCAAAAGTCGGATTTTTCCCGCTCAAATATAAACAAGGGAAGAGATATATCGAGCATAACCAGCATTCGGCTTATCTATTCGCAGGAACTATGCAGGGCTGCCGGAGGTAATCTTGACGGAATAGCTACTGCGGTTGAAAGCGAGAATCCTGAAGTCGCCAGAGTTTTCAGAGAGTGCCTGGACAGGGTTGGGGCCACGTATTCCGACGAGATTACGGTGAAGCTCAATTATGACGGAACGGATGTCAGCATAATTGAGGAAAAATATCCGAAAGTACCGATGAAAACATTGCTTGCTATTTGCTGTAACAATGAATTTCGTTCCGGAAAGGACGTTGCATTGCCAAACAGCGCACCTCAGATAATCGATGATATTGCAAATATGTACTCCAGGAGGGTCTTCAGATATTCTGAATCTCCTTCGGATAATTCCGATGAGAATGCAAGAAGATTTGCTGCGTGTCAATCATGGTCAAAGGATGCTTTATTTATGGCCATGAAGGTGCTTCGGATTATGCGCGACAGAGGGATGAAACTCCATGAACTGGTTGATGAGATACCGAAGTTTTATGTTACGGACAAGGAACTTGTAATAAACTTTTCTCCCGTCAAACTCAAAGATATATTCAGGGAAGAAAGTATAAATGCAAATGTTGCATTTGCGAGTGAGGGTCTGAGCCTGTCCAACACTGCGAAGGGAGTAAAGGCAACTGTTACACCTTCAAAAAAGGGTAATAGGTTGAGAATTTTAACTGAGGCGTCAAGTATGGAGGCGGCAGAGGAGTTTGCTCTAGATATATCTCAAAAGATAGTGTCGAAAATGTACACGTAAATTGCTCTATGTGCGTGAAATTTCGTTTGACATCGTATCAAATAATTATCAAATAATTGACTTAGAGCGTCTTATATTATAAAATAACTTATTAATAAAAATATAATCGTTATTTTGGGTTAGTGGGCCTAAACGTAAAAATAGGTAGGTTTGGGTCCTCCCATTACATATCGGAAAATACAGACTTAAAGTGTCGAGGTATGAAAGGAGAATTATAAATATCATGCCAAAAAATAAAACAGCTACAGGAGTAAGTTCGACTTCAAGCGGAAAAGCTGTTGCTAAAAAGTTTTCACGTCACGGTAAGACTTCGGGCACCTTGCCTTCGAAAAAGAATGTGGCCAGAAAGGTCTACGGAAACGTTACATTGCCCGTTAAGATATCCTTCCTCGGAGGACTTAATGAGATAGGAAAGAATATTACACTCTACGAATATGACGGGGATATGTTCCTGGTCGATTGCGGCCTTGCATTTCCTGATTCGGAGATGCTCGGCGTAGATCTTGTAATACCGGACTTTACTTACTTACAGAGAAATGCGGAAAAAATTAAGGGAATTATAATTACACACGGACATGAGGACCATATCGGCGGTCTTGCTTATCTTTTGAAAGCTATAAATATACCGGTGTACGGTACCAGACTCACCCTGGGTCTTATCGAAGGAAAACTTCGCGAGCATGCTATTTTAGACAGATGCTCCCTGAATGTATTTGAGCCGGGAAACAGAGTGCGTCTAGGCAAATTCGAAATAGAAGCCATACATGTAAATCACTCGATACCTGATGCTATCGGACTTGCCATACGCTGCGATGCAGGAACTATAGTCCAGACCGGAGACTTTAAGATAGATACAACTCCCATAGACGGTCAAATGATAGATCTTGCCAGATTTGCCGAGATAGGCAAGGAGGGCGTCCTGTGTTATCTTGCCGATTCGACAAATGCGGAAAAGCCGGGTTACTCGCAGAGTGAAAAAACTGTGGGTCAATCGTTTGAGACCTTGTTCCGCAAGGCAGGAAACAGAAGAATTATAGTTGCGACATTTGCTTCTAATATCCACAGGGTACAGCAGATTATAAATGCCGCTATTGAACAAAACAGGAAGGTTGCACTTTCGGGCAGGAGTCTTGAAACTGCTGTTGCGGTAGGGCAGCAGCTCGGTTATTTAGATGTTCCTGACGGTGTTATTATTTCACTCGATGAGATAAAGAACTATACTCCGGAGCAGTTGCTTCTTGTTACTACGGGAAGCCAGGGCGAACCCATGTCGGCTCTCTCAAGAATGGCTTTCTCGGATCACAGGAAGGTTAACATAACCCCTAATGATTATGTTATCATCTCGGCAACACCTATCCCGGGCAATGAAAAGTCCGTTACCAAAGTTGTAAACGAACTCATGAAGCACGGAGCAGAAGTTATCTACGAGCGTATGTACGAGGTACATGTTTCAGGTCACGCATATCAGGAAGAGCTAAAGCTTATGTTCGGACTTGTAAAACCGAAGTACTTCATACCTGTTCACGGCGAGCAGAAACACCTTATTAAACATGCGCAACTCGCACAGCAGATGGGCGTGAAGCCGAGCAACATAATTATAGCGGATATCGGTAAAACCGTAGAGGTTGGTGAAAATATATTCAAGCAAACCGGAAGTGTCCCTGCAGGTAAGGTATTCGTAGACGGTACAGGCGTGGGCGATGTAGGTTCCGTAGTTTTACGAGATCGTACGAAGCTTGCCCAGGACGGTATCATAACGGTTGTCGTATCTATGGATTCGGTTTCCGGAGAAATAATTTCCGGCCCCGATATAGTAACGAGGGGATTTGTGTACGTTCGTGAATCAGAGGAGCTTATGGAGGACTTGAAAGCTATTGCCATGTGGGCAATTGAGAAGTGCATAGAAGACGAAGTACATGATTGGGCTTCCATCAAGTCCCGCATACGCGATGAGATAACACGAATGGTATATGAAAAGACAAGAAGAAGTCCGATGATTCTTCCGATCATTATGGAGGTTTAATTACGGTGAAAATGCTATATTCTGTCCTTTGCGTTGTCGCTGCGGCACTTTTTACAGTTGTTATGTTCTACTACAATCCGACAATCGGCACGGCTCAGGCCTGTGCTGTACTGGCGCTTTGCGTTGCGGCTTTGGTAGTGTTTGTACTCAAAACTAAAAATATGAGGGATACTGTGCGCCGTGCTTCAATGTATTTTGAGAACAGGGGTAAAACAGATACAATTCCCATGCCCTTGCTCGTGTGTGACAAGGATAGAACGGTAGTGTGGTACAACAATCTGTTTGATGAATATGTACTTCGGGATTCTCAGGTCAGAAAAGATGACATATCAGAGTTTACCGGCGACATAGATTTATCTGTTTTGTGTGCTGCTGAGTTCGGTACGAACATTGCATATAACAACAGAAATTACATTGTCTTTGCGGAACAGACCTCAGATGACAGTGAAACTTATTGCTTGTTTTTCGTTGATAACACGGAACTGAAACATATAGCTGACGAGTACAAGGCAACACGTCCCGTTGTATTTCAAATGAAGATAGACAATCTCGAAGAGGTCTATCAAAGCTACAGAAACAGTGAGTGTGAAGTTATAAGCGGCGAACTTGAAAAGATACTTGAAGGCTGGGCTGCCGCGGGTCAGAATGTATTCCGCAGAATAGGCAGCGGAAAATACATAATGGTCACGGACGAGCGTCGTCTCAATAAAGTAATTGCAAATAAGTTTGAAATCCTTAAGAGAATAAGAGATTTTAAGTACGGAGAAAACCCGGTTGAGATAACATTATCCGTGGGCGTCGGAGTAGGAGGAAATCTTACTGAGTGCGATGAGTTTTCAAAGCAAGCTCTCGAGATGTCACAATCGAGGGGCGGAGACCAGGCTACAGTGAATAACAACGGGAATCTGGAATTTTACGGCGGAACTGTTTCGGGTTCCACCAAGCGCACCAAGATAAAGGCGAGACTTATTGCGAATGCATTTGCGGATCATGTTGAAAATGCAGACGTTGTATTTGTAATGGGTCATTGCTTCTCCGATCTTGACAGTGTCGGCTCTGCAGTCGGAGTTTATTCCATAGTAAACTCAATGAAAAAGCCTTGCTATATCCTTGTAGATAAAGAGAAGAGCATGGCAAAAAATCTTATAGAGCAACTTGATGAGGCTGCCATTCCCGGCGTATTCTCAGATAACTCCAACACAGAGGATCTCATAACTTCGAGGAGTCTTCTCGTGGTTGTTGATACTCATCGTGCGGAATCACTCGAATATGCGGAGTTGTTCCCGAGCTTTGAAAATGTGGTAGTTATTGACCATCACAGGAGAACGGCGAACTATATAAGCAACGCTGTGCTTTATTATGATGAGCCCAACGCATCATCTGCCTGTGAACTTGTCACGGAAATGCTTCAATATGTTCCTACCAGGGTTGATTTACATCCGATGTGTGCTGATGCGCTGCTCTCGGGAATAATGCTGGATACCAGAAATTTTGTTTTATCCACCGGTGCCAGAACCTTTGAAGCGGCAGCTTATTTGAAGGGCATAGGAGCAAACACCGTTTCGGTAAAGCAGCTGTTTGCAAATAATTTTGAAAATTATAAGCAAAAAAATGCAATTGTAAGCACCGCTGTAACATACAAAGGATGCGCGGTCGCTGTTGCCACAGAGTATTCAAAGGATATCAGGATAATCGCGAGTCAGGTTGCGGACGAGCTGTTGAATGTAAGCGGAGTCAAATCTTCATATGTATTATTTGAAGAAAACGACCAGATAAATATATCGGCAAGGTCGCTCGGCGAGATGAATGTGCAGGTTATTATGGAACATCTCGGCGGGGGTGGGCATCTCACTATGGCTGCCACCCAACTCTCTGACATCACCATGGGCGACGCGGTCATAAAACTTGAAGAATCCATAAACAGATATATAGAGGAGACAGAATAATGAAAGTAATTTTGAAATCTGACGTAAAAGGCCTCGGAAAAAAAGGCGAACTTGTTAATGCTTCCGACGGATATGCGAGAAATTTTCTCTTTCCGAGAAGTCTTGCGGTAGAGGCGGATGCTCAGAATGTAACAGAGATGAAAAATGCTGAGGCTTCAAAGCAGTTTAAGTATGATACCGATAAAGCAAATGCCCAGGCATGCGCAGATAAGATAAATGGTAAGACTGTAAAGATAAGTGCAAAGGCAGGCAAGGGCGGAAAGCTGTTCGGCAGTGTTACGGCAAAGGAAATAGCAACTAAGATTAAGAACGAATTCGATATAGAAGTAGATAAGAGAAAGATTACGGTAGGCGAGATTAAGGCATTCGGAACATACAACGCCTCAATCAAACTCTTTGAAGGAATAAAGGCAGAGGTTAAAGTTCAAGTTACAGAAGAATAATTAGGAAACGAGAATAATTAGGAAACGGGGAAAACCTGATGAACACCTTAAATATAGAGAATGTAAATATGCCTTACAGCCTGGAAGCAGAACAGGCTGTATTGGGCTCTATATTGACTGATCCGTCATGTCTTACTCTCATACAGTCCAAGGGATTTACTTCCGAGTATTTGTACAGGAACGAGCATAAGGCAATTTTCAATGCAATGCTTGTTATAGAAAGTACAGGTCAAAGAATAGATCCTCTTCTTGTTTTGGAGAAGCTAAAGGCCGAAGGCATATTTGATGACGCTGCAGGAAAGAACTATTTATTCCAGTTGGCTCAATCAGTTCCGAGTACGGCAAATGTTGAGGCATATGCGAAAATAATTGAAGAAAAGTACTATGTTCGTTCCCTTATAAGGGTTTCCGGAGAGATAATGCGTGACGCCACAGAATCTGATTCAAGTGCGGACATGCTCCTCGACTATGCAGAGCAAAAGATATATGACATAAGACAGGGTAAGAATACAGGTGAGGTATCAAAGCTAAGCGATATACTTACCGATAAGGTGTATGATCGTCTCAGCGCACTCAATTCCGATGATCCGGAGATTCGCGGAAAATACATGGGCTTTACCACAGGATTTAAATCGCTGGACAGGGTTATTTCCGGACTTAACAAGTCTGACCTTATAATAGTCGGTGCCCGTCCTGCCATGGGTAAAACTTCATTTGCTCTGAATATCGCCAGAAATGCGGCTGTTATTGCTAAGAAGAAGGTTCTCTTCTTCTCTTTGGAGATGACAAAAGAGCAATTGGCTCAGCGTGTCATATCAACGGAAGCCCGGATAAAGGGTATCAAGATGCGTACAGGTAATCTGGATGCGAATGATTGGCTCAGACTTAATACTGCGACTGCAGCTTTTGCAAATTGCGAATTGTATTTTGATGATACGAGCAACATAACAGTAAATGAGATGAAAGCGAAAATTCGCCGTATGAAAAATGTCGACTGTGTCGTAATTGACTACTTGCAGCTCATGAAATCCGGCGGAAGATCAGAGTCCCGTGTACAAGAGGTTTCTGAGATAACGCGAAGCCTGAAGCTCATGGCAAAGGATTTAAATGTGCCGGTAATTGTTTTGGCGCAGCTTGCCCGTGTTACCGAAACCCGCGGAAAGAGTCACAGACCTCAGCTTTCCGACCTTCGTGAATCAGGTTCTATTGAGCAGGATGCCGACATCGTATTGATGCTGTACCGTGAGGACTATTATGCAAAAGACGACGGCGAGGTCTCCAATATGGAAAAAGAGGTTGATTCGGTTGAAATCATTGTCGCAAAGAACAGACACGGTCCGACCGAAACAGTTAAACTGGGCTGGAACGGCGAGTTTACATTGTTCTCAGCTATAGAAGAAAACAGAGAGGAACCTTTTTCGAAATGGAATTCAAAGACAGAGTAATTAAGACCATTGAAAAGTACGGAATGTTCCCAAAATTCAGCGGTGTTACGAGAGTTTTAGTGGGGTTCTCCGGCGGTGCGGATTCCACAGCACTCCTGACTGTCCTTAATTCTGTGAAAGAGGAATACAATTTACATATAGTAGCGGCTCATGTAAACCATGGTCTCAGAGGCGATGAGGCCAGGAGGGACGAGGATTTTGCCGTTTCTTATTGTGAAAAACTGGGCATAGAGTGTAAAGTGCTCCATGCCGACATACCGAAAATGGCCCGTGAAAGGGGCTTGTCATTTGAAACCTGCGGACGCAATGTACGATATGATTTTTTCAAAGATGTCGTACTTGAGTCTCTTGGGGAAAACGAAAGACCCGTCATAGCGACCGCACACAATGCACAGGACGTTGCCGAGACAGTTATTTTCAATATGGCGAGGGGAAGCGGACTCCGGGGTCTCTCGGGAATTCCACCGGTTCGTTTCTTTGATGACTGCGATGCTGATATAGCTGTGGTTCGTCCGATAATAGAGTGTACAAGGGCAGAGATAGAGGCTTATCTGGACGAATGCGGAGTAAATTTTGTAACTGACAGCACAAATAATTGCGATGAGTACGCCAGAAACAGCATAAGACATAATGTGCTGCCGGAATTGGAAAAGATAAACAGCAAGGCCGTGGAAGCTATAGGGCGCATGGCGGATTCTCTGCGTGATGATGAGGAATGTCTGAACGATATGGCGATAGACGTTATTAACGAGGCTTACAGATCTGATTATTATGATTTGTCCGTACTCGGAAGGGCATATAACCCTGTGCTGGTCAGGGCCATAAGGCATATCGTTTTGAAAGAGTCAGGTGTGCATCTTGAGAAGAAACATACGGACGAGATTTGTGAGAGGATATACCTCAAACCCTATTATGACAAAATAGGTTCTACCGGGAGAATTCAGATTCCGTCAGGTGATTTCGTTGTCATAAAGGACAATAAGTTCTTTGTTGAGAAAGCTTCTTCAAAGTCAGAAGATGTACAGGTGGATCTCAACAAGATTGAACTTCGGAAAAAATCTATTTCCGAATTTACAAAAAGTGACAAACATCTATTGGAAAATGCCCTGGATTATGATAAAATTAATGGAAAACTTATTTTTAGAACGCGCAAAGAGGGAGACCGCTTCAGACCCCCTTACAGACATATATCCAAGTCGTTAAAGTCTTTGTTTAATGAATTGCAAATACCGGTTGAGAAAAGACCGCATCTGGCTATTCTTGAAGATGACGGTGTGATTGCCTGGATAGAGGGTATAGGTCCCGCAGACGGGTATACCGTAACAAAAAATACAAAAGAGGTTTTATATGTCAGTATTCAGTGAAAATATGAATGATGATGTAAAAGAGATTCTTCTCACAGAGGAAGAGATTGACGATATTGTAAAGAGACTCGGAAAGAAAATCAGCGAGGACTACAAGGGCAAGAATCTTGTCCTTGTCAGCGTGTTGAAAGGTTCGGTTGTATTTATGGCGGACCTTATGAGGGCTATTGATATACCTTGCTCAATAGACTTCATGGTGGTTTCAAGCTATGGCTCCTCAACCGAAAGTTCAGGCATAGTCAAGATAATCAAAGATCTTGATATGAACCTGGAAGGACTCGACCTTCTCATAGTTGAGGATATTCTCGACACCGGCAGAACACTTTCGAGCCTTATAGAGCTTCTGAAAATGCGAAAGCCTAACTCCGTTAAGATTTGCACATTTCTTGATAAGCCGGAGCGCAGACTTGCGGATATAGAGGCTGACTATTCAGGCGTGTGTGTACCTGATGAATTTGTTGTCGGGTACGGACTTGACTATGATGAGCGTTACAGAAATCTCCCCTATGTAGGGATTTTGAAACCTTCTGTATATGCCGATCTTTTGATATAAAATTTTTGCTTATAAAATTATTGCGAAATTTTCGCGGATAAATCCTTAAAACAAATTTAAGGTATCCGATTTATTATCCTTGAATTTTAAGATTTGGAAGGAGTGACCTCCTTGGATAACAAAAACGCACCGGGTTCGCCAAGGCCGGTAAGACCGAAAAGACACATTATCTCGAGCTTTATATCCTTGCTTCTTGTAGGTCTGATGATAATGCTCACCTGGTCTGCTCTGAAAGTAGAACCTAAGTCTACCGATGATGAGTACTATCAGGTCGTTCAATATTTTGATGAGGGAAAAATAACAGAATATAACCTCAATATTGCGAGCAGAAAGCTTACTTATGTGTTGAAGGGCGAAAAGGAAAAGAGGGTATACTCTGTTCCGAGCACCGATTTGTTTATCGCTGATATTCATAATTCGGTACGCGAATATAACAAGGAAAATCCCGATAAGCCGATTAAGATGAATTATGAGTATGGTGCTTCCGGTTATTGGCTTGCTCAGCTTGTACCGATGATTGGTATTACTCTTATATTGGCTGTAATGCTCTATTGGGCAGTCAAAAAGATGAGCAATACAATGCTTGATGATACAAAACGGTCGATGGCATTCGGAAAGGCCCGTCTTAAAACGGGAGATGCAGCGAAGAAGACAACGTTTGAAGATGTTGCAGGTCTTGATGAGGAAAAAGAGGATCTCGAAGAGATAGTAGAATTCCTCAAGAATCCTCAGAAGTTCTCAGACCTCGGAGCGCGTATTCCTAAGGGAGTTATTTTGGTAGGCCCTCCGGGTACAGGTAAGACTTTGCTTGCCAGAGCTGTTGCGGGCGAAGCAGATGCGACTTTCCTCTCTATTTCGGGTTCCGACTTTGTTGAAATGTATGTCGGTGTAGGTGCGAGCCGAGTTAGAGACTTATTTGATAATGCAAAGAAGAATATTCCTTCTATCGTATTCATAGATGAGATTGACGCCGTCGGAAGACACAGAGGCGCCGGAATGGGTGGCGGACACGATGAGCGTGAACAGACCTTAAACCAGCTTCTTGTGGAGATGGACGGATTCGGAGAGAATACAGGCGTAATCGTAATGGCGGCTACAAACCGCCCTGATATACTTGACCCGGCTTTGCTTCGTCCGGGACGTTTTGACAGGCAGATTACCGTAAATTATCCTGATGTTGTAGGTCGTGAAGCCATTCTTAAGGTTCATGCCAGAAATAAGCCTATCGGACCTGATGTAAATCTGGGCGAGATTGCCAGAGCAACCAGTGGATTTACGGGAGCCGACCTTGAAAACCTTCTTAATGAGGCTGCACTTTTGGCTGCCAGAAGGGGTAAAAAGGCTATCACAAAGCTTGAGATAGAAGAGGCTACCATAAAGGTTGTTGTCGGAACAGAGAAGAAGTCAAAGAAGATCACAGATGAAGAGAAAAAGCTTACTGCTTATCATGAAGCAGGTCATGCTATAACAAACTACTACCTTGACAGAGTAGACCCTGTCCATCAAATCTCTATTATTCCGAGAGGTATGGCAGGCGGATATACCATGTCATTGCCGAAGGAAGATAAGAGTTCCTATGTATCAAAGAAGGAAATGCTTGATCAACTTGTTACCCTTCTCGGAGGACGCGTTGCCGAAGCTCTTGTACTCGGCGATATATCAACCGGTGCTTCAAATGACATAGAAAGGGCTACAAGTATAGCCAGAAGTATGATAACGAAGTACGGCATGAGCGATAAACTCGGTCCGATAACTTACGGCAGCAGCAATGATGAGGTGTTCCTCGGTAAGAGTTATAATCATGTACGTGACTATTCAGAGACTACAGCTTCTGCTATTGATAAGGAAGTTGAACTCATTATAACAGAGGCATATGATCGTGCAGATGATATCCTTCGTATGCATGTAGAGAAGCTTCACTTACTTGCAAATTATCTCATGCGTTATGAGAAGATAGATGCAGAGCTCTTTGAAAAGCTCATGAGCGATGAGAACACGGATGAGACCGGCGAGATATCTGAAAAATCTGATGAGAAATCAGAAGATACAAGTGATATGTCTGCCGAGACAGTTGACGCGTCTGCTGAAAAGACAGACGATGTAAATGTTGTGCCTGTTGTGGCAGTTGGTTTGACAGATGATACCGCTGAGGTATCGGAAGAAGCTGATAACTCGCTCGACGAGATAGCTGAGGTGCCGGAAGAACCTGTTGACTCAGTTGATGAAACTGCTGAGGAACCGGAAGATCAACCTCTTGTTATACCGCAGGAAATGCCTTTGGCTGAACCTGTAGAGGACACAATTCCCACAGAGGAAGAGAATGTGGCTCCTCCTATGGATTCGTTTGATGCTATTTTGGAATCGCTCGATCCTGAAAAGAATGAACCTGAAAAGAATACAATAGAGGAACCTACGGAGCCTACGTTTGAGCCTAAAGATGCTACCGAAGGCACAGAGGTTATTCTTACAGAGTCAGAACTCAGGCTGAAGAGAGAACTCGACAGGGAAAACGGTCTTATTTCTGCAGAAGACGAGTATGCATTTGCAGAATTGGAAGACGGAGAGATCGATGATGCTGATATATCAGACTACATTGAAGATGATAAAAAGTCTGATGCAGAGCCTTTAAATGATGACTCCGCTTCATCCTCAGACGAACCTGCCATTGAGGGTCTCACAGGTTCCGAGAATACT
>CAZIHW010000038.1:0-8689 GCA_964539045.1 uncultured Eubacteriales bacterium | reverse complement strand
ACTTATGTTGACGGTGTCAAGCTGTCGTATGTTCAATTCACGGTTGTTGCCATACTCTCGGGCATTTTGATGTTGTTGTTTGAAGATATACCTCCAGTGGAGGTATTGAAAGCGGCCGCTGTTCCGATTCTTTACACAGGCGTTCTTTCAAGCGGCGTAGCATATACATTGCAGATTATCTCCCAAAAGGATGCCAATCCGACTGTTGTTTCATTGCTCCTTTGTATGGAATCCGTGTTTGCAACTCTCGCCGGTGCGTTTCTTCTTAAGGAGAGGCTATTACCCAGAGAATACATAGGCTGCGTAGTAATGTTTGCGGCCGTTATACTATCGCAAATCCCAAGCAAATCAACTTATAAATCTACTTGCAACTCAACTTGTGATGATAAAAATGATGGTAAAAAGGAGGCTCTTTCAAAATGAAAAGAGTAGTATCTATTCAGGATATATCATGTGTCGGAAAGTGTTCGCTTACAGTGGCGCTTCCTATTATTTCCGCCGCAGGTGTAGAAACGGCGGTGCTCCCTACAGCGGTTTTATCTACACATACAGCTTTTCAGGGAGGCTTTACATTCAGAGATCTGACAGAGGATATAAAGCCCATATCAGATCATTGGAAGAAAGAGGAGTTCACTTTTGATGCTATCTATACGGGATATCTCGGATCATTTGAGCAGATAGACCTTGTTTCTGAATTCTTCGATGACTATAAGAGTGAAACAAACATCATAGTAGCAGACCCGGCTATGGCGGATAACGGTGTGCTCTACAAGGGCTTTACCGAGGAGTTCGCAAAGACTATGGCAAAGCTCTGCTCAAAGGCCGATGTAATCGTTCCTAATCTTACGGAAGCTTGCTTTATGCTCGGAGAAAAGTACATTGCAGAAGGTTACACGAGGGAGTATATAGAGGACATCCTGAAAAGGCTTGCAGATCTCGGCCCGCGTTACAGTGTCCTTACCGGTATGAGCTTTGAAGAGGGAAAACTCGGCGTTATGTGCTATGATAGGGAGAAGGACAGCTTCTTTGAGTATTACAATGAGAGAATGCCTGTGAGCTTCCATGGAACCGGCGATATATTTGCCTCTTCATTTACCGGTGCACTCATGAACGACATGAGCGTATCCGATGCACTGAAGGTTGCAGTTGACTACACTCTTGATTGCATAAAGAAGACTATGGATGATCCTGATTATAAGTGGTACGGAGTAAACTTCGAGGCGTCCATACCGACCTATTTAAGACTTTTGGGAAAGTGCTGATAAGCAGGGAATTTTGTTATGGATATAAAAATCAAATACATCGCAAGGTGCATGTGTTTAGTTGTTCTCCTGTTGTCTTTTTCTTTGGTCCTTACGTCTTGTCGAAGTGAGAAGGTCACGGGAGAAAAAACAACCTCTTCAAATGAGGTTTACACACATACATATTCGGAAAGTCTCTCCGATGATGACGCAGATAAACTCGAGCTTTCGATTGAGTATCCGGAGAAGAAGGATAAAAACGGACTTCACACTTTTACCGCTACGATTACAAGAGGCGGCAAGAAGGTTCAAGTTCTCAATCTCAAATCAACTTTGGAGGCTTCAACATTTGCTGAGAATAGTCTCATAAGCTTTGAGGATATAAACTCGGACGGATACAAGGACTTAGTTGTTTTGTATGATAGATATTCCGGCTCCAATATGTCCTATAACATCTGGCTTTGGGCTTCGGAAGAAAATAAGTTTACGGAATCCGTGAAGGGCGGGGACAACAGCTTCTCTGACTATTCTGTAGACAGCGAAGCATCTCTTGTTGTTACACGCATCTCAAACGGCGCTGCTGCCGGAGAGTACAGGGTATATACCTTTGATGACAGTTATGCACCGGTGCTTAAGAGGTCTATGGTTTATGAGCCGACTGATGACGGGAAGCTTCATGTTTCGCTAAAGGATTATTCAAACGGAACATTTCTTATGTATGACACTGTCAGGGACGACTTGAATGAAGATATGCTCCTTGTGGGGCTTGACAAAAAGACCGTGACAGAAGCGGAGGCGGAGGCTGCGGTTCATGCTGTTGCGGGCTCGGAAAAGTCAGGAGTACATGTGGATTGTGAGGGACTGGCAGAGTCAAACGGGTCTCTTTATTATCTGCTCAGGGTAGATAAGGCCAATGTCACATCCGCATATTATCTTGTTTCGGTATCTGACGGGAAGGCTGTTTTAAAGACTTCTTCCGCAGAGTTGATTTAATGCAATCTATTTTTTATAATGGTATTAACCTTTTGAAGCGGGAGGAATTATTATGGCAAGTTATGTAATTATCAAAGATGCGCCGAAGATGGACTATATGAATGATTTTGTTTCATTGCCCGACAACTACGGTACATACGACTATTTTCAGCGTGAGGATATCAAGGCTATAAGAGAGACTGTTTTTACAGCACTTGATGATCTGGATCAGAAAACACATTTTACGGAAGGGCTTTCAAAGTACAAGCAAATACTTGTAAAGCCCAATCTCGTATTTGTCTACCACAATGTAGCACTGGATAAGATGGATTATCCCGAAAATACGGACCCGCGTGTTTTTGAGGCTGTTATAGCTTACCTTAAGAAGTACACTAACAAGATAACTATTATCGAGTCAGCAGGTAAGCCTTATCCTACAAAGACAGCCTTCAAGGCTGCCGGATATGACAGGATCGCAAAGTATTATAATACGGGACTCGTAGCCATGGAGCTTGAACCGGTTGTTAAGTATTATCTCCCGAAGGCAGAGATTATGAAGGAAGTATATCTCCCGAAGGTACTCGATCAGGTTGTTAAGGGTGAGGCTTTCTACATCTCTGTACCGAAGATGAAGACGAACCTTTATACCGGAGTTACATTAGGATTCAAAAATGCTATGGGAACTATCCCTTACTTCCTTCGTGAGAGAAACCACAACTACGATATCGATAAGAAGCTCGCAGATCTTCTTTATCTCTTCAAGCCTGATCTCACTGTTATCGACGGTATCATAGGAGGAGAGGGAAATACACCTGCTCCTGTTGATCCTGTTAAGGTCGGAAAGATTGTAGTTTCAAACAACTCCGTTGAAGCAGACAGGGTTACTACATATATGATGGGATTTGACCCGGAGAAGAATAAACTCATGATAGAGGCTACGCGCCGCAACTTCGGCGATCCTCAGGTAGAGATAATCGGCGATACATCCGTAACTAAGTTCAGACCTGCTATAGCAAGTCTTATGGACGATAAGACAGCACACGACTTCCCGAATCTTCTGGCCGTTGCCGGACACAATCTTCCGGGCGCACCGAAGATAACAGATCCGAAGTCTGTAACACCTGAGACGGCGCTTGCTATAGAGCAGGCATGTTCAGGCGGATGTCTTGCTTCTGTTAAGTTTGGCTTGGAATTCTACAACTATAAGAAATCAATGGATTCGGAGAAGCTCAGGGTTTGTGTTATCGAGGGACCGGGTATCGTTATAGACGGCGAAAGATATTGGTTTGACAGAACCGGTAAGCCTTATACCAAGGCAGATCTTGCTGCGCTTCCTATGAAGAAGTACGGTATGGGTAACTGTACGCTTGCAACTACATCCGATATTTGTTCCTGGAAAGCAACAGGCTGTTGTGACCCTGCAAAGTGTGCTTCTACTATATGCCTGGCAGGAGGAACTCTCATTCCTATCATGACTCCGACAAATCCGTGGCTCGTGAATACAGGCTTACACCTTCTTGAAATGATCGGTCTTCGTGCATTGAGTGCTTTGAAGGGCGAGCTTTGTGACGCGCCTATGGTATCACATGATGACCGTATATTTGAGCTTCCGAACATCTCCGAAGCAGATAAGCAAAAAGATTTTATACCTGCACCTATGGAGAAACTCGGCCTTGTTGAAAGGATTAAGCAGGCAGGTCTTCAGACATATGTTGCACTTTGTGCACTTCCTCTTAATACGAATAATCATTATGGCCCTGAGGGACATAATCACTAAGCCGAAAAAGCAGTTAAACAAGGCGAATTTTCACCCAAAAGCGCCTGCGCTACATTTTGTAGCGCAGGTTTCTTTTTTTTTCACTATTTGTCGTAAATACAAAACAATTTGTTTTTGTTATATTTATACGTGGATTTATGAGCCCGAAAGGGCATATTCCTTTTTTTAGTATTCTTTTTAATATATTGGGGAGGAAATCATCTATGAATTGGGATAGACTCATTTCAGTTGAAGAGATGGAAGCCGCTACTAACGCCCTGCTTGAAACAGGAGCTAAGGTAGGCGCTGATTCATGGCAGCAGCGTGTTCAAAACCAGAATCCACACTGTAAATTCGGTGAACAGGGTATTTGCTGTCGTATCTGTAGTATGGGTCCCTGCCGCATCACTCCGAAGTCACCGAGAGGCATATGCGGATGTGACGCTCACGGTATAGTAGCCCGTAACTACTTGCGGTTTACAGCCGGAGGCGCTGCAACACACTCAGACCACGGACGTTCTATTGCACACACACTTTATCAAACTTCCGCCGACGGCGCTTATCAGGTAAGAGATACCGAAAAGCTCTTCAAGATAGCCGCTGAGTGGGGAATTGAAACAGAGGGCAGAGACGTATATGATGTAGCCCACGAAGTTGCCGAAACAGGCCTTATGGAATACGGTAAGCCTTTTGGCGTACAACGTTTCCTTAAGAGGGCTCCTCAGCATACACAGGATTTGTGGAAGGCAGCAGATATTGAACCTCGTGCCATTGACCGCGAAGTTTCACAGTCGCTTCATATGACACACATGGGTTGCTCTTCGCTCCCTGAAGCTCTCATAAAGCATTCGCTTCGTGCCGGTCTTTCCGACGGTTGGGGCGGTTCTATGATGGGTACTGATTTTTCAGACATACTCTTCGGAACACCGAAGCCTATAGACACACATGCAAACCTCGGTGTTATGGAGAAGGACATGGTAAATATCATTGTTCACGGACACGATCCTTCTCTTTCGGAGATGATTGTATTCTATGCTCAGGATCCGGAAATGATAGCACTTGCAAAAGAGGTTGGCGCTAAGGGCATAAACATTGCCGGCGTTTGCTGTACAAGTAACGAAGTTGCCATGCGTCACGGTATTCCTATGGCAGGTAACTTCCTCCAGCAGGAAAATGTTGTTTTGACGGGAGCTTGCGAAGCTATCGTAGTTGACGTTCAATGTATTTTCCCGGCACTCGGACCTCTCTCTAAGTGTTTCCACACAAAATTCATAACTACTTCTCCGATAGCACGTATGCCTGAGTCTGATTTTATAGAGTTCTCAGAGGCTACAGCAGCTGAAAATGCAAAGGCTATCGTAAAGCTTGCAGTTGAGAATTTCAAGAACAGAGATCCTGAACTTGTAAATATACCTGACATAAAGACAAATGCCCGCGTAGGTTATTCTGTTGAGGCTATCAAGAAGTGTCTTGACGGCGTAACAAACAGCCACGTTGACGAAACCGGTACAATGATGCCTCTCGTAGACGCAGTTAAGTCCGGTGTTATTCGCGGAGCTGTTGCTATGGTTGGATGTAACAACCCGAAGGTTCGTGCTGACTATGCACACATAGAGCTGATGAAGAAACTCATCGAAAACGATATCATCGTTATCGTTTCCGGTTGTTCGGCTCAGGCTGCTGCGAAGGCAGGTCTTATGGACCTCGATGCGAAGAATTGCTGCGGTGAAGGCCTTCGCAGAGTTTGTGAACTAGTTGGTATTCCTCCGATTCTTCACATGGGTTCTTGCGTTGATATCTCACGTATGATGATCCTCGCATCCGATATAGCAAAGGATTGGGGCATTAACATCTCACAGATTCCTCTTTGCGGATGTGCTCCTGAATGGATGTCTGAGAAAGCCGTTTCTATCGGTAACTATGTTGTTGCTACCGGTATTGATACATATCTCGGCGTCGAGCCTTTCTGCGAGGGTTCTGAAGAGGTAAAGGAACTTCTTCGTGGTGAGACAGGCTGTAAGCAGTGGGTTGAAGCTAATTTCACAGTTGAAAAGGACATCGATAAACTCGGTGATCTTATGATAGAAGCTATTGAAGCTAAGCGTGCAGCTCTCAGTATATAAGATGAGTAAACATTAAGTTAGGGGCCTTAAAATGAAACTTGCAATTACCGGAAAAGGCGGCGTAGGCAAGACTACATTGTCCTCAACACTCGCAAGACTATATGCGGACGAGGGAAGAACAGTTCTTGCTGCTGACGTTGATCCCGATGCAAATCTCGGATTGGCTCTCGGTCTTTCGGAAGAGGAGGTAAACTCCATAGTTCCGATTTCAAAGATGAGAAGCCTTGTAGAGGAACGCACGGGCGCTAACGATGCAAATAAGTTTTTTAAGCTGAATCCTCAGGTATCGGATATACCTGATAAATACGGAAAAGACGTAAACGGCGTTAAGCTTCTCGTTATGGGTACGGTTGAAACCGGAGGCTCGGGATGTGTTTGTCCTGAGCACATAATGTTAAAATCCATATTGTCGGCGCTTACATTTCGCAAAGATGATGTCGTTGTTATGGATATGGAAGCAGGGCTTGAACATCTGGCCAGAGGAACGGCTTCTATGATGGATTTCTTCATAGTGGTTATTGAGCCGGGTGCCAGAAGCGTTCAGACATATATGAACGTAAAGCGTCTCGCATTGGATATAGGTGTATCCAGGGTTTATGTAGTAGCTAATAAAGTTCGTAATGATAGCGATAAAGAATTTATCAAAAGCCGAATTCCGGAAGAAGATTTCCTTGGTTTCATAAGCTATAACTCAGAGGTTATAGATGCAGACAGACAGGGCCTCTCTCCGTACGACTGCAGTCCGACAGCTTTGGAAGAAATCAAATCCATTAAGCAAAAGTTGGATGAAATGGTCAAAAAGATTTAAAGTAAAGGTCCGAATTTAAAGGTTTGGATTGCCTTAACTAAGAAAGGAAGAATCACAATGGCATTATTTGAAAGAGTATTCCGTGGTTCAGACGAGATGTTTGCTAAAGCTGAAGCTGACGTAAATGCACTCGTTGCTGAACTTGGAGCGGATGCACCGCTCAACATGCCTAATACAGCTTATTTCCTTGCTTGTATTTATGCATATATAGGTAAAAAAGTAACAACTGTCGGCGGACTTCAGGAAGCCCTTGCCGATGTTAAAGCTATGATGCTCAGAGAGCCGAGAACGAAGTCGATTTTCTTCTCGGGTGTCGGTACAGCTATAGCCGCAGAAATGATAGAGGCTTGTAAGTATGCTAAGACCGAAACACCTTATGAGGGAACAAAGTATCACGGTCATTTCGCTGATGCAGAGGTTCGTGAACTCGGCGTTCCCCTTGTAACGGGCGATATACCGGGCTTTGTAGTTATGATAGGACCTGCTCCTTCAACAGAAGAGGCAGTTGAAATTGTAAAAGGATACCAATCAAGAGGTATATTTGTATTCCTCATCGGCGGTATCATTGACCAGATGTATGAAGCCGGCATAAACATGGGCTTCCCGGTTCGTCTTGTTCCTGTAGGACCTGACATCTGGGCTGTCGGACACATCATCTCCCTCGTTACCCGTTGTGCTATGATTTTCGGTAACATACAGCCGGGTGATTGGGATGGATTCCACAAATATACATTTGACAGAATCAATGCGTTTGTTAATGCTTACAAGCCTGTTGACGACATAACCGTTGCCTGCGGCGCCGGAGCAATAAAACTCGGATTCCCGGTAATTACAAATGATACAGATGATATGTGGTCTGTTCCGAAGTCACTTGTTATCAATGAAGATACCAAAGACTGGATCGACACCTCTCTTGAAGCTCGCGGCATCAAGATCAAGGTAACAAACATCGACATCCCTGTTGCTTTCTCCACAGCTTACGAAGGTGAGATCATCCGTAAGGCTGATATGCAGGTAGAAGTTGACGGTTCCCGTGTCGACTGCTTTGAGCTTGTACAGACAAAGGATGCTTCTGAGATAGAAGACCATAAGATTGAAGTAATCGGACCTGAGATAGATGATATTGAAGTAGGATCGAAGATTTCTCTTTCCTACACGGTTGAAGTTGCAGGAAAGAACATGCAGCCTGACTTCGAGTCGGTATTTGAGCGTAAGTTCCACTCATTCCTCAACTGTGTTGAAGGTCTTATGCATACAGGTCAGCGTGATATGATAAGAGTTCGTATATCTAAGGCTGACTTTGAGGCAGGATTCAAGTTTAAGCATATAGGTGAAGTTCTGTATGCAAAGATTATGTCCGACTTTGATTCTGTTGTTGATAAGTGCCAGGTTAAGATAGTTGTAGATGCAGAGAAGAATAAGGAGCTTCGCAAGCACGCAAATGAAGTATTCGATAAGCGTGACGAGAGACTTAAGACCATGACTGACGAATCAGTTCCGCAGTTCTATTCATGTATCATGTGTCAGGCATTCTCACCGAGCCATGTATGTGTAGTAACACCTGAACGTCTTGGCCTTTGCGGTGCGGTTTCGTGGCTTGATGCCAAGGCTACATACGAGCTTGATCCTACAGGTCCTTGTCAGATAGTAACCAAAGAGCGTTGCATAGATGAGAGAGTAGGACGTTATGAGGACGTTGATGAGGTCGTTTGCAACCTTTCACACGGTGCTCTTGAACACGTTACTCTGTACTCACTTCTCGAGGATCCTATGACATCATGCGGATGCT
>CAZIHW010000037.1:0-9261 GCA_964539045.1 uncultured Eubacteriales bacterium | reverse complement strand
GGAACATTTGCATTCATGTACTTAGCCATACCTGCAGCCTTGAGCGGGATAATACCTGCCATGATATGAACATCTATGTTTGCTTTTTCAACTGCATCCATAAATCTCTTGAGGGCTTCAATGTCGAAAATACCCTGAGTCTGTATGTACTTAGCACCGCAATCAACCTTTTTCTTGAGCTTTGCTATCTGCATAATCTGAGGCTCATAGATAGGTGTTACACAGGCACCCTTGTAGAATACAGGTGCGGGACCGTCAAGATCATTTCCTCCGCAGTCTTTGTTTGTAGCTTCCATTTCTGAGAGCATCTTTAAAATTCCGCAGGAGTCAAGATCGAATACCGGTTTTGAGTCCTTACAGTCACCTACTGTTGTATGATCTCCTGTCAGCGCAAGCATGGTGTCGATACCGAGACCTGCGGCTGCAAGTAAATCGCCCATTATGGCCATACGGCTGCGGTCGCGTCCTGTCATCTGTATGATTGGCTCAAGTCCGGCCTCTTTGAGTTTTGCACATAGGCCTATAGATGACGCTTTAAGGCAAGCTGACTGCATATCGGTTACATTTATTCCGTGAACCTTACCCTTGAGGAGTTGGGCATCCTCAAGCTGGTGTGAAAAATCGTAGCCCTTAGGAGGCGCCATTTCTGCTGTTACGGCGAATTTTCCCGCATCAAAAGCTTCTTTTAAAACACTCATTCTGCTGTGGCCTCCTTCTTTTGTTCTTTCAGATTTACTGTTCTCGGATATGCATGTTCCCCGTGCGGTTTATCCTCGAGCAATTGATCTACAAACTCCTGTTCGCGACCTTGCTCTTTCATTTTATTATAAATGAGTATCCATGCGCAATCATTTTCCGGATTTACTTCGCATTTTCCGTTCTTCTGTCCACCGCAGGGTCCGTTTACAAGGGACTTTGCGCATTTGGTGATTGGACAGATTCCGGCGGTGTGTCCGATTACGCAATCTCCGCACATGCGGCACATCTCATTAAATATACCGATTCGCTCTACCTGTCCGAGGAACATGGTGTTGTTTGCCGGGAATACGGGCACGTCTGTAACCTGAGCTACTGTCTGGGCTCCGTCGCCGCAAGCAAGTGAGATTATAGCTTCAACACCGCTATCTTTAAGAACCTTGAGTTCTTTTTTTACAAGCATCTTCTGGCAGCTCTCACCGGGATATATACAAGCTACAACTTCGATTCCTTTTCCCTCGAGGAGCTCTTTCATGGCTGCCATCTCTGCCTCTCCGCCGGTTTCGCAGGAGGTTGCGCAGCTTCCACAGCCTACAAGAGCTACCTTTTTGTAACCCTTAATCATTGAGAGAAGCTCTTCAACGGGCTTCTTTTGGCTTATAATCATAAGGTACCTCCCCTTTTAGTTTAATCCGTTTTGAACCTTGCAAGCCTTTATGAGGTTCTTTGCAAGGAGAGCAGATGTTATGGCACCGATACCCGGTACCGGAGTTTTCCAAGCAGCTTTTTCTTCTACATCTGCCGAGCAGCAGCCAAATGTGTTGATCTTTTGTCTGCCGGTTTTTTCATTAATTATCGGTTCTCCGTTTTCATCGAAAGCCTTTTCACGAACTACTGCGGCATCGATTACAATAGCGTCTTCGCCGATCATGTCAGCCGTTACGGAATCCTTAAAAGGTGTTGCAGCAACTACGACATCCGCACGGTGTATATAATCGTTTTTAACCTCTGCATGTGTGAGGTGATGAACTATGGAAACTGTAGCGAAACGGTTTGTAAGCATCATTGAAAGCGGCTTTCCTATAACATTTGAGTTGTTTATGATACAAACATCCAGTCCGCAGCATACGTCATCCTCCTGACCCGGCTTTGCGAGCTCAAGGGGCTTGTAATTTTTACGTGTGTGCGCCTTTATTTCATCTGCGTAGTAGTCAATTACTTCCATTATAGCAGCAGCAGTGCAGGGATAAAGTCCCGTTGGGTCATTGATTACTACCTTACCCATGTTTTCTGTTGTTGATGCATCGCAGTCCTTTACGGCACTGAGGTTTTCCGATATAGCAACAGTTTCGTCAATATTGTCGAGCGGACGGAATGCCAAAATACCATGAATAGCCGGATCGGCATTTATCTCGCGGAACTTTGCAATGTAATCCTCCTGGGAAACATCTGCCGGCATAGCAAATACTTCAACTTCTATACCTGCCTCTGCCATTGTTTTTGTTGCGCCCTTTTCATACGAGAGATCAGGTCCCTTTTCTCCGACACGTACGATGCCGAGCTTGGGTATTATCCCTTTGGCGCGGAGAGCGTCAGCCTGTGCTTTGCAGTCATCTTTAATAGACTGAGCTACAGCTTTACAATCCAATACATTAGCCATTTTCGTATCTCCTTTGCAATAATATCAATGCAATAATATCAATAAGCCAGTTGATTCTTTACGTTTTCGTAGATGTCATCGGCGAGCTTTTCGCCGTCTGCTATCATCGGCAGCAACTCATCTTCAACTGACTTTACAAAATCTCCGTCTTTGATTGACTTTAAATTTATCATGCAATTGAGCCAACCCATTTGCATGGCGGACTTGAGGCAGAGTACACCGCATCCGACATCCGAAACTGCAAGTTTAGAGCCCTTTTCTGCAAGTTCTTCATGGAGTTTGATAGCCTTATAGGATATCCTTACTATCTCGATAGGAGCGGAGATTGCGACCTTCAATGCAGCCTGCATTTTTTCGTCCTTTATCTTCTTTTCCTCTTCCGTTTCGGCCGGTAAGCCATAGCATTTTGAAAGCGGCAGGAAGTTTTCTGCATCCTTGTCAATCTGTGACAGCAAGTCTTCCTTTAAGGTCTCTGCGTCTGCTATTATTCTCTGAATACTTTCCTCGTATTCGGCATATTTCTTTTTTCCGGTAGTAAGATTGCATACCATGCCGGCAAGAGCCGTGCCTATACTGCCCACCAATGCGGCAACTCCGCCGCCCCCGGGAACGGGGGCTTTGGAGAAGGTTTCATCAACAAATTTTTCGCATGACCACTGTGGAATATTACTCAAAGTGGTTTCCTCCTTGTGTCATTAGAACAATCCGGTAATCTTACCTGTATTGTCTACGTCAATTCTTTCGGCTGCCGGAACCTTCGGAAGGCCGGGCATCTTCATGATCTCACCTGTAAGAGCTACAAGGAATCCGGCACCGGCTGATACTGTAATCTGTCTGATTGTTATGCGGAAGCCTGTCGGACGACCGAGCTTTGTAGCGTCATCACTGAGTGAATACTGGGTCTTTGCCATACAGATAGGAAGCTTTCCGAAACCGTTCTTCTCGAGTTCTTCGATCTCCTTTTCTGCTTTCGGAGCGAAGTCTACGCCGTCTGCACCGTAAATCTTTGTTGCGATAGCTTCGATTTTCTCCTTGATAGGAAGATCCAAATCATATGAGTAATGGAAATCCTTATTTCCGTTTTCGCAGAGGTTAATAACCTCTTTTGCGAGTTCAATTCCGCCTTCGCCGCCTTTTGCCCATACTTCTGCAAGCTTAACATTAACACCGAGTTCCTTACACTTGCGTGTAACAAGTTCGATTTCTGCATCGGTATCATTGACGAAACGGTTAAGGGCAACAACAGCCGGGAGACCGTAAACCTTTGTGATATTTTCAACGTGCTTAATAAGGTTCGGAAGACCCTTTTCGAGTGCTTCAAGGTTCTCCTTGCCAACGTCTGCTTTAGGTACGCCGCCGTTGTACTTAAGAGCCTTAATAGTAGCTACTATGATAACTGCATCCGGCTTAAGGTCTGCGAGACGACACTTGATGTCGAGGAATTTCTCAGCACCGAGATCAGCACCGAAACCGGCCTCTGTTACAACATAGTCACCGAAGTGAAGAGCCATCTTAGTGGCCATAACAGAGTTACAACCATGAGCGATGTTTGCAAACGGTCCGCCGTGTACAAATGCAGGTGTTCCCTCAAGAGTCTGAACAAGATTCGGCTTGAGAGCATCCTTGAGAAGAGCAGTCATAGCGCCCTGTGCATTGAGCTGACCTGCTGTTACCGGCTCACCTGATCTGTTGTATCCTATAACGATTCTTGAGAAACGTGCCTTGAGGTCATCAAGATCCTTTGCGAGACAGAAGGCTGCCATGATTTCAGATGCAACTGTAATGTCGAATCCATCTTCACGAGGCATACCCTGTGCTTTTCCGCCGAGGCCGTCTACTATGTTTCTGAGCTGTCTGTCGTTCATGTCAACACAGCGTCTCCATGTGATACGGCGAGGATCTATATCAAGTGCATTGCCCTGATATATATGGTTGTCTATCATTGCTGCAAGAAGGTTGTTTGCAGCTCCGATTGCATGGAAGTCACCGGTAAAGTGAAGATTGATGTCTTCCATAGGTACAACCTGTGAGTATCCGCCGCCTGCGGCGCCGCCCTTTACACCGAATACAGGTCCGAGAGAAGGCTCTCTGAGTGCTATAACAACATTCTTTCCAAGTCTTGAAAGAGCGTCGCTGACACCGACTGTCATAGTAGTCTTACCCTCACCGGCAGGTGTTGGGTTGATAGCAGTACAAAGAACGAGTTTGGCGTTAGGACCCTTCTTTGGTGTGTTGAGAAGGTTGTAGTCAACCTTTGCCTTGTACTTTCCGTAGTACTCGATCTGGTCTTCTGTAAGACCAAGCTTTGCTGCGATTTCTCTGATGTGCTGAGGCTGTGCCTCTTGTGCGATTTCGATATCACTCTTAAATCCCATGATATTTCCACCTTTCCTTTCCGTTTATGATTTAAAATTTCATGCCTAAAATTGTGATCGGTTCGGATAATGCCTGACCGGAAAAATCCAAAATGCGGATTTTCGAAAATATACGACTCCGCATAGTAACCGTTATAAACTATTATAGAGGGAAAAAAGTATTAGTTAAACCCACAAAAGTGAAGTATTATTAAAACCTAAGTGCAACACTTTGTAGCGGGGCGCAGATTAAAACCCTTGTTGATAATTCCATGCGTAAATGGTAAAATCAAAATAAACAAAGGCTTTTTGTAAATTTTGATGAACTTTTTATGATCCGTTCGGCAAATTGTTAAAATTTTGTCGTAAGTACATGGGTTACGAAATAGAGGTTAAGTGAACGATGACAAAGAATGAAGCTAGAAAAATTGTGAAAATCCAAAAAAAACAGTTGACCCGGGATTTTGTTGATACATACTCGAAGAAAGTGTCTGAGCTTTTTTTGTCTCAGAAGTTTTACAAGGACGCTACAGTAATATATACCTATTTGGAGTATAATACCGAGATAATAACACGATACATAATTGAACAGGCCTGGAGGGACGGAAAACGTGTTGCCGTGCCGAAGGTTTTGGGAAACGGTACAGAAGACGGCATGATGGAATTCTATTATATAAATGATTTTTCATCTATAGAAGAAGGATATTGCGGTATCCCGGAACCTTGCGGATGTGAGGAAGACATAGCAGAAGATGATGACGTACTTATACTTATGCCGGGTCTGGCTTTCGACAGGAAGCTGAATCGTCTGGGTTACGGCGGCGGCTTCTACGACAGATATCTGGAGAGACGTAAAGCAGCAGGCACATCATTTTTTAAAGTATCGCTTGCTTATAACTTTCAATTGTTTGAAGAGCTGGAAACAGAGGCGCATGATGAGAAAATAGACGCCCTCATTACCGAAGACGGTATAATAACCCCGGCCTGACGCCCGCGTTCAAAAGCAATGTAAGAAGCAATGTAATCTCCCGAAGATGTCCCAAAATATTGCATATATCGCATTCAAGTGTTAAAATTCGAATTAAGTTACTTTTGAATAGTATTAAAGTTCGAACCGCGTTAAGTTCGAATTTGATTTATAAGAAAATGCAAGAAAGATAGAGGTGATTCCTATGGCGCAAATGTACAATCCAAAGTATGAGTCAATGAGCAGGGCGGAATTAAAGAAACTCCAGTCTGAAAGACTCGTAGAACAAGTCAAACGAACCTATGAAAACGTGGAGTGCTTCAGACTCCGTATGGATGAGGCGGGTCTGAAACCGGAGGATATCCATGGTGTAGAGGATCTGTACAAGTTACCGTTCTCTTACAAAAATGATTTGAGAGATTACTATCCTTACGGTCTCTTTGCAGTTCCGCTTACAGACGTCACCAGAATTCACGCGTCTTCCGGTACTACGGGCAAAAGAATAGTTGTAGGGTACACGGATAATGACCTTGACATGTGGGGCGAGTGTGTTGCCAGGATGATGAAGGCCGTAGGACTCGGCAAAGATGATATAGTTCAGGTTTCATTCGGATACGGTCTGTTTACCGGAGGATTCGGTGCGCATGCCGGTGCAAACATGTTGGGCGCAACAGTTGTCCCAATGTCTTCGGGCAATACAGCACTCCAGATACAGAATCTGGTTGATTTTAAAGTTACGGCTCTTTGCTGTACGCCGTCTTATGCCCTCTACATTGCAGAAGAGGCAGCAAAGCTCGGTGTCAGAGATCAGCTTTCTCTGAAGGTCGGCATATTCGGTGCCGAACCGTGGACGGAAGAAATGAGAAGGAAAATTGAAGAGGGCCTGGGAATCAAAGCCTATGATATATACGGCTTGTCCGAGGTCTTAGGACCGGGCGTTTCCTGCGAGTGTGAGTATCAGGCAGGCATGCATGTATGGGAGGATAATTTCATAGTAGAAATAATCGACCCCGATACAGGCGAAGTCCTTCCTGAAGGTTCCACAGGTGAACTTGTATTTACGAGCCTTACAAAAGAGGCCTTCCCGGTAATAAGATACAGGACCAGGGATATATGCTCGCTCAATTATGAGCCTTGCAAA
Organism: uncultured Eubacteriales bacterium; assembly: GCA_964539045.1. Lineage (GTDB taxonomy): Bacteria > Bacillota > Clostridia > Oscillospirales > Acutalibacteraceae > UBA1227. Next base: position 2,443 of record CAZIHW010000037.1, on the reverse strand, counting down.
TGCGGACGCTCGCATGTTCGTATGAACAAGCCTTCAGGCAGAAGTGACGATATGCTTATCATACGCGGAGTAAACGTATTCCCATCACAGATAGAGGAAGTCCTTCTTAAGTTCTCAGAAGGAAAGATAACTCCTAACTATCAGATAATTGTAGACAGAGTCAACAATACAGATACATTTGATGTTAATGTTGAGATGTCTGAGGAATTATTTGCCGATGACGTAAAGTCCATAGAGGCCATAGAAAAAACAATTACTGCTCAGCTCCGCTCTACATTGGGAATCGGTGCCAAGGTTCATCTTGTAAATCCGAACTCGATAAAACGTTCTGAAGGCAAGGCAGTCAGAGTTATAGATAAGCGTAAGCTTTAAGAAGGGGGTAGAACTTATGATTATAAAACAACTTTCGGTTTTCGTTGAGAATAAGAAGGGAAGATTGTTTGCGATTGCAGACGCACTTGCAAAGCATGATATAGATATAAGCTCTCTTTCCCTTGCCGACACATCTGAATTCGGTATTTTACGACTCATTGTTAATAAGCCCGAAGAGGCAAAAAAGGTGCTCGCGGACGCAGGTGTTATTGTTAAAATAACGGATGTGGTTGCCGTTGTTATGGAGGACGCTCCGGGCGGAGTTGCGGGTGCACTCGAGGTGTTTAAAAACAGTGAAATAGGCGTAGAATATATGTATGCATGCGTCGGAAAAACTACCGGTAAAGCATTGATGGTTGTTAAGACTGACGATGATAACAAGGCCGAAGAGGCTCTTGCAAAGGCCGGTTATGCCCTTGCAAATCCGGCAGACATATACAGAATTTAGCTTATCAACTCTAGCCTGATGGTTCAAATTTGCGCCGTCAGGCTAGGCCGCCGTAATAACAATTGCGGCGGCCTTTAAAATTTCGGAGGGTTAATAATGTCACGATTTTTACATCATCTGTTTAAAGCGGATATAAGGAGGAACGGAATCGGTGAAATCAACCCGGATTGGTTGCTCGATATGGGCATAAAGGTGGTTGCACTGGATGCCGATAATACCAGTTCATTTGACAGAACAACGGATCCGTTGCCGGATGCCCCGGAGTGGGTCAAAAGCCTTAAAGATGCCGGACTCAAGGTTGTATTGCTTTCAAATGCGAAGACGGAGCGGGCAGCCATATTGGCCGATCAATATGATATACCTGTTCTGGGTCTTGCCTGTAAGCCGTTGCCGTTTGGCTATATCAGAACGATGATAAAATTCAAGACCTCCCCGAAAAAGATATGTATGATAGGGGATCAACTTTTTACTGACATATTGGGTGCAAATATAGTCGGGTTCAAAAGCATATACGTATATCCTCATGAAGTGGAAACGCGCAATGCAATGAGCTTTAAGATAAGGCGATACGCAGAGAAGAAGATCTTTGCATACCAGGATAAAAAGTACGGCAGAGATAATAAGTGAGGCAAAGATAACAAGTAATGCCGAACCTGATGAGGAACGTGATTTACTTTGAAGATAAAAGAATTAAGTGAGAAACTGGAGCCCGGATATGCGGCCTTTATAGTAAGCGAAACAAACAGGCTTTATTTTACTGAATTTGCTGCAAGTAACGGTATCCTTATAGTAACCCGTGATGATGCCGTTTTCATAACAGACAGCAGATATTTCGAAGCAGCACAGCAGGAGGCAAAAGATTGCAGTGTGCAGCTGCAATTGAGCGGCGCAAATTTTCGAACTCAAATAAATGAGATTCTTCACGAACGTGATGTTCATAGCATACTTGCAGAGACATCCCGCCTGACAGTATCTGAGGCGGGACGTTATAAAGACTTTCTCTGTGATTTTAATTTTGTGTGCAATGATGCTCTTGACAATGCGATAAATTCATTGAGAAGTGTAAAAACCGAGGTTGAAAAGCAGAAAATTCTTAATGCCCAGCGTATAGCGGAGAGCGCATATACAGAGGTTCTGGGCATGGTGAAGCCGGGCGTGTCCGAGAGGGACATCGCTATAGAATTCGATTACTTAATGAGACGCAAAGGTGCGGACGGAATTTCGTTTGAAACCATAGTTGTGGCGGGCGAAAATTCCTCAAAGCCGCATGGAGTTCCCGGGACTAATAAAGTAAAAAACGGCGATTTTGTAACCTTTGATTTCGGAGCACTGCTGGAGGGTTATCACTCGGACACTACTCGAACTGTTGCGGTAGGCTCGGTCTCAGACGAGCAACGCCGGGTCTATGATACTGTCTATAGGGCACAGATTGAGGGCGTCAATGCGTTAAAGGCGGGGCTCGGTGCCCGTGAAGCAGATACCGTGTGCAGAGATATAATAAAGTCTGAGGGCTACGGCGATTTCTTCGGTCATAGTACCGGACACGGCGTAGGCGTCGAGATACATGAGTTTCCGTATCTCGGTCCGAATGTTAAAGACAGCGTCGTCCTGAAAACGGGCAAT
>CAZIHW010000036.1:0-4206 GCA_964539045.1 uncultured Eubacteriales bacterium | reverse complement strand
ACTTTCACGCCTGATTAACGGACCTGTATGAATTGTATGCTCCGGATATCCCCAATTACTCACCTGTCGTTCCAATGCTTCAATATTTTTTGAAATATCTATTTCCTGATTATGTAAAACCATTGCAACATAGAAATTCGGGGAAGCCGGATTATACTGTCCAAAATCTCCGGATTCATCTATAAAAACACTAAGTACTTTCTCCTTCATGCAACCTCCACTTCAATATATAAAAAATGGCGGGGTAAATCCCCGCCAGCCGGTGGACCAGGACCTTGCGGTCAGCCCAAATATTAATGCACTTCGTGCAACAGATTCATATCTGTATAAATATTATATGTTGATTTCTACAAAATATCAACTACTTTTTATATTATTTTAGCCACACCAAGATGTACTGACTAGTTGGCGAAAAAATGATATAATTATCCCACTGATAAATTACAATTAAATTGTGAAGTAGAGTTGGAGGAGAATTTCAATGAAAAAATTATTTAACGCAATCAGAAGAAATGATATAGATACGGTTAAAACTATAATTTCAGACAAGCCGGAATTAGTAAATTGCATTGCAAAACAACCACCTAAAAAAGATGACGGGCAGTCACCTTTGCAAGTAGCACTAAAAACAGGGAACTTTGAGATTGCTGAATACCTGATTGATATGGGAGCAGATTTGAATTTCATGGAAGATACAAATTGCTGTAACTCCTGGAGAGCCCCTGTAGTACATGATGCAATAAATGCTGCAGTAATGAATAGTCGTTGGAATACAAATAACAAATATATGGGATTAAAAGTTTATTCAACGAAAGAAAGAGCCGAAACAACACTTAACATTCTAAGAAAAATGTTATCAGCAGGTGCGGATTTAAATAAGCCGGATTCTCATGGCAATTCAGCTATTTGGCGTTTTTGCTTACAAGCAACACAAATACTGCCCAGTTATAATTATGCGGAAAACATTGAAAATGATGACAAAATTTTCACTCAGGAATTGCAAGAAGATTTATCGAAAATATTAAATTTGTTGTGTGAGTATGGGGCCGATTTGAACTATGTATCTCCTAATATGAAATCTACAGTTATGGAATTTTATAAATATGGTTCTCTTGCGAAATTACTAAAAAATACTAAGGAATGTTAATATACATTGCTTGTAGCAATGTAAAGTTCTTTATATGATATTTGTAGCTCAACGGCGCGAATGCTCGCGGTCGGGCTACGAAAGGAGTTGTTGAAACACCTGTAAGCACTTTGCTTGGAGAAACTATTTCAGATCATGAAGTTGATGATATAAAAGCAATCTCTGAAAAATTAGAGATAATAAACTTGCAATTATCACAAAGAAAGAATGAGAAGAGAAAAATAGTTCATTGGTTACTAATCGCATTATGTATTATTACAGTAATCATTTTTATAGCTTTATTTTTATTAAACAGTCCATACCTGGGCTGGGATTACAGTAATCCTGAAACTGCTGTTTTAGGAGTCGGTTTTCATTCTATCGAATGGTTCTTTGTCAGAATAGCACCGATCATATTTATCGGGTCAGTCGTTGGAATTTTTTTAACCGGAAAGAAAAGCTACTGAAAACAGAATTATAAATACCGACCCTGTATAAGTTAAGGACGAAGATACTGATAAAAGTATCTTCGTCTTTTTTGTTTATCCAAATGTAAGTTTAGACGATGAAGAATGATTTTACTGCTTGACTATTATCACAATTGATAATATAATCAAAAGTGAGAAAGGCGGTGGAAGACATGGAACTCATCGAGATCCTATCAAGTCCGATAAGAATACAGGTCATGCAGTATTTGCAGATTCACGGAGAAGCAACGACAAAACAGATTTCAGAAGCTATCCAAAATATTCCTACACCTACGCTGTATAGGCATATCAATATTCTACTTAAAGAAGAAGTGCTAATGGTAAAGGAAGAACGGAAAGTGAGAGGAAGTCTGGAAAGACTGTTGATGATAAATCAAGACAAATTCACGGAGATTGAAAACGGCGGCATTGTAGATGTAGCATATCAATTTTTAATGGAGATCTATACCAGATTTCAAGCATACAGCAAAAAAACGGACGCAGACCCCAAAAAAGACCGTTTAAGCTTGAGGACCCGTATGTTTTGCCTGACAGATGAAGAATTTGACGCATTTTTGCAGGATATTGGCGCTGTTATGGACAAATACGGAGAAAAATCAGGCGGAAAAGAACGGAGTATTTCTTTTATTTCTGCACCCGTGGAAGAGGAAAATCCATGAGCTTTACATTGCATTTGACCGTCAAAAATCGCCGTATGGCACGGATTCAGAAAGGGAAGTGAAGAGAATGAATGTAACAGAAAAGTGGCTGTTATGTCCTTCCTGTGGGGGTAAAACCCGAGTGAAGCTACGACAGGATACGGAGCTTAAAAATTTCCTCCTGTTCTGTCCCAAGTGTAAGCAGGAGGTGTTGGTCAGTGTAAGTGGGTTTGTCACGACAAGAATAAGAGAGCCGGACGCAAAGACGCAGAGCCTATGAATCCCAAATGGGATATGGCTCTGCGTTTTTCTTTTAAATACAGCAATATTATAAATGTTTTACAGCTCTGACACCGGAACTCCCGGAAAATAATAGAGGAGGAAAAAATATGAATATGAAAACTAAAAATTGGAGAGCACCGCTCTTGTTTGCCCTGTGTCTTATACCCTTTGCCTTTTTGGGCGGATGGTGTACCGGTAGCTATGCCTTGGAATCTTATCCGGAGGAACTGCGGCAGACCGTGATTTCCCAGTTGGGTGGCACTACGCCGTTGTATTTTATAGCCGCTGTCGAGAGCAGTGTGCTGGCGTTTGTTTGCGGCTTCGTGGGATATGTCTTATCCCGCGCTGTGGGACTGATGCGCCCGCTGGGGTTGGAAAAGAAGAAACTGCTTCCGGCCTTGGGAGTTACTTTAGGTGCCGGCGTGTTCTTCTCACTGGACTATTGGTCCTTCGGGCGATGGATTCCACAGGTGGCGCAGAGCTATGACAGCGGACTTCTTGTTCGCAGGGCGGACAACTGGATCTCTTCCATTTTTTATGGTGGAATCATAGAGGAAGTGTTGCTTCGTTTATTTCTCATGTCCCTAGTGTCATTTCTGATTTGGAAGCTGTTTTTCAGGAACCGTGCCAAAGAGGATATCCCTCAAGGAGTATTTATTGTAGCTAATATTCTCTGTGCATTGCTCTTTGCGGCGGGACATCTGCCTACCACCGTCTCCATGTTCGGAACTTTGACGCCCCTTGTGTTGCTTCGCTGTTTTCTTCTTAACGGCGGTCTCGGACTTGCCTTTGGATGGCTCTACCGTAAGTACGGTATTCAGTACGCCATGATTGGTCACGCCGGAGCACATATCATCTCCAAGCTGATCTGGCTGGTGCTGATATAAGCAGGGGGTTCAACAGGATCCTTCGGAGAGGTAAAAGCGGTACATATTTTCGGAATATCTGTTGACAAATGAAAAAATAGAAAATATAATAAAGATTGCATAACGACGATTGCATAACGCAAATTGCAAAAGGACGTGATATAATGCCGCCGAAGGCCAAGTTTACAAAAGAAGAGATTATAGCAGTTGCTGTGGATATTGTCCGCGACAGCGGTGCGGAGGCTATAACAGCAAAGGAGATCGGTAAACGTATGGGCACCTCAACCCGCCCTATGTTCACATGGTTTAATACCGTTGAGGAACTTCGTGACGCCGCAACTGAAGAAGCCAAGAAAATTTACAATGAGTATGTCGAGCGCGGACTTTCCATGACGCCGCCTTTCAAAGGATACGGCATGGAGAGTGTCCGTTTTGCTACCGAGGAGCCAAATCTGTTTCGCCTGATCTTTATGCAAAAGACCGAGCAGAACAGCGCTATCGAGTTTCTGAGGCATGAGGAGCACATGATACAGATCCGCTCGGCCATTATGACTACATTTCATATAGATGCGTCTGAGGCCGATTGGCTCTACGAGAATCTGTGGATATACAACCACGGTCTTGCCACCCTTTGCGCCACAGGTACGCTGCACTTTACAGAGGAGGATATTTCGCAAAAGCTTGGCAACATATGCCGAGGGCTTCTGATGGTTCTCAAAGCTCCTAAAGATGAGCGCGTCGACATTATGCCTGAGGTGGGAGCTGTCATTCCCGGCGGCTTTGACAACTATGCGCATACCAAATAG
>CAZIHW010000035.1:0-14952 GCA_964539045.1 uncultured Eubacteriales bacterium | reverse complement strand
ATAAGCATATGTCTTCCGGGCCTCTATGTGGCAATTGCCATATTTCATCAGGAACTGTTTCCCGGGGATATGCTATACAGTATTTTGAGTGCAGAACTCAGAACTCCTTTCCCGATAATGCTGGAGGCTTTTGCTATACATCTGATCTTCGAAATAATGCGGGAGGCAGGACTTCGCATGCCCAAAACCGTAGGGCACGCCGTATCTATAGTCGGAGCCCTTGTAATAGGTGATGCCGCGGTAACTGCAGGGCTTATCGGGGCTCCTATGCTGATCGTGGTAGGAATAACGGCAATAAGCTCTTTTGTAATGCCTTCAATATACAATTCAGTGGCTGTTCTACGTTTGGTATTTATAGTCATAGGCGGAACAATGGGAATCTTCGGTATGCTTTTGGGTTTCATAATATTGGTGGTGAATATGACCGCAATCAACCCATACGGAGTTCCGTTCACATCTCCCGTAGCGCCGCTCATACTTCCTGCTATGCGTGACGTTATCTACCGTCAGAGTTGGTTAAAGATGGGAAGAAAGATACAGACAAACGAGACGCTGAATAAGGAGGTAACAAGATGATTAAAACGGGAACCGACAGCATAACCGCGCTTCAACTGTTCATGCTGATGTGGCTTAGCAGGGTGATAGTTACATTGATATATATGTCTCCATTATCGGGAAATTTCAATATATCAGATATGCTTGTGCAGGCCGTGTTTTCCACCGTTATGATTCTGGTCAGTGTTTTTGCTGTCAGAATCCTTATGGGTGACAGCAATCAGAACGGTTTTCTTTCCAGGTGCACCGAGGTTTCAAAAGGCTTTGGAAAAATAAGTGCGGTTTTGATTTTTTTGACTATCATGTATTTAGCTTTTCGCACAATAATGCGCTTTGAGATATTCACTACCTCTGTCATATACCCTCAATCAAACCTGAGATTTTTCCTGGTCATATTGATAATCGCATGTCTTTACTGCGTGGTGATGGGTCTTGACGTCCTGGGCAGGACAGCTGAGATATTCTTTTCGGCGGTAGTTCTGAGCCTGGTATTTATACTTGCCGCAACATTGGCGCGTTTCGAAATTACTAATTTTACGCCCTTCCTTTACTATGGGGTTGAGCGGCCTTTAAAGTCATCGTTTTATTCGCTGGGCATATCTATAGAGGTGCTGTATCCATTGCTCCTGAAGGATAAAATCAAAGGTAAAAAGCTAATGTGTGTATATCCATGGATATTTATAACTTGCGGCTTTATGTTACTGATGATACTTTGGCAGGTGGGCGTGCTCGGTGAGTACTTGGACACACAAATTTTTCCTTTCTTTTCACTCACTTCAATGACCTCAATCGGATTTTTGGAGCGTCTCGATGCCGTGCTTACGGCGGCATGGGTGGTGTGCGAGTTTGTAAGACTTTCAATGCACATCTATATAGGGGGACTTTGCCTGAAAACCGTGTTTACACGCCTTAGAAGAAATGACTCACTCATGATTTTTGCTGTTTTGCTCGGATTATTAACTGTTATTGCTCATGAAAGCTCAATTGTTCAGAAAATCATTTCCAACGTAAGCAGCCTTGCGATTATGTATGCTGTTACTGTGATAGTTCTGCCGCTTATCTTATTATCTGCGGAAAAATTATCTGCAGGAAAACTCAAATCAGGTGAAATGGCGGAAAAAACAGAGATTACCGGAAAGGAGAGTGCAAAAATTGAAGCCACTTACTAAATTCTTGATAGTTATGCTGTTCTTTATCCTCATTTTCTCTTTCAACGGATTTTTATATGCGGAATATGATATAAAAAACACAACTGTAATACAGGGTATCGGAATAGACTATGACACGGAGAAGGAAGAGTATGTGCTGACGGCGGAAATCTTTGACATTTCGATGTCGGCCGGCACGGGGGAAAGTGAGTCCGGTAATCTCACAAAGGTGCTTAAAGTTCGCGGAGACAGTGTTGCCTCTGCAATGGAAAAGTTGACTCTTGAAGTCGGAAAATCACTTGTATACTCACAGAAAAGAGTTGTTATAATCGGAAAAGAGGCTCTGTATCAGGGGATTTCCAATACAACGGATTTTTTCTTAAGGGATTATAAAACCCGTTCTAATGTACTCATAGCCTCCACAAAGGACTGTAAGGCAGAGGATATAATAAAATCCAAAGAGGGCAATGCATCTTTCCCTGCAAGAGAACTCCAGACCCTGCTGGAATCAGGGGATATAAACGGATATACACAAAAAGTAGATTTTGCCACAGTAACTAACATGGTTAAGGATGATTTTTCCGCCACGTGTTTACCCGTCCTGAACATCAGGAAAGATGAAAAAGAGGAATATGCATATATCGATGGTTTTGCAGTTTTAGAAAAAGAAAAGCCCACTTTTTTTCTGTCCCTGGAAGAAGTGAGAAGTATGCTTTTTGTTAATGATCTGGTTAAGGGCGGAACCATGAATGTGGATAATAAAAAAATAGGATTAGCTACTTTGAGGATAGTTGACAGTAACTCATCAGTAAAGGTAAGGGTAGAGGATGAACCTGAGTTTTTTGTGAAAGTGCACTGCGTTACCGATATAATTGAGGTGCAATCACACAACGATATATCTGTGAATGAGAAAGACAGCAAAAAGATAGCCGAAAACGCCGAAAATAAAATATATAAGGGGATTCGTCATACACTTGAAAAATGTCTTGACGAAAATAACTGTGACGTTTTCAAGTTTGGAAGAAGAGTGTGGATTTTCTATCCGTCATATTGCAAGGGTAGAGTCGATGAAGTAAAAAAATCCATAGGTGCGGATAATGTTACCGTAGAAGTTGAGGTTGAAATCAGACGGACTGGTCAGGGTAATGCCTGATATAATGTGTAAAAGTATGAGTTTTTACTCATAGTCATGCTTGTTTTGTGTCAAAATGCAAGATGTTGATATGTATATTGCAAAATATATTGCAAATATTGTTGCAAAATACTCCCTTTTAGAGTATATTTATTGCAGTTTGATATTTGAGTCGTTTTATGTTAACGATTCTTTTTGGAGGCATTTGTTGATGAATTACAGTGAGATGTCAAAGCAGGAGCTTCTTGCTGAGCAGGAAAAACTTAATCATGAGTACGCTATGTTCAAATCCAGAGATTTGAAACTCGATATGTCACGCGGAAAACCATCTGATGGTCAGATTGAAGAGGCTATCGGCATTCTTGACGCCTTTAATTCGGAAATCGATTACAAGACGGAAAGCGGGATAAATTGTCTGAACTACGGCTGTCCTGATGGTCTCCCGGAGTGTAAGCAGCTTTTCTCCGATATACTCGGTGTTCCGGCAGAAAAGATTTTCATAGGTGGCAACTCCAGTCTTACGTTGATGTTCGATTATATACTCCAGTGCTATGCTCTCGGTGCCTCCGAAACTACGGAGCCCTGGTCAAAACAGGGTAAGGTTAAGTTTCTCTGTCCCGTTCCGGGCTATGACAGACATTTCGGTATAGCTGAATATCTGGGCATAGAAATGATAAATGTACCGATGACTGAGACCGGTCCTGACATGGATGTTGTTGAAAAGCTCGTAAAAGATCCGCTTGTAAAGGGTATGTTCTGTGTACCTAAGTACTCAAACCCGACGGGCGTTACATATTCTGATGACACTGTAAGAAGACTTGCAAAAATGGAGACTGCTGAGGATTTCCGTATTATATGGGATAACGCATATTGCGTTCATCATCTCAATGGGGCTCATGACGAGCTTCTCGAACTTCTGGCGGAGTGCGAAAAAGCCGGCAATCCAAACAGAGCTGTTATGTTTGCATCTACATCGAAGATTTCATTTTCCGGTGCCGGTGTCGCAGCTATGGCCGCCAATGCCGAGAACATGGCTTACATAAAGAACAGATGTAAGATTCAGACCATAGGACACGATAAGGCAAATCAGCTCAGGCATGTGCTGTACTTCAAAAATTTGCACGGGGTAGAGCTTCATATGAATATATTGGCGGACATTATAACACCGAGATTTGAGGTTGTGCTCAATGCCTTTGACAGAGAACTTGCTCCTCTCGGCATAGCAAAATGGAGTAGGCCGAAAGGTGGCTATTTCATAAGCCTTGATGTTATGGAAGGCTGTGCAAAAAGAGTATATGAACTTTGCAGTGAGGGTGGTGTAGTTCTCACAAAAGTAGGCGCAACATTCCCGTACGGAAAGGATCCGAAGGATGAGAACATAAGAATAGCTCCGACTTTCCCGACCGTTGAGGAATTGTCCGATGCTACCGATCTTCTGATTATCAGCACAAAGCTTGCCGCTATTGAAAAACTTCTTAAAACAGCAAGATGAACAGCTGTGTAAAACTGCAGTAAATAAAACATCAAACAAGAAATCCATAATCTCGCCAAATCACGGACGATTATGGATTTTTTTGATTAGCCCGACGAAATGCGAATTTTAAGTTTTTTGTAACTTTTCTTTTTTTAATTAACTATACTTTTAACCTATAATGTGTTAAGATTGTCTTAGTTAAAAGGAGGTAACAGATTATGATATGTCCTTATTGTGAAAAAGAGATCTCGGAGAAAGACGTCTATTGTGGATATTGCGGCGCAAAAAACGAACATTGTACAGTAAATTCAACTACACATGTCTCAGAAAGTTCAAATTATATAAACGATGGAAGTTCATCATCAAATTCTTCTAACACTACAGGTGAACCCAAAAAGTCGAATACGACAAAAAAAGCGATTATTATTATTTTAGTGGTACTCTTGTGCAGCACGATTGTTGTAGTGGGAGGCTTTTTCGGAGTCAAAGCGATTTTCAAAGAAGTGGCAGATGAGTTTGGATACAACAGTGAAGATTTTGAAAGCTTCGAAGAGTTTGAGAGATATTTTGAGAATTTTGAAGACCAGTTTGAAAATGAGTTTTCAAACGAATTCGGTTATGATTTCGATTATGATCACGATTATGATTATGACTATGACTACGACTATGATCATGATGACAGTCCTTATGAAGATTTTGCGGGGACAGACAAGTTTATACCGGGTAAAACAGACGTGGAGACTAACCACTACAAGAGCGAATTCTCCGGTATAGAATTTACATTGCCCTCCGCATTTGAAACGGCTTCGCAAAGGGAACTCTATGACATGTATGCCGAAGCAGGTATCAGCAAAGATAAGATAGAAAACCACATTGTTGTTTATGATTTTTATTCCGTTAACAATCTCACGGGAACAAGTATAGAGATAGATTACCATAACAAAGAATACTATTCAGACTGTGACGATGTTGCCGATTTTAATGAATTTTTGAAGTCAACAATAGATTCAATGGGCGAAGGATACGAAGACTTTAATGTTAAGTTTGCGGAAGATTCAAAAATAAATCTTAACGGTGTAGAGTATTCGCAATTGGCGGCTCAGATAAGCTTGGGCGACTACACGTTTTACGAATACGAATTTGTCAGGGAATTGAACGGCTACTTTGTAGATATTTCGGTGCTTTCAGATTCTCTTGACAATGTCGGAAAGATGATTGATATTCTTAACGGGAAGGAAAAGTAATAATGCGCGGAGATTTGAATGAACAGCTTCAAAGGGCACAGGCCTCTGCGGGCGATACAGATAAGTCGCAGCAGCTCATTTTGGGCGTGGGTATATTCCTGATAATTTCTTTCATTGTCTGCATTATAGCCGGCACAGCATTTTTTATTAAAATGGTTGATAAGTTTGTAGATACGGATACTACCACAGCTTCTCAGACCCAGGGCAATCTTCCGGGTGCTTTTTCCTCCGGTGGTGAAACAACTAATTCGAACAGTTTTACGGGAAAGCTAAAAAACAGATCAGAAGCTATGGAGGTTACAAAAAACTTTCAATTCGGTACTGTAGAGGGTACTACTTATCACAGCAATTTTTCCGGAATAACATTCACAGCACCGAGTGATTGGGTTTTATCACCGGTAGAGGATACCAAAAAGACAACTACAGCTCTTTTACATCCTAAGGATTTTTCCGCTTCAAGTGAGAACCTGTCTCAGAGTGTTATTATCTCATATGAGGTCATGTCGTACTACGGCTATAATTCTATAGAAGACGCCATGGCTTCCACAATTACATTAGCTACAGGCGGCATGAATAACTCAATGGTTGATGACAATGTTTCGCTGTCATTGGGCGGCAGAGACTTTAAGGGCATCATATACAAGAAGACTATGGGCTCGGGATTCGAGTACTATAATGAGGTTATCTTTGCCGAAGTCCAAGGATATGCATTGAAGATACAAATACAGGCAAATACGCAGGGAGAGCTTAGCTCTATTCTGTCAATGTTCAGTTAAGATAAAGTTCTGATAGAGTTCAGTTCAGATAAAGAAAAATTCAGTTATAAATTTCAGTTAAAGTAAAATGAGATTTTCAGAGAAGACAATGCGAGTTTTAAGATACACATTAACCATGTCACTGTTTTTATGTGCCGTGGTTATTTGTGTTGTTACATTGATTAAAGCTCCCCTTGAAACAGGAGAACCCAATCTGTTATCGGACTCCGGATACATAAAGGTCAATGCCGTGGCTAAAGAGGAAACTACTAAAGAGGAAACTACTACAGCTGCCCCGGTAGTTCCGGATACGGAAGCTCCGATTTTTGTTACCGGCTCTGTCGTATCAGTTAAACTCGGAGCGAAAACGGTGCCGGGACCTATGATATGTATTGACAATGTTGACAACACGGTTAAGTTGACCATAGAGGGTACATATGATTTGAACAAGGTCGGTTCTTATTCTCTTACCAGGGTGGCGTCGGACAAGTCCGGAAACGTATCGAGATTTCCGTTTACTTTGAATGTGGTTGAGGAGAAGGAGGACTCTGAGGAGGAGGTCGTCGAACCGACACCCACAGCTGCTACCAGGATAGAGGACATTTTTTCCTCACTTAAAAATGACAACAATTCCATTGGTATTGATGTTTCGAAATGGCAGGGTGACATTGATTGGAACAAGGTAAAGTCAGCCGGCATTGAGTTTGCCATGATAAGGCTCGGTGTTCAGGATGGCTTTGAAGGTGAACCGACATTGGACAGTCATTTCCTGCAAAACTATAACAATGCAAAGGCTGCCGGACTGAATGTCGGTGTTTACTACTACTCATATGCCAAGACTGTAGACGAGGCCAGGCAACAGGCGAAATTCGTTGTAAAAACACTTAAAGAGAACAATTGCAAGCTCGATATGCCGGTGGCATATGACTGGGAATCGTGGTCGAGGCTTTCTTCATTGAAGATAAGTATTAATGAATTTAACGCCTGTGCGAAGGCCTTTCTTGATACTGTAAAATCGGCCGGTTACGACGGCATGATATATTCCAGTAAGTACTATTTAGAGAAGACCTTGTGGCGGCTTCCGGAAGATGAATATCCGGTTTGGCTTGCGCATTATACAAATACTGCGTCGACGGGTTACGAAGGCTCATATAAGATGTGGCAATGTAGCTGTACCGGTGTGATACCGGGTATAAATGGTGCAGTGGATGTAAATATCCTTTACAAATAAGCCTGATGGCTGAGAGAACGGGAGGAATTTTTATGGCAAAGAAGAAGAATATGGATGATTCTTTGAAACCGGAAGAGAAAAAAACTAATAAAGCAAAAGAAACAGTTTCCGAAAATGAGGCAGAAGAGGTACTTGCAGAGGTTGTTTCTGCCGATGAAGTAAAAGATTCTTCCGATAAAGAGCCTGAAGAGGCCCCTGCAGAGGTTGTGGAAGAAACTCCGGCTGAGGAAACTCCGGCTGAGGAAGTAGCTCCGGCACCCGTATCAGAAGCTCCGGTCGAGGAAGCACCTGTTGAGGAGGCTCCTGACGAAGAAGTTCAAGCAGAGGTTGTGGAAGAAGTTAAATTACCTGCGGTCATAGAAGATGTATCTACTGTAGAAGAGATATCTACTGTTGAAGAGAAAACTGCCGCTGATACCAAAGAAAGCGGATCAGCAAAGACAAGTAAAGAGCAAAAGAGAGAGCAGAGAGAGCAAAAAAGAAATGCGGTTATGACAACCGGTCAATTTCTCAGGGCATTTATATTGCTTTTGATACCGGGCATAAATATAATCTGTGTATTGCTTTGGGCATTGGGCGCAGCTAAGAATAAAAACAGGATTCATTTTTCCAGGGCTTGCATTGCTTTCTTCCTTATAGAGATCCTACTGGTTGCTATCATAACAGGAGTGTCGTACATTTATTTGGATGTAAAACAAAATGAGATAATAAAGTGGGCAGATGCAAGGACAAACGGTGTATTTAGTTTCTTTGAAGTAGATGACTTAAAGGATCTTGATAACTTCAGAGAGCTTCCTGATGTTTTGAAAGAAGTCAAAGAAAAGGAAGAGGAAGAAGAGAAAACTACAGAACCGATTGAGATACCCAAGGTAAACTATGTTTATAATCCCGATGGTATATCATCATTTGAAGATTTTAAAACTCTTTGGAATGCCGAGTTTAATACCGAACCCACAACGCAGGCGGATTCTGAGCCTACCACTCAGGCCGTTCCGGAGCCCACCTCACAGGCGGTTGAACCTGTAACGGAGGTTGCAAAACCGGGAAGCAAGGGTTTGATGGACATTCTCAAAGATAACAATGTTGACGTGGAAGAGTCGCATATTGTTTTCGTAATAATAGATAATGAGAAAGAAAATTGCATAATTTCATTTGATCCAACCGGAAAGCTCCAGTCTTATCCGAGTGTTCAGATGAACGACGAAATTATTTACATAGGAGGTACTAAGTAATGGCTTTCTGTACAGAATGCGGAACAGAACTTAATGAGAACGGTGTATGCCCGAAATGCACTTCAGAAAAGAAGTCAGATGATTCAGAAAAGAAGTCGGGTGCTTCGGAAAAAGTTAATGAGGTTGTAGATAAGGTCGTAGACGAATTCAAAAACGCTGAAGACAATACAGATGAATTCGACAAGGAGGACGTAGAGGACAATATATTCTTTGCAGTTATAGCTTATTTCGGAATACTGTTCATTGTTCCTTTAATAGCGGCTCCGAATTCAAAGTTTGCTAAGTTCCATGCCGCTCAAGGACTAAACCTGTTTATCCTGGAAATAGTTTACTCAATCGTTTCCGGTGTGATTGTCGGCATATGTTCACACTTCGGTTTTATAGTAAGCTTACTTGCGAGCGGTATTATGGGATTGGCAGGATTGTTTGTGTTCATACTTTTCATACAGGGTATTGTAAATGCAGCTACTCATAAGGCACGCAAGCTTCCGTTTATAGGGGAGTTTGAACTTATAAAGGTTGATTAATCCCTATATTGATCTTAGTAGATAAAAAACAGATATTCACCCGTTTTAAGGAGTGAATATCTGTTTTTCTATATGTCTTTATATTTTTCTGAATCTTTCCTATATCTTCTCTATATCTTCATCTATATATTTGCTTATGAGTGTCTCTTTTCTTTTAGCTTTTTGCGAATGAATTTGTAGGTACTTCTTTCGCCCTTCTCAGCCAACATTACAAGAAGCTCTTCAAGTTCCTCGTGGGTTTGGCTGTCCATAAGATCGTTGTAGTTGTGACCGCTGAAGTATTTAAGCGGGGATTTATCTGTGTAGTCTTTTCCCAAATATATCTTGGAAGCTGAAATTCTGTCACAAAACATCTCAACAACATATTTGTAGGGCATCGGCATCGGAGAAATTCGACGCGTCTTTGTGTTGTAATCCGTCCAATACTCAAAATGATGTTTGTTTATACCCTTGTGATGCATCCAGGCGGTAGAGTAACCCATTGCGGCGCGTTCGGCATCATTCGGACTGTGATCACCCTGATAGTATTTGGCACCAACGAGAAATTCACTGGGGGAATATTTTGAAAGGTCATGCTTAAGACCCTGCACCGGTATCCCTGCCCTGAAGCAATTCAGCATAACCAAATTTCTATGCTTTGTAACGGTCAGGAAGTGCTTATATGCCTTTGACAATGTAATTTTTCCGTTTTCCTGATTGGTCAAAATCAATCAACCTCTTTATCTTTCTTTTTTTCAGATTTAGTCTTTTTTGGTTTAGGCTTCTTTTCGGATTCAGCCTTTTCTTCAGATTTGGCATTTTCCTTAGCTTCATTTTCTAAGCGATACTGTTCGAATTCTGTATCGAGATTTATAATATGCTTAGCAAGGTCAACCTCTACTTCCGCCGGCTCTTCGACCCAGTTTCGTCTCACGGGGATAAAGATTGATGCAATTTTGCTTTTGCCCTTGGTTTTGAGATAGGGAATAAGGAAAAAGCAGAATATGACAGCGCCTAAAGCTGCAACCGCAAGGTCTTTCATTGTGTCATAGAGTCCTATGTCCAGATAACCTTCAAACGGAAAAGCTTTGCCGTCTATAACAACTTTTCGTATATTGTCTACGGCTATCGGTATGTTTGAATTTGTCTCATCAAGCACAACCGTGTTGAAGCTGTTGAGTATAGTATCCTTTTGCATATCTTTATCAAAGAAGAAGTCCATTGCAAACTCAAAGAACTCCCAAAGCACACCAATGCCGAGCGTGAAGCCTAATGAGTTGATACAGCAAAACGGGATGGATAGCTTGAATTTGAAATCCTGCTCTTTGTTAAGTATATCTATGAGAGAAAATCCGAGAGCAGCGAAAATAAAACCATAAATCGTGTGGAGAGCTGTATCCCAGAAGGGTATTATTATGTAGAAGGCGAAAATCTCTCCCAGGATATTTCCGGCAAAGATGAAGAACAAAATAATAACCTCAAACACGGTTGGTAAGTCTGCTTTGAAGTTTCTCTCGAAAAACGGGGGCAAACAGAAAAGAACAAGAGTGAGTACGCAATGCCACACGTTCTCATATCTTCCGTTAACAAGAGAGAGTATAGCAATAGCTAAAACAATAACTCTCAGTACCATGTAAATGATGAAACTTGACTTTGAAACACCATATTGCTGTGCAACGAGCTTTTCAACTTTATAGCGTATTGACAAACCGTCACTGATAAGCCTCAAATCACTAACCCCCAAAAACCTTAAAATAATACAGAATTGTACACAGAAAGATATATATAGACAAACAAAGTGATATGTATTTTAACACAATACAACACTTATTGCAAACCGGAAAACACTTATTGCAAATCGGCCGTCAGGGTAATGTAGTGTTGTTATTTTGCACAATTAACTTACACACTTTTTTACACCGGAAAAAATATATTTATACCTAATCATATCAATTTGTGTTAAAATGTATACATTATACTTTTGCATAATACTTTTCAGAATTCTTAAGGAGGTATGTTTATGAAAAAGAATAACAATTATCCTGTTATACTTATACACGGATTTCTTTGTTGGGGAACTGAATCAAAGATAAACCAGTTCATGCCGTGCATGGGTATGTGGAAAGGAAATGCGAGAATAGCTATTTTGGAGGAAGGCGAGCCTTGCTTCACCCCTCATATCGGACCTTTTTCCAGCATGTGGGACAGAGCATGCATACTGTATGCAATGATAAAGGGAGGAAGAGTTGATTTCGGTAAGGTACATTCAGAGCGTTACGGCCATGAACGTTTCGGTGAGACCTATCCGGGTTACGTTCCGAATTGGGGTGAGCTCGATGAAGCCGGAAAGATTCAAAAGGTTAATCTTATAGGACATAGCTTCGGCGCACCTACAGTCCGCACTCTTATACACCTTCTTGCAGAAGGCGACCCTGAGGAGAGAGCTGCCGGTGATTCCGATATGAGCCCGTTGTTTGAAGGCGGAAAGAAGAATTGGATTCACGGATGCGTGACCCTGGCAGGTACACATAACGGTGTTACACTTCCTGATGCAGGACGTCCGCTCGTTAAGCCTATGGCTGCAGTTCTCTATGGTATAGGTAACTTAACTTCCGGTACTTGGTTTTCCAGATTTTATGATTTCAAGCTTGACAGATTCGGTTTCACAAGCAAAACCAAGCACATAAAGTTTAACAAGGAAGCCATAAAACATGTAGTTAACCTCGAGAAGGATAATATATTCTATGAGCTTTCTACAAAAGGCGCTGTCGAGTGTATGAAGAACTATAAGATATATGACAATATATATTATTTCTCATATTACGGACGCAGAACACGCAGAAAGTTCGGTATTGAGATTCCTACAAAGGATATATGGTTCCCGCTTCGTTTATTCTCTCCTTTTGAATGTCTTTACAAAGACTCAACTCATGGCAAGGATTGGCAGCCTAACGACGGTATAGTAAATGTTATGGCAGCTCATCATCCTGACGGACAGCCGTTTGTTGAGTATAAAGACGGTATGGATATAAAGCCGGGTATATGGAATGTAATGCCTGAGGAGTGGAAGGATCATACTTCCTATATGGGAGTCGGCGAGGATGCCGATACATATCATAAGTACTACAAAGATATGGTTAATATGATCTGCGCTCTTCCTGATGCTGATTAACACAGGTTGGATTTTCGACACATAATTATCGACACTTACTGTGAAAAATCACAAGATTTGAAACCTATAATTGCAAAATTATAGTGTAAAACAGAAAAAAAGCAAAAAAAATGAAAGAGGGTGTAAACCTTCTTTCATTTTTTGTTGACTTTAGCACTTTAACATGGTATCCTATTTACATATTTTTTGACAAAGGGGTCAGAACCATGAATCAGTACATTGAAAACACAATTGCAAAAGCAGTACAAAAGGACGGAGATAAGCCGGAATTTCTTCAGTCTATCAAAGAAGTATTCTCGACTTTGGAGCCTGTTATCGAGCAGCATCCGGAGTATGTAAAAGCAGATATTCTCGGTCGTCTTATCGAGCCCGACAGAGCTATAAAGTTCAGAGTAACTTGGGTAGATGATGAGGGCAATACTCAGGTAAACCGTGGCTTCCGTATAGAGTTTAACAATGCTATAGGACCTTATAAGGGAGGACTTCGCTTCCATCCTTCAGTTAACGCTTCTATCATAAGCTTCCTTGGTTTTGAGCAGATCTTTAAGAACTCTTTGACCACACTCCCGCTCGGAGGTGCAAAGGGTGGTTCTGATTTCGATCCGAGAGGAAAGAGTGACGGGGAGATCATGCGCTTCTGCCAGGCATTTATGAGTGAACTTTACAGACACATAGGTGCAAATATCGATGTACCTGCAGGTGATATCGGCGTAGGCGGAAGAGAGATTGGTTATCTCTACGGACAGTATAAGAAGATAACAAATGAGTTTACAGGCGTTCTCACCGGAAAGGGCTTGAACTTTGGTGGTTCTCTCGCACGTACTGAGGCTACCGGATACGGTTTGTGCTATTTTACTGATGCTATGCTTAAGAAGAACGGAAAATCCTTCGAAGGACAGACCGTTGCTGTTTCAGGTTCGGGAAATGTTGCAATCTATGCTATAGAAAAGGCAACACAGCTTGGAGCTAAAGTTGTTACATGTTCTGATTCTAATGGTTATATATATGACAAGAACGGCATTGATCTTGCCCTTGTAAAGCAGCTTAAGGAAGTCGAGAGAAAGAGAATCAAGGAGTATCTGGGCGTTCATCCTGAGGCTGAGTATCATGAGGGCTGCCGCGATGTATGGACTGTACCTTGTGACATCGCTCTTCCTTGCGCTACCCAAAATGAGATAGACGAAGAGAGCGCAAAGATTCTTGTTAAGAACGGATGCTATTGTGTGGCAGAGGGCGCAAACATGCCTTCAACAGCTGAAGCTATTGATGTATATCTTGCAAACGGCGTACTTTACGGACCTGCAAAGGCTGCAAATGCAGGCGGTGTTGCAACATCAGGTCTTGAGATGAGCCAAAACTCACTCAGATACTCATGGTCATTCGAAAAGGTTGACAAGAGACTTAAGGGTATCATGGAGAGCATCTTTGATGCATGCGATGAAGCTGCAAAGAAGTATGGTATGGAGGGCAATTACATGGCAGGAGCCAATATTGCCGGCTTCTTAAAGGTTGCTGACGCCATGATAGCTCAGGGTATATATTAATCAGATTCACGCCGTCAGGCTGATATTTGAGAATTAATACAAGAATTAATTCTGAGAGTTAATAACAAATTAAAATTCCGGCTTTCAAAACAGAAGGTCGGAATTTTTTATGTTTAATTACGCGCTATCTGACCGGATATGCATCCTGAGTTCGTTGACACTTATTTGAAATTAATTATAATAATTATATGACCCAAATAATATGACATAACCAAGTTTATTTAATTAAGTTAATGCAGAGGTGTGCGCATGATTTATCTTAATGATGATTGGATTTTTTACAAAGAAAATACGCCTTCGGTAAAAGAAAAAGTAAGGCTTCCTCATACCAATACAATAACTCCTTTTAATTATTTCAACGAGGATTGTTATCAATTTGTAAGTGTATATGAAAAAACATTTTCGCTGTCCGACCAGTATAAAAACAAACTTGTGTTTTTGACTTTTGAGGGTGCGGCACACAAGGCAAAGGTTTATGTAAATGACGTTGAGGTGTGCACGCACAATTGCGGATATACGGCTTTTAAGGCGGAGATTTCAAAGTATATAAAGTTTTCTACTACTAAAAGTGAAGAAGAAAACCTCATAAAGGTGGTACTTGATTCAAGGGAGTCCCTCAATGTACCGCCGTTTGGACATGTTATAGACTACCTGACATACGGAGGCATATACAGGGAGGTTTATCTTGATATAAAAGAGCCTACTTATATAGAAGATGTATTTGTCAGGACTGTTGATATCGAAGGACAAAAGAAACGCTTAGGCTTTGAATTTGACGTGGTTAGTACAGATAATACTCACATAAATTCGCTCACAGCGCAAATAACTCTTAAGCCTTGTATCACTTCTGATTCAAACTGTGACAACTCTGACTGTGACGCTGCTTCCTGTGACGATGCCCTTACGGTTTGTGTTTCTGATTTAGGTAAAACTTTTGAGTTGGTAACAGACAAGTTGCC
>CAZIHW010000034.1:0-13267 GCA_964539045.1 uncultured Eubacteriales bacterium | reverse complement strand
TGAGTCGGCAAAGCTCAGTGCGCTTAAATAGCCCTTACCTGTCTCTGCCTGGGGTGCAGGCGCTTCCGTTGATTCTGCAAAGATTGTTATAGGCATTACGCCCAGAACCATGATTGCCGCAAGCAACAGCGCCAAAATTCTTTTTCTCATAGTTTTTTCACTTTTCCTTCCTAAAATTATGGATTTGGCAGTCATTATGGCAATTATAGTCCGTGACATTCATGACTGCTTTTTTATTTTTAACCTGCGTCACCTCCAACTTCGGCTTTTCAGTTAAAAAATCTGTCAAGCCATCTATACATATTGGGTAGTTTATTTCCCATATTTTGAAACAAAAAAGTCACATTGGCATATCCTCATGCCAATGTGACCGTTATTTTTCACCCAAAGCTGTCCATGGTACCGCGCGCATTATTTAAAAAATGGCGCAATACCCCCTTCAGTCTCGATCACCGTCGGTATTCTGGCTCATGCATTGTAGAACAAAAAGAAGTTCCTGCGCCTTATATTCAGCCTTCTCAGTTTCCCAATGACCGGATCACTCCACGAATATAAGACTCCTGCATATACAGCAACGGGTATTGCTCCGGATTCTAACCGGATTCCCTAATCGTTATGCCTGCGCAGTGCAGCGCTCAACGACACGATGCAGCTTATTTTGTTTTCAGCCACGCGCATAGTTTCCACTATGTGGTGCCCTTAGTAAAAAGTACATATGAAAAGTACATATATATTAAATCACTACAGGAAAAAATTTGCAATCCTGTTTATTTGTTATTTTCGGGTTTTAGTTCATCTTGAAGCATACCCGTCCGGGTTATTGCTCTGCCATCTCCACGAGTCGGCACACATATCCGATATATCCTTCTCGGCAGTCCAGCCAAGCTCATTTTCTGCCTTAGTGGCAACGCAATAGCAAGTTGCTATATCCCCTGCTCTTCTCGGCTTTATCTCATAGGGCAATTCTTTTCCGCACGCCTTTTCATAGGCATGGAGCACATCGAGAACGCTGTATCCTGTCCCCGTACCCAGATTGTAAATATTGACACCGGAGCCGGCTTTAAGCTTTGCCAAAGCCTTTACATGGCCCTTTGCCAGATCAACTACATGTATATAATCCCTGACCCCTGTTCCGTCCGGAGTATCGTAGTCATTACCGAATACGCCGAGTGCCTCACGCTTTCCGACAGCCACCTGGGCTATATACGGAACAAGATTATTCGGTATACCTTTCGGATCCTCGCCTATAAGACCGCTCTCATGAGCTCCTATCGGATTAAAATATCTCAGTAAGACAACATTCCACTCAGGATCAGATGTATGAAGATCAATCAGGATCTGCTCGAGCATAGACTTTGTCCAACCATACGGATTGGTGGGAGAGCCCTTGGGACATTCCTCTGTTATGGGTATGAATGCGGGATCGCCGTAAACAGTTGCGGAAGAGGAGAATATAATGTTTTTAACCCCGTATCTGCGCATTACATCGCACAAGACCAGAGTCCCGGCTATGTTGTTTTTATAATATTCCAATGGCTTTTCCACTGATTCACCCACCGCTTTTAGTCCGGCGAAGTGAATAACTGCGTCTATGTGCTTTTCTGAGAACAGCTTATCAAGCGCTTCCCTGTCCAATATATCGGCTTTGTAAAATTCAACGGTTTTGCCGGTAATCTTTTCTACGCGCCTTAACGATTCCTCGCTGGAATTAGAAAGATTATCTACCACAACAACGTCATATCCACTGTTTAAAAGCTCTACACACGTGTGGCTGCCTATATATCCGGCTCCCCCGGTACATAAAATCGTCATTTGCTATCCCCCTCAATTCATAACGGGTGTATCTTTAACGGGTGTATCTTTCAAAAGTTCAGGCCTGCTCTTTTTCAAAATGTTCAATGCAGCCTCTACAGCAGCAGACGAGGTTCCGGCCTCGAGTACCGCCTGTAGTTTTTGGGCCTCTGTCCTCGACTTTTCTTCCTTTTCCTGCCTTACCCGCTCACAATGATCTGCGGCAAGCTTCTTTATATCCTCATCATTCTTCGGGACTTTCTTAGTTACAAGAAACTCTTCGTAAGCATCGCAATAGTACTTTACATCATCGGAAAAAGCAATTTGTTTTCCGTGGTCAATCCAGAGGATTTTGTCGCACATCTCGCGAACCTGGCTTATTGAATGTGAAACCAAAATTCCGGTAACTCCGTTTTTAAGGATTTCCTTCATCTTGTTTCCGCTTTTCTTTCTGAATGACCCGTCACCCACGGACAGCACCTCATCCAGAATTATTATATCCGGCTTCACAAGGCAGGCGATAGAAAAGGCAAGACGGCTCTTCATTCCGCTTGACAATTGTTTAAAGGGACGGTCCTGGAACTCTTCAAGCTCCGCAAAGCTTATTATCTCATCATACTTTTCATCCATGAACTTTCTTGTATATCCGAGCATAGCCCCGCGCAGATATGTGTTTTCTCTGACAGTGAGTTCTTTGTCAAATCCGCTGGTGAGTTCAAGCAAGGCAGCTATACTTCCGTTAATCGTCATATGACCCTCTGTTGGAATCATGATTCCGGAAACAGCCTTCAAAAGCGTAGACTTGCCTGCACCGTTAGTCCCGATGATACCGAGCATATCGCCCTCATCCAGCTCAAATGTTATGTGCCTGTCAGCCCAGAATTCTTTGACCTGGTAGTTTCCGCTGAGCTTTCTTACAACAAATTCCTTAAGGCCTATATCCTTAAAATCTCCGGTAATGTATCGGATGGAAACATTATCCGCTTTAATAATAGCCATATAACGATTTCCTCCTATACATAGTATAAAAATCTGTGATTGTAGTGCTTGTACACCCAGGAACCTATTAAGAGTGCAGCCATTGCATACAGCGCACACAGTCCATGGAGCTCAAGCCCGGGCAATGCACCCTCCAGAACGATACATCTGAAGTATCTTATATAGCAATACACGGGATTAAGATAAAACAGATCTTTCATGCTCGGTGCCATTTTATTTACATCATAAAATATAGCGGAGCAATACATCAAAAGCAGGGTGAATATATCATAGAGGTATTTCATATCTCTGAAGAACACATTAAGTGCTGACAATATCAAGCCGCATCCTACATTGAACACAACCAGGCATATGATAGGATACAATAAAGCTATAAAATGAATTCCGAAATCAATATTGTCTATTATCGCAAAAAGGAAAAAGACCAATAACGTAAGTCCGAAATTGATCAGCGATGATACGTTTTTGGAAAGCAAAAACATATACTTCGGAACATTTACCTTCGTAAATATACTTGCATTGGAGACCAGAGCATCCATACCGCCGTTTGTGGAATCCTTAAAATAGGCAAACAGTAAATTACCGCAAAAAAGGTATATCGTATAGTGTTCCATGCCCTTTCCGAAAAACTGTCCGAATACAATACTCATAACAAGAAGTTGGAGTAAGGGGGACAGTATACTCCAAAACATACCCAAGACTGTTCTCTTATATTTTCTTTTAAAATCGCGCTTTACCAATTCCTCGAACAGGAACTGGTTCTTTTTAATTTTTTTAAGTAAAGAGGTCACTTGAGGTAACACCAACTTTTCGTTTTAAATCGGTCTGTAGCCTTTGTATTTTACCATATACAGGCAAATCAATCAACTTAAAGCCTGGCTAAGAATATTTTTTCAGGAGGTTTTCCAAGTTTTCATGAAGAATCATTTCACGTTCTCTTTCGCTCAGATCCACCTTGGATAAAAGCTCCAGCTCATCCGACGCATCCCACATAGGATAATCCGTTCCGAATATAACCTTCTCCGGTTTATATATATCTATCAATTGCCTCACCTGATAAGTCGGCAACATCGACATAGAACTGGACGTATCAACGTAGACATCGGTACACGAGAGATAGGCTGCATCATTCGCCCACTCGGAATAGCCCCCGAAGTGCGCGGCAATAAAATCAAGCCCCTCAAAATCCTTTGTGACGCTGGCAAGCTTTTCACCTTTACTGTGTTGCGTCCTTTTATCTCCCATATGCATAAGTATAGGATATTTGCCCTGTGCCAGTTCGTAAATCTTATATGCTTCAGGGCAGTCTATATCAAAATCCTGAAAGTCCGGATGCAGCTTTATGCCCTTAAAATTATGCTCCTCTATCCACCTGAAATCCTCTTCAAGAGTTGCGCTGAAAGGATGGAGTGTGGCAAATCCGATAAATTCATCCGGATAAAGATCGACAGAATCGGATATGAACCTGTTTATTGATGCAACCTGTTTCGGAGTCGTGGCAACCGAGTTAATCAAAAACTTATCAACACCGGCTCTTTTTCCCTCCTCCAAAAGCTGTTCTCTGGTTCCGTCATATCTCATCGGCAAGCCATAAAACTTTCCTATATTATCCGAAGCTTTTTTGGCTATTATCTGAGGAAATATATGTGCATGTGAATCTATGATCATGTTTACCCCTCTTTGATCCCTGTCAGCATAGCTTGACTGCGCGAATTTTTCTATAGAATCTATTATAAACAAATCCGAACCCATTTCAAGACCGGCTCATAAGATAAAAAAGGGAAAGCAAATGCTTTCCCGATTAAACGCAAATGGAGTTGATCTTATGCTAAAAGAAAACATGAGATACACCGGTCTTCCCGCTCTTCCGAGCAATGCGGCGGTTACAATGGCATATGTACCGTTTCAGATAGATACAACCATGTATACAGAAGCCGAAGCCTTAATGCAAGGCACACTTTTCCCTGATTTGGATAAACCGTTTTTGAGAGGAAGTGTAGCTTGTGAATAGGAGAGAAATGTTACTTCGTCAATTATCAGCTGCACAATTCGCAGCATGGGAATTGCACATGTACCTGGACACGCATTCCGATGATTGCAGAGCCCAGGAATTGTATGAAAAGCATGTGGCCAGATTCGAAAAACTCAAATGTGAATTTGAAAATGAATTCGGTCCGCTGAGCACCGGCGTAGGAGATGCTGCTCAATGGCTTGCCGACCCGTGGCCATGGGACCCACAAGGAGATGATTGCTAATGTTTGCCTACGAAAAAAAGTTACAGCATCCGGTTAATATAAAAAATCCTAACCCTAAATACGCGCAGATAATAATAAGCCAGTTCGGAGGTCCGGACGGAGAACTTGCAGCCAGTCTCAGATATTTGAGTCAGAGATTCTCCATGCCATACCCTGAACTAAAAGGCCTTCTCACAGATATAGGCACCGAGGAGTTGGGACATTTGGAGATGATAGGGGCCATAGTTTATCAGCTCACAAGAAATCTGACTCCTGAAGACATCAAAAAGTGCGGTTTTGACACATATTTTGTAGACCATACAACAGGTGTTTATCCGGTAGCCGCCAGTGGCGTTCCCTTCACTGCTGCCTACATTGGAGTAAAAGGTGACCTCATAGCAGATCTCCATGAGGATCTCTCAGCAGAGCAGAAGGCACGAGTATCATATGACAATATATTGAGGCTTGTGGATGATCCGGATGTAAGAGAACCTATAAAGTTCCTCAGAGAGCGAGAAATTGTGCACTATCAAAGATTCGGTGAGGGATTACGCCTTGCTACCGACAGATTGAATTCAAAGAATTTCTACGCATTTAATCCGAGCTTTGACAAAGGGCCGTTCAGAAAGAGATAAGGATAGGAAAGCAATATAAAAAAACGGTAAGATAAACGAGCAATGTAAAAGCGATAATAACAAAAGCGGAATGCAACCTGCATTCCGCTTTATCTGTATTTTGCAATTTATCTTATATATTCTGCAATTTACCTTTATACTTTTCCGTTACCCCACTTGAGGATGTAAATGCAAACCTCTCTTACTCCCCATTGATAACATTCGGACTTTGTATCCATAAACAAGTCTACGACTCTTCCGCTTCCGTTACTGGTAAATCCGCCTGTATCGGCAGCTATACAATAACCGTAAACATATTTGCCGTCTGAAGAAACAATATACATCTCAGTACCGTAAGGAATCCTTTTCGGATCAACGGCCACATATCCCGTCTTTACCGATACACCGGAAGCTGTCTTATCGCCCTTATCGGCAGTATAAGCAGAAGCCTTACCTGTAATTGTATCAATAGCATTTACCGGTATACCATCACGCAATGTGTAGCATGAAGGAAGCGGTATAGATGAGAATGGTGTTCCGGATGCAAGCACCTTAATCTTAGTACCGGAAACAACAATCTTATCCACAGCTTTCGTTATTATATCCTCAGATACCTTTATGGACTTAGATACCTTTCCGTCTACTATCTTATCTTTGTATACAACGGTCTTTTCGCCGTTTCTACCTTCTTGTTCCACCTGTGTAGTTCCCTTATAGAGGCTGGCCGAAGTTGTATTTACAGTCTTGAACTTTATAACTTCGTTTTCTGTACGCTCCTCATAGGTAACCCGATAAACTTTTATCTCCTTACCCGGTTTGAGCTCTGTTGAAAGTCCCGGCGACACCTCGTCGTCCTCTCCAAGCTCAATTTCAAGCCTTGAAAGCAGATCTGCAACGGTTCCCGAAAGGAATTCTACGGTTTGAGTAGTTCCGTCAGCTGTAACGTCAACAGAAAAAGCTCTCTTTATCTCTATGGTCATGCCTTTTTCAAGCTTTGCGCTCTCTTTGTAATTTATCTTGTCAACAGGTCTGCAAGTAACGCCTGCTTTTTGTAAAGCATCCGCAACCGTACCTGCTACATTGACTGTTGAAACCTCTTCACCATCATCAATGATAGTGATAGGTATAGCCCTTAGTATAACAAGTCTGTTACCGTCTTTGGAGTCACCGCCGACAGTAAAACTTGCGGTATCAAGTTTATCATCTTTACCGAGAGAAACGCCTGCCTGCTGCAAAATAACATCAACAGACTGCTCAGATGTATTAACGGTAATGGACTTGCCGTCCGCTACTACATCCACCGTATATCCCGACTTTGCAGATGCAACAAGAGTTCCGCAACAAACAATCACCAAAAATAAAGTGGCGATTATTCTGTTACGTATAACACCTTTAAGTTTGTATTTGCCTCCGGTTTGAATCATTCTATATCCCCTTTTGCAGACATCAGAAACAGTTTATTCGATATCTGAGTATGACTGAAAACGTTCGACGCTCGTTATTATATGTACATCATTGCGAATTGTCAAATTTTCCAAACCTTGCTTTTTGTATAAAACAAACAATAAAAAAAGTCAAAAAAACAAAAATCACATTTTTATTTTCTATTACAGAAAATAAAATGAAAATTATTTGTGCAAACTCTCAAAAGTTACAATTCCGTAACAAAAGTGGCCTGTAAAGGGCTTTTTCTTTACATTTTGTAATTTTTAATAGTGCAAATTCACAAAAACCTCAGAACCGCGTAACTGCGATGTATAGAATGATTTATCTGATTGCATTTTTCATTGATCGGACATACTCTCCGACATACTCAGGCGACTTCTCGCCGTATTTCTCTACTATCTTTACAATAGCGGAGCCTACAATAACTCCGTCTGCGAGGGAAGCCATTTTTTGAGCCTGGTCGGGTGTAGATATACCAAACCCTATAGCACATGGTATATCGGTATTATTTCTGACTATATCAATTATGGAAGACAAATCTGTTTTTATCTCACTCCTTGTTCCCGTTACTCCCAAGCTGGAAACGACATATAAAAATCCTTCGGCTTCCTTGGCAATCATTGAAATACGGTCCTCGGAGGTGGGAGCAATAAGAGAGATCAAATTCACGCCGTACTTTGTGCAAAGCGGCTGGAATTCGTCCTTTTCCTCAAAGGGCAAATCCGGCAAAATCAGACCGTCAATACCCACTTCCTTACAAGTTGAAATAAACTTCTCGGCACCATAGGAGAATACAACATTGGCATATGTCATAAACACCATAGGTACACTTACATCTTTTCTGAGTTCTCTGACAAGGTCGAAGATATTATCCGTTTTAACACCGCCCTTCAAGGCACGCATATTTGCGCCTTGAATAACCGGTCCCTCAGCAGTGGGATCTGAAAACGGTATGCCGAGTTCTATAAGATCAGCGCCCCCGGCGACAGCCTCACGAACCACTGCGGCAGTAGTTTTCAAGTCAGGGTCGCCGCAAGTGACAAAGGCAATGAATGCTTTTCCGTTCTTAAATGCATTTTCTATATTGTTACTCATAAATATCAACTCCCCTGTATCTTGCAATTGCCGCACAATCCTTATCTCCACGTCCTGAAACAGTTACAACTATTATCTTATCCTTATCCATTATCGGGGCAATTTTCATTGCATGCGCTATAGCATGAGCGGATTCAATTGCGGGAATAATACCCTCTGTTTTTGCCAAGTATTCAAAAGCATTTACTGCCTCTTCATCTGTGACAGCTACGTATTCAGCCCTGCCTATATCATGCAAATAAGCGTGCTCAGGGCCTACACCCGGATAGTCAAGTCCTGCGGATATGGAATAAACAGGAGCTATTTGGCCATCATCATCCTGACAAAAATACGACTTCATACCGTGGAAAATACCAACCTTTCCCGTCGTAATGGTGGCTGCCGTCTCAAATGTATCTACACCTCTTCCGGCGGCCTCACATCCGATAAGTCTGACATCCTTGTCGTCTATAAAGTTGTAAAAGCTTCCGATTGCATTTGAGCCGCCTCCGACACATGCCAAAACAGCGTCGGGAAGTCTGCCCTCTTTGGCAAGAATCTGTTCTTTTATCTCCTTTGAAATAACTGATTGGAAGTCACGGACTATGGTAGGGAACGGGTGGGGACCCATTACCGAGCCCAAGCAATAATGTGTGTCCTCAATACGTGCAGTCCACTCCCTCATAGCCTCGGATACCGCATCCTTGAGGGTTGCTGTTCCCGTCTTAACCGAAACCACCTCAGCTCCGAGCAAGCGCATACGGTACACATTGAGAGCCTGGCGAATTGTATCTTCTTCTCCCATAAAAACAACACATTCCATACCCATGAGGGCTGCCGCAGTTGCAGTGGCAACGCCATGCTGTCCTGCCCCGGTCTCCGCTATGAGGCGTGTCTTTCCCATCTTTTTTGCAAGAAGAGCTTGTCCGAGTACATTATTAATTTTATGCGCTCCGGTATGGTTCAGATCTTCCCGTTTGAGATAAATCTTCGCACCGCCTAAGTCCTTTGTCATCTTTTCAGCATAGTAGAGCCTTGACGGCCTGCCTGCATATTCGTTAAAAAGTTCTGAAAGTTCCCTGTTAAATTGCTCGTCGTTCTTATAATAATTATACGCTTTTTCGAGTTCTATAACCGCATTCATGAGAGTCTCAGGGATATATTGACCCCCGTGCAATCCAAAGCGTCCGTTTTTATTTGTCATACTCCATTTTCCTTTCTGACAGCCTCGACAAATGCCGCCATCTTGGCTTTGTCCTTTTTTCCATCTGTTTCAATCCCTGAACTGACATCAACAGCATAGGGTTTCAATAATTTTATTGCTTCCGATACATTATCGGGCGAAAGACCCCCTGCGAGAAAATACGGTCTTTTTACATCTTGTATACTTCCCCAATCGAACAATGTACCGGTCCCGGCTCCGGAATCAAACAGGATAAAGTCCGAAGCACTTTTTTCACAAGCTTCAGGACAAAAGTCCGAATCCACTTTAAATACCTTTATAATAGGCTTTTCGGTAAGGGTACGCAGTCTTTTGATATATTCTTCGCTCTCGCTGCCATGTAGCTGCGCCATATCGATAACCGAGCTGTTAAGCAGATTGGCTATCACTTCCGGCTGTTCGTTCACAAATACGCCTACCGCATGAATATCAGGGGAGAGCATCGCCTTCAAATCAGCCGCTTTTTCCGGTGTTACACAGCGTTCGCTCTTTTGCGCAAATACAAATCCGATATATTCCGGTCTTAATTCATTTGCTGCAACTATATCGCAAGGTCTCGTGAGACCGCAAAGTTTTATTTTGGTCATATTACACCTCGCAACTGTGCGAGCTTTAATTTTTTATCTGTCGCTCTCATTAAAGTCTCTCCGACCAGCACGGCATCAGCACCGATTTCACGGAGTTTTGTTATATCCTCGGGGCAGTTTACACCGCTTTCGGAAACAAATAAAACATCTCCCGGCACCAACTTGCGCAGTCTGTATCCGTTATCAGCATCAATAGAAAAATCCTTTAGGTTTCTGTTATTCACACCTATCATCCGAGCCCCCGCATCAAGTGCTGTTTGTATCTCTTTTTCATCATGTGTCTCAACCAGGGCCGAAAGACCCAGTTTATCACAAATACCCAGATATTCTTTAACCTGTGATTCATCAAGTATGGAGCAAATCAAGAGCACTGACGATGCACCCAATACCTTCGCCTCATAAATCATATACTCATCAACCGTAAAGTCCTTGCGCAAACACGGTATGGATACGGTTCTTGCTATTTCCTTCAGGTATCTGTCACTGCCCAAAAACCATTTGGGTTCTGTCAGTACCGAAATACAGTCCGCACCTGCTTCCTCATATTCCTTAGCTATGTCAAGATACGGAAAATCGGGTGATATCAATCCTTTAGAGGGCGAAGCTTTCTTACACTCGCAGATAAACGAGATATCCGGTTTTCCAATGGCCTTTTCAAAAGAAAACTCTCCTTTCGGGGAATCAAAGGCCATCTTCTTCATCTCTTCAAGTGATATTTTATTTTTAGCTTCTTCGGTTCTCTCCCTTGCCTTATCGGCAAGTTGGTCGAGTATCGTCATGATTCAACCTCCGGACGGTTACTTACTTCAACGAACTTATTGAGAGTTTCAATTGCCTTTCCTGAATCAATAATTTCTGCTGCAAGCAAGATACCGTCTTTCATACTTTCAGCCTTGCCCCCGATATAGAGTGCAGCACCCGCATTCATTAACACGGCATTTCTCTTATGACCCTTTTCACCATTCAGGATTGAACGGGTAATCTCGGCATTTTCCTCTGGTGTTCCTCCCTTTAAATCCTCCTTGGCACATCTCTCAAAGCCAAATTCCTCAGGAGTTATGACATAAGATTTTAAAGAACCGTTATTTATCTCACATACGGTTGTCGGTGCACTCAAAGAGATCTCATCCAGCTTATCCTGTCCGTATACGACCATGCCGCGTTTTATCCCGAGATTGACAAGCACCTGAGCCAAAGGTTCAACCAAATACTCATCATACACTCCCAGGATTTGCATAGAAGGTGTGCCCGGATTCGTAAGAGGTCCCAGAATATTGAATACCGTTCTGAATCCCAATTCCTTTCGTATAGATCCCACATATTTCATTGAAGTATGGTATTTTTGTGCAAAGAAGAAGCACATGCCAACCTCATTCAACAACTCCACACATCTTGCCGGGCTTTGTTGAATATTTACACCGAGAGCCTCAAGGCAATCTGCTGTTCCGCATTGAGAGGAAGCTGCCCTGTTACCGTGCTTTGCCACTTTCATTCCGGATGAAGCCGCAACCAGCGCAGAGGTTGTTGAGATATTAAAGCTTTGAGCATTATCTCCGCCTGTGCCTACAATTTCAAAAACCTCCATGCCTGTATCCACCTTTGTAGCATGGTCTCTCATAGCTGAAGCACAACCGGCAATTTCATCCGTGGTTTCCGCTTTCGCACTTTTTGTTGAAAGAGCCGCAAGGAAGGCGGCGTTTTGGGTGGGAGTTGACTCACCGCTCATTATTTCGTTCATAACGGAATAAGCCTCATCATATGTCAGGTCCTCTTTGTTAACTATCTTTACAATTGCTTCCTTAATCATCGTTTATACTCTCCTTTTAATATTCCATTTTTTCATTATTTTTTATTACATTTATAAAATAAAGTTTTCCAGCATTTTTCTTCCATCCGGAGTCATTATGGATTCGGGATGGAATTGTACCCCGAAAATTGGATACTCCCTATGTTGAACCGCCATCACCTCGTTGTCATCGGTAACGGCTGTTATCACCAGTTCCTCAGGAATAGTGCCGGCCTCTGCCGCAAGAGAATGATAACGGGCTACCCCGGCTGTTTGCGGACAACCCTTGAAGAGCGGGCACGATGTATCAAATTTTACATTTGACTGCTTTCCGTGCATCAATTCCTTTGCATAGGTTATATTTGCCCCGAATGCCGAGCAAATTGCCTGATGCCCCAGACAAACACCCAATATCGGTATTTCCTTTCCCAGTGTTCCCGCAACTTCCACAATCACACCTGCGTCTTCCGGTCTCCCGGGACCCGGAGAAAGAATAATCCGGGTAGGTTTAAGTCTCCTTATTTCCTCTACCGTCATCTCGTCGTTGCGTATGACCTTGATATCCGGGTCAATCTCTCCCACCATCTGGTACAGGTTATAAGAAAAGCTGTCGTAGTTATCAATCAGTAAAATCATAGCTCTTCCTCCTGTGCGAGTTCCAACGCTTTAAGCGAAGCCTTAGCCTTGTTCAGGCACTCTTCAAATTCTTTTTCGGGGACTGAGTCCGCTACGATGCCGGCCCCACTTCTGACAAAGACCTTACCATTCTTCTTGTAGGCGATGCGTATAGCAATGCATGTGTCCATATTTCCGGTAAAATCGATGTAGCCTATGGCTCCGCCGTATATACCCCGCTTATTGTTTTCAAGTTCACCTATAAGCTGACAAACTCTTATCTTGGGCGCGCCGGAAAGTGTGCCCGCAGGCAATACAGCTTCAATAGCATCCAACGCATCATGTTCCTTTGTTATCTTTCCTCGTACTGTGGAACCAATATGCATAACATGGGAAAATCTCTCAATTGAGTGCAGCCTCTCCACCTCCACTGTCCCGAACTCACTGATCTTTCCAAGATCATTCCTTCCGAGGTCGACCAACATATTATGCTCTGCAAGTTCCTTTTCATCTGCCAACAACTCAGCTTCGAGTTTCTTATCTTCCTCCTCTGTTTGTCCTCTGGGTCTGGTTCCGGCAAGCGGGAAGGTGTGCAATATACCGTTTTCCAATTTCACCAAGGTCTCCGGAGAAGCCCCGGCAACCTCCACGTCGGTTCCGGAAAAATAAAACATATACGGGGATGGGTTAATAGTGCGAAGCACCCTATATGTGTTTAAAAGACTCCCTTCAAAAGGTGCGCTTAAACGGTTTGAAAGCACAATCTGAAATATATCGCCCTCGCGTATATGATGCTTTGCTTTCTCAACCATATCGCAAAACTGTTCCTTTTCGAAAAGAGGGGTAACCTTTCCGAGCAATTTTCCGCCGGGTTCTTTTTTCTTTTCTCCGTTACGGAT
>CAZIHW010000033.1:0-57946 GCA_964539045.1 uncultured Eubacteriales bacterium | reverse complement strand
TGCAAATATAATGATATGATCGGCTCCTTCGCCGGAGCTGCCAACGGATACATCAGCGGCTGTGTAAGCTATGCCACGGTGTACGGAAATAACTATGTTGGCGGTATTGTCGGTATGAAGGGTCAGTCCATGCGCGACTTCGTCGTAAATGACTGCGCTTTCTATGGAGATATCATCGCAACGGGAAATTATGTAGGCGGCATAGTCGGAAGTGGCTATAATGCCAGATCTGCCCCAGCCACCCCATGTGCAATCGTTGAAAACTGCTATGCTACCGGTAATATTAAAGGTGGCAACTATGTGGGCGGTATTTTCGGCGGCGAGATAGGAAGCGCCGACTGCTGGGCAAACGGTATCGGACGCATCCGCAACAACTATTTCTCAGGTAAGGTTTCTGCCACAGAAGAGGGTGCATATGCAGGCGGCGTCATTGGATATATGAACTCCATGAACCTCTTCAACGTGGTATATGACAACTACTTTGTGGATACCTGCGGCGCAGATAAGGGTATCGGACATATCCAGGCTATGAACCGTGCGGATGATCCGGAAGGTGCCGGAGCGGATAAGATCGCAAAGAAAATCCCCGCTGCCGATCTGACTAACGGAAATCTTGTTAAGCTTCTCAATTCCTCCAAGACCGGACGGAACGACTATAAGCAGGGCGACAAGTATCCTGTTTTCGGAAACACACTTCACGTGACCAACATCACCTCCGGTGGTCCTGACAGCGAAAGAAACGATTGGACCTCCATCCTGGAGTGTAATCCGCCGAAGGACGTTTCTGCGGAAACAATGTACTCAGAATTGGAGAACTGCGATATGACCGTCTATTTCAGCGACGGTACCAAAAAGGTTTTAAAAGCCTCTGAGGGCAAGTTCTATGGTGTAGATTTTTCAAAGTCAGGTATACAGCTTGCTACATTGCTTTATGACAACTACGAGTTTATCTTCGGTGTCAAAGTTGCAGAACTGAAAGAAGATCAGATGGTTGCAGCTCTGACCGTTTACGGCGACACCGCACACGGAACAGAAGGCAAGATTCATACCATGCGTGACGGCAACCTCACCCAGTGGACAGATAAAAAACAGTATTTGCTGAGTACTGATGCCACAGTGGAAGACCTTCTGGAAGCTGCCAAGGACGATCTTGGTTTTACATATGCAACTGATGGCAAGGACGTCACAGAGCTGACCTATAATGACGTTACCCTGAAAGCCGGTGAAAACGGCAAAAAGTCCGGTTGGATGTACACTCTCAACGGGGAGTCTACTGAGCAGGGACTTAATCAGACGCTGAGCAACAGCGATGAAATCGTCCTGTTCTATTCCGATGACTGCTTCAAAGAGACAGACCCTGCCATTTATTATCCGGTCACTGTTGAACCGACGGAAAACGGCACTGTGACATCAAATATGGATAGTGCAAAGTACGGCAACACGGTTACACTCACAGCAACACCCGGTGAGGGCTATGAACTGAAGAGCGTCCTTGTAAACGGCAAAGAAGTGACATTCAGCGGCAATCGCGCCACCTTTGTTATGCCGGAAGAAGAAGTGACAATCACAGCTGTATTTGATAAGATCGTATATACCGACGATGAGGATTCCACATCCCCGACATTGTCGGATGCTGCGAAACCTACGGATTCCGCTAACCCGACAAAGAACAAGCCTGCCGGTAATCCTTCAACAGACGATGAAAACAACATTGCTATGTATGCTGCTCTCGTGTCAGGCTCAATGATATGCATTGCTGCATTGCCGATGGTATACAGGAAAAAAAGCCGTCAGGACAATTTCAGTAAATAACATATATAAGTAACATAGCTTAACTTTAATTTTTCGGTACCACGGCATATTTTGTGCCGTGGTATCTGTTATTTTCATGAGAAAACAAAAAAGCAGGTGATTAAGATCACCTGCTTTTGATATGCTTTTTTATCGCGTTGAAGGTTTCGTCGCTTATGACATGCTCCATCTTACAAGCATCTGCGGATGCCACTTCTTCGGAAACACCGAGAGAAATGAGAACCTTTGTTAAAACGGTATGCCTCTCATATATCTTTTCGGCAATACTTCTGCCTTCGGGGGTAAATGTTATAGTACCGTCATCGGCAACGACTATATAACCGCCGTTTTTTAAAAGACCGACGGCCCTGCTTACGCTTGGCTTCGAGTATCCCATTCTCTCAACTATATCTATGGAACGAACATTCTGACTTTCTTTTAACAGTATAAGGATGGTCTCCAGGTACATCTCTCCGGATTCTTGTAACGGCATGGGCGCCCTCCTTGTAAATAATATTAGCCGTCAGGCTTTAAACGTCCGGTAAATATCAAAACAATTTAAGAAATTATACTACGAATAGTGAAAGTTTTCAATGTGATAAGATTTTTTAGAGTTATGGGAACGTTTTATGGGACTTTGGTGCGCAATGTAGGTTTTGTTCGATTGACTCTCTATTTTCGCCTTTATACAATATAAATGAAATACGAAAGTATTTTCACTTGGGGATTGAGCGTCAGTGGCCTTGTTCGGAGGTCATGTTTATGGAAAGTAAATCAAGAAGGGAACAATTGAGATTTTTGGCAGCAGATGTTATGAGGCATCAGGGATATGAAGTATATACATTGCCTGTGACCGGTGTTGAGTTCATACCTCATATGGTTGCCTACAAAGACAAAAGGTTTTATAACGTTTATATCTTTGAAAATTCAGAAGAACGCTATAATTTTTTAAGCGGGGATTTGGGCAAACATATTTTTGAGTATGCCGACATAATGGGAGCAGTTGTTACAACAGTTTCTCTGAAGGTGATGGGAAAGTCTACTTCATTGATGTGAAAACTTATCGCGTATGATTGAAATTATTGAACTCTTATTTTCTTCGGAAAAATTCTCCTGATAGAGTAAGTTGCATAAGTCATCCAATATGGAGTCTATTTCCTCATACGTTTTAGTTTTGACATTTTGTTCTGAGCTCAGCGGATATAAGTCGTCGTCAGAAAACAACTCGTTCGCCGGTATTTTGAAGAACTCTGCCAGTCTTAAGGCTGTCTCCCTTTTTCTCGGGTAGCACTTGCCGCTTTCATAATTCTGCAGAGTCCTCATATTAATATCAACAGCTCCGGCCACTTCATATTGTGTGAGCTCGTGTTCTTTTCGCAGTCTTTTTAAGTTACTTGAAAATGACATAAATATTTCTCCTTTTTGAAAATTATAATATCAATTTTCTTTTACGGTCAATACGGTAGAACGAAAGGTTTATATGGGCCGGAGTAGGGTTTTAATCGTATTATTTTATAGATTTTGATGCCTTTCATTCCCGATTAAAGAGAAAAGTCAAGTCTGCAAAATAAACAAAAAAGGACTTCCATATTTTACATAGGATTTGCAAAATGTTGGGTTCGCTCTATTGACTGAACACAATATATTGTGTATTATATTGAAGGTAACAAAAAAATGCTTGCATGACGGCATACTGTAAAGCACTTTGACTTTACAGACGTCACAGAGAGACTTTTACCCTCGGGGCGAAGAAGGGAGAAATAACGTAACAATGAAGATTATTAAGCGTTCGGGTTCCGAAGTTATCTTTGATATCAACAAAATCATAGTTGCTATTCAAAAGGCAAATGCGGTTGTTGAAGAGAATGATCGCATGACGGAGGATCAAATCAAAGAAATTGCATCCAATATTCAATCCACATGTGAAAAGTTGGAAAGATCTCTTACGGTAGAGGAAATTCAGGACCTTGTCGAAAAGCAGATTATGAAGCAGGGTGCTTTTGAGGTTGCAAAGAGGTACATAACCTATAGATATACCCGATCTCTTGCCAGACAGGCAAATACAACCGATGAGAAGATATTAACTCTGATTGAGTGTAATAATGAGGAAGCAAAGCAGGAGAATTCAAACAAGAATCCTACTGTGAACAGTGTTCAGCGCGACTATATGGCCGGAGAGGTTTCCCGCGACATAACCGAGAGAATTCTCCTCCCGCAAGACATAGTAGAGGCGCATAAGAATGGATTGATTCATTTCCACGACACTGATTACTATGCGCAGCATATGCACAATTGCGACCTCGTAAATCTTGAGGATATGCTTCAGAACGGTACAGTTATATCCGGAACAAAGATAGAAAGACCTCATAGCTTTTCAACAGCCTGCAACATAGCTACGCAGATTATAGCTCAGGTTGCTTCAAACCAGTACGGCGGTCAGAGTATCAGCCTTACCCATCTTGTACCCTTCGTTGATGTTTCACGTAAGAAGATAAGAAAAGTAGTGGAACAAGAAGTTGAATACATGGGTATTGATATACCGGAAGAAGCTAAGGAAAATATGGTCAGGGGCAGGCTTCTCGAGGAAATAAGGCGCGGTGTACAGACTATACAATATCAGGTTGTTACATTGCTCACGACAAACGGACAAGCTCCGTTTATAACAGTATTTATGTACCTCAATGAGGCGAGAAATGCCCAGGAAAAGGAAGACCTCGCTCTTGTTATAGAGGAAACATTGAAGCAGCGAATTCAAGGCGTTAAGAATGAGGATGGTGTATGGGTAACCCCTGCTTTCCCGAAACTCGTATATGTTCTTGAAGAGGACAACATAACAGAGGGTTCAAAATACTACTATCTTACACAGCTTGCGGCAAAGTGCACTGCTAAGAGGATGGTTCCTGATTATATATCTGAAAAGATTATGAAACAACTTAAAGTGGATAAGAACGGTGAGGGACATTGCTATACCTGCATGGGTTGCAGAAGCTTCCTTACGCCTTATGTTAATGAAGAGGGTAAGCCTCAATACTACGGACGTTTCAATCAGGGCGTTGTAACTATAAACCTTGTTGATGTCGCATGCTCATCCGGTAGAGACATGGATAAGTTCTGGAAGATTTTTGATGAGCGTCTGGATCTTTGCTACAGGGCTCTTATGTGCAGACATGAACGTCTCAAGGGCACTCTTTCGGATGCTGCTCCCATACTTTGGCAGTACGGTGCATTGGCACGCCTCCAAAAGGGTGAGCCTATAGATAAGCTTCTTTTCGGCGGTTATTCAACAATATCTCTCGGATATGCCGGTCTTTATGAGTGCACAAAGTATATGACCGGAAAAAGCCATACTGATGCAGAGGGTAAGCCTTTTGCATTAAAGGTTATGCAACATATGAATGATGCCTGCAAGGCCTGGAAGGCAAAGGAGAATATTGACTTCTCTCTTTACGGAACACCGCTTGAGTCTACAACTTACAAGTTTGCAAAGCTGCTTCAAAAGCGTTTTGGTATCATAGAGGGAGTAACTGATAAGCAGTATATAACTAACTCTTATCACGTTCATGTTACTGAAGAGATAGATGCATTTACAAAGCTTAAGTTTGAATCTGAATTCCAGGCTCTCTCTCCCGGTGGTGCCATCTCTTATGTAGAGGTTCCGAACATGCAGGATAATCTTGAGGCAGTCCTTCAAATAATGAAGTTCATATATGACAACATCATGTATGCAGAGCTCAACACCAAGAGCGATTATTGTCAGGTTTGCGGTTATGACGGGGAGATTCAGATAGTAGAAGATGACGGTAAACTCGTTTGGGAATGTCCGAAGTGTCATAATCGAGATCAGGATAAGATGAATGTGGCACGCAGAACCTGCGGATATATAGGCACGCAATTCTGGAATCAAGGCCGTACGCAAGAGATAAAAGAGCGCGTACTTCACTTATAATATGAATTACGGTGAGATAAAGAAGTGCGATATTGCAAACGGTACCGGAGTCAGGGTTACATTGTTTGTAAGTGGTTGTACAAATAAGTGTAAAAACTGTTTCCAACCGCAGACATGGGACTTTGATTACGGTAAGCCGTTTGATGATGAAGCCAGAAAAATAATTTTTGAAGAGCTTGATAAACCTTTTGTCGACGGGTTGACTCTTTTGGGGGGCGATCCGTTCGAACCTCGAAACCAGCCAGAGGTTTTGTCTTTGGTAAAAGAGGTTAAATTGCGCTACCCAAATAAGACTATATGGGCTTTTTCAGGCTTCAGACTTGATGATGAGTTGACGAAAGCCGGCGCATATCCGCATACCGCTTTTACGGGAGAACTCCTTAGTATGATAGATGTGCTTGTTGACGGAAGATATATTGATGAGCTCCATGACATATCTTTGAGATTCAGAGGGTCTTCTAACCAAAGAATAATAGATATGAATAAAACCCGAAGTGCCGGAAGTATAATTTTATGGGACGGATTTTAATAATAATGTAATATGTTGAAGTATACATTTTTATCTGTTTTATGCTATAATTATTACATCAATGAAATGAAGGGAGCGTATTTTCATGATTAAAGCTTTTAAGGATATGATAAGTAACTGGACTGATTTTAAGGGTAGAACAGAGATGCGGGATTTCTGGTTGGCTACTGCCGCCACAGTGATTCTTGAGGTGGTTCTCGCGATTATTATGTCTATTTTGGCAGTTGTCGGCATATACAAAGAAATGGGTGTAATGGTTGCTTTGGTGGCTATTTTTGCCCTTGCTTTCAGTATTTTAATGATATTTGTGGCTATTGCCGAAATAGCTATGACTGTGCGCAGAATAAGGGATGCGGGCTTCCCATGGTGGCTTGTATTCGTTGCTCTTATACCAAGCATAGGCACTATTGCATTGATTGTACTTTGCTGTGTTCCTTCCTCTGATACATCAAGATGGGATGAATTCTTTGACAATAGGAAATCATCCTCCGACACAGTTTACGGTGAGCCGAAAAAAACTGAGAATACGGCTGATGATTCCCCGGTTATAGACCTTGAGCCTACGCCGGAAAATACTACTTGGATTTGCTCTAATTGCGGTTGTGAAAGCAGTGGCAACTTCTGCGCCGCCTGTGGTGCAAAGAAGAGCTGATAGAACTTCTTTGGAGGGAATATGGGATCATTTAGATTTAGAAAAAGTATAAAGATTTTACCCGGAGTAAGATTGAATATAAATAAGAGCAGTTTGAGCCTGTCCCTTGGTAAAAAGGGAATGCATTACACCATCAGCTCTAACGGAACATCTACCAAGTCTGTTGGAATTCCGGGTACGGGTCTTTCCTATGTGGATAGGGATAAAATAGGCGGATCCGGGAAAAAGGCATCTTCAAAGCCTAAAGCC
Organism: uncultured Eubacteriales bacterium; assembly: GCA_964539045.1. GTDB lineage: Bacteria > Bacillota > Clostridia > Oscillospirales > Acutalibacteraceae > UBA1227. The sequence goes on along the minus strand of CAZIHW010000033.1, from coordinate 50,779 downwards.
GACACCTCAAAAGAAAAAGAGGAAGCCGGCACCGATGTGAACGGCGACGGAAAGACAGATTTAAAGGATGTCGCCGATGTTATAGGCGGACTTTTGAAGTAAAAATACTCTAAGGATATACTTTAAGATAAAATGAAACGACGGCAAGGATTTTCCTTGCCGCCGTTTTTGCATTTTATTCTAGTTTAAGTTTTACTCTAATGTATATCTTTTTTCGTATATTTCAGATAAGCAATAATTATTCCGCCAATTCCTAAGGCGGCACCAATGGCAACCATCACTCCGTCCAGGCTGCCGTTTGACACAATGTCGGCGCCCTCGCAATATCCAAACGGTGTTATGTACTTAAGAAATTCAGCGGCATCGGTAATGTTTGCAATCAAGTTCAAAAAATACATCATTGCGGCAATACCGAGCCCTACACCCGCACCGCCTTTGCGGAGAAATGCCGAAATGCCAAAGCAAATTCCTGCAAGTTCAAGCTGAAGCAGATAGTAGCCCAGATGCATAAGATTGATTTCCTTCCAGGGGATTGCTTCGCCGATAGCGGCTATAGTGCCGACAGAAACAGCATAGATAATGAGGTTCATAGCTGTTATCTGAACCAGTACGGCAATCAGCTTTTCCGTAATGATTCTTTTGCGGCTGACAGGATGGGTAAGCAGAAATTCTGCAGTTTTATTCGTTTCCTCTTTGCTTAAAATACCTACTGCACAAAGGGAAGCGAAAAACGCACCGCCGAGCCCCAAAACATTGCCGCACTCAACAGAATAAAATCCAATAAGAGTTCCAATGCTCAAACGATCCATCCCGAATGCATCTGTAAAAGAACCCATAGAGGCGAACATATCATTGACGCCGCTCATCTGCCCCTTCATTTCCGGGAACAGTAAAATACAGATTGCAATAAGAAAGCCAATAGAAGCCGTCCATATCAAAAACGAAGTCTTATTTTGTCTCAATTCGTGTTTTACAAGCGTCATATCGTCTCACCGTCCTTTACATAATAATGCATGAATACTTCTTCAAGATCCGGCTCCGTAATCGTAAGATCATTTACCTGTCCGGCGGATAGCGTGTGTAGCAGGCTATTCATGTCGCCACTGAAAAGAAAGCTGACTGAATCCTCAGTATCCTTTTTGTCCCGAACGCCTTCCATCTGTGCCAAGTCAACGACACCTTGAACAGTAATGCGTTTTGCATTTGTTTTCGAGAGGTCCTCCACACTGTTGCATGCAATGATCTTTCCGTCACGGATAATCGCCGCACGGGTGCAGTTGCGTTGAATTTCCGACAGAATATGGCTTGAGAGGAAAATTGTTGCGCCCTCCTTATTTCTCTCCTGCAAAATATCAAAAAACTCTTTCTGCATCAGAGGATCAAGTCCGCTTGTAGGTTCGTCCAGCACCAACATGTCCGGTCTGTGCTGTAGGGCGCAAACAATAGCAACCTTCTTTCTGTTACCGAATGACAATTCATCTACCTTTCGGTCTGTATCAAGCTGTAAACGCTCACATAGTATTTTAGATTCGTCAGTACAATCTTTTTTTCGCAAATCGGCAGACAGATTCAATACATCTTTTACCTTCATGCCCTGGTAAAATAATGCTTCCGAGGGCAGGTAGCCGATATCCTGTAAAATTGCTTCCTTTTCTTTTGTGACATCTTTCCCAAATATCATTGCGCTGCCTGAAGTAGGGGCAATCAGACCGAGCAATGTACGGATCGTCGTAGATTTTCCGGCGCCGTTCGGACCGATAAATCCAAAAAACTCACCCTGCTCTACCGACAGGTCAAGGTCAATGATACCTCTTGCCTTACCATAGTACTTAGTAAGCTTTGTCGTTTTAATAATTTCCATATTTCCTCACTCTTTCCGAAGATAGATACTTTTCCAAAAATTCATAAGCTTTGTAAAGTCCTTCTCCATCTGTTCCATATCTACATTGCCTTTCTGAACCATCTCCCAAAGATAGCCCTCTGATGCCCAATACATCTCACGGTACATCATCGGAATATCCAGTCCGGGAATAAACTGATCCGGATTCATATTTATCCATGTCTTATTAACTTTCAGATTTAAGTGTTTACGATAGCTTTCCTGAACGGCGGTGGAGATATCCGGATCCTTCTCATAAAAAGCTTTAATAACAAAGTTCGACATATCGGGATAGAGACGAATGATTTCCATTTTGGCCCGCATCCCTTTTTCCATGCTCTCAAACAAATCTTTTTGTTCGTAGCAGCCGTACTTTGTCAGATATTCGACAGTAATCTCAGCGCATTTTTCCCACAGAAACATATACAGCTCTTTTTTATTGTGAAAGTAATGAAAAAGCAGGGATTTGCTGATCCCGGCAGCATCCGCAATCTCACTCATAGGGCTGTTTTTATAAGCGTTTTGTGAAAATACCCGATAGCCGGCATTTATTATAGCCTGTTGCTTTTCTTCGGGCAGGGAAAAGAACCTTTCGTTCATAGCGTTACCTCTCTTCACCTTGTTAACCGATTCGGTCAATCTCATTCTAGTTCCGTTGACCGATTTTGAGAAGACCCTCTTTATGAAAAAATATCGGAATGCATATCTGTTTAATAAACATGCGATATGGAGGCTTGTGATATTTGGTATATAAAAGGAAAACAAGCCGAGTGTGGGGAGCACTCGGCTTGTTCCTTAAAAATAGGAGAAAATGAAATGAAAAAGTGAGTGAAGGGGTGACTAGTCCCTCATCACATCTTGAATGATACACGTGAAAACTTAAATCAAACTTAAAGAAAGATTACAAAAGTTCTAATTTGAATTTTCCCGCATATAATTTGTTGTATTGTATCCTACTGTCTAAAGGAAAGTTGTCGCAAACTGTCAAAAAAATTTGCAATTTTAAAATTTACGTATTGCATTTTTTATTTAGTATGGTATAATCTCTACATCGTTTTGATTTAGCACTTTAATGTGCTTTATTTTTTCGACTCTGGAGAGTCTCCTGCCAGCCAAGTAGGAGCGCCGAAGGTGTACGGCATCAGATTGTGCATTTGCCCAATCGATGTTAATCTCTCAGGCAAAAGGACAGAGCAACTTAAAAATTGCTGGGTGCCCTTCTCCGGAGCTGTGATTTCGATATCGAAATTGCGGCTTTTATTTTATTTTGAGTTGAAAATACTCTCGGAAAGGACTATTTGAAATGGAAAAATTTGCAGAACTCATGACCACTGTAGACGACTTTGTCTGGGGTTGGACACTTATTATCCTAATCCTTGCAGCTGGTCTCTATCTCTCAATCCGTACAGGATTTGTACAGGTCTTCCACCTTGGAAAGGCTCTTAGGTTTATGGTTAAAAATGAGGATGACGGAGAAGGTGAGGTATCATCCTTTGCTGCTCTCTGTACTGCACTCTCAGCGACAGTAGGTACAGGTAACATCGTAGGTGTTGCTACTGCCGTTTGCGTTGGTGGACCGGGTGCACTGTTCTGGATGCTTTTTGCTGCTTTCCTCGGAATGGCAACAAAATACTCCGAGGGTCTCCTTGCTATTCTCTATAGAGAAAAAAGGGCAGACGGTTCTTACCTCGGTGGTCCGTTTATGTACATTGAAAAAGGAATGGGCCCAAAGTGGAAGTGGCTTGCTAAGCTCTTTGCTATTTTCGGAGCTATGGCCGGTCTTCTCGGTATCGGTACTATGACACAGATAAACGGTATCACTTCTGCTTTCCAGAATGTAATTGAGTCACCGGTTGTTTTTGATGCTTTGGGAGCAGATGTTACATTGGTAGCAGTTATTGTAGGTGCTATAGTAACACTCCTTGTTGCACTTGTTGTAATCGGAGGCATCAAGAGAATTTCCAGCGTTGCTGAGAAAATTGTACCGTTTATGTGCATACTCTACTTTGTACTTGCCCTTGCTGTTGTTCTTATAAATTTCAAGGCTATTCCGACAGCACTTGCCCTTGTTTTCAAAGGCGCATTTACATATCAGGCAGCCGTTGGTGGTTTTGCCGGTGCTGCTATTAAGCTTGCTATGCAAAAGGGTATCGGTCGTGGTATTTTCTCAAACGAGGCAGGTCTCGGTTCTGCACCGATCGCTGCTGCTGCAGCACAGACAAACGAGCCGGCTCGTCAGGGTCTTGTAACAATGACCGGAACATTCCTCGATACAATCGTTATTTGTACTCTTACCGGTTTGTCAATAATAGTTACAGGTGCATATGCAAACGCGGATGGACTTCAGGGCGCAGCTGTTACACAGATGGCATGGGCAGAGTCATTCCCATGGCCGGCTGTTGTATCTGAGACCATGGTTGCTATTTGTCTTGCTCTTTTCGCATTTACTACAATTCTCGGTTGGGATTATTATTCCGAAAAGTGCGTTGACTATCTCTTCGGCGGTAATAAGAAGGTTCTTCTTGTTTTCAGAGTCCTCTATATCGTAGCTGTATTTGCAGGTCCGTACCTTGCACTTGATGTTGTTTGGACTATTGCTGATATCTGCAACGGACTCATGGCCTTCCCGAACCTTATCGCACTTGTTGCCCTCGGCGGTGTAGTAGGTAAAGAGACAAAGGCTTATGTTGATAAGTTGAAAGCAGAGAAAGCTTTCGAAAAAAAGTAATGTATAAAATGTAATATCCGAATGTAAGATTCGGTAGTATACAGAAATCTATAAAGAGCCGTGTTTGACACGGCTCTTTTTTCCTTATAAAAATATGGAAAATGCGCTTATTTTGTTGAATAAACAAGGATAAGGTGTTAAACTGTTATTGCTGAAAAATGGTGTTGTCATGTACACATATTCTATGCGTACATAGCCGTCAGGCTAGATTCATAAAATCTTTAAAAACATCAGGTTTAAAAAGGAGAATCAATATCCTATGAATACTACACTTGTAATAATGGCTGCCGGTATCGGTTCGAGATTCGGAGGGGGTATAAAGCAAATAACCCCGGTAGGTCCAAGCGGCGAGATAATTATAGATTATTCTATACATGATGCATTAGAGGCCGGATTTAATAAGGTCGTTTTTGTTATACGCAAAGATATAGAAGACGAGTTTAAGGAAGCCATAGGGGACAGGATAGCACAAAAAGTAAACATTGCGTATGCGTATCAGGAAATAGATGACTTGCCGGCCGGATTTTCAAAGGGTGACAGGAAAAAGCCCTGGGGTACAGGTCAGGCTATACTTGCCGTAAAAGGTATAGTAAATGAACCTTTTGCAGTTATAAATGCAGATGATTACTATGGTAAAGAGGGCTTTAAGCTAATCCATGATTGGCTTGTGAGCGGAGCCTCCGAAACAACAGATAAATATCATTTTTGCATGGCCGGATTCAAACTTATTAACACTCTTTCGGAAAACGGAGGAGTAACCCGTGGCGTTTGTAAAGAGGAAAACGGTTATATGACGGGAATCGTGGAGACCGGCAACATTGAAAAAATAAACGGAAGAGCGGCGGTCAGAAGCGAAGATAATGTAAAATTTTATGATGATGATACTCTTGTTTCTATGAACATGTGGGGCATAGGAAAGGATTTCCTTAACATTCTCGAAGATGGATTTAAAGACTTTCTTAAAAATTTGGCACCGGACGATATAAAGTCCGAATACCTGCTCCCGACTATAATAGGAGATCTTGTTGAGTCAGGCAAAGGCGATGTGGCTGTTCTTCCGACCGATGAGAAGTGGTTTGGGGTTACGTATGCAGAAGATAAGCAGAGCGTCATCGATGCCTTTAAGGAACTTATATCCAAGGGCGTATATCCAAGTAACATAAGCTAGGAAATTTTAAGCACAGAAACTATTTGTATACAAACTTTTTAGCAAAGAAACCGGAGAGAGAAAAATTGGGCAATTTAAATAGCTATTTCAAAAAACTCGTTAACAATGACAAATTTAAGCATGGAGCAATTGCCGTATTGTTCCTGCTTGTCACTGTTTTCGTTTGTGTTTTTATCTATTCGGGTGCAGATGAGAAAACAACCCCTGTTATAGCTACAACTAAAGAGGAAACAACGACTGAAATGGCTACCACAACCACAACTACCACCGAAGTTTCCACCACAGAGGCAAAGGTTAATATCCCTTTGAGAATGACGGCAACGAGTCTTCAAAACGACTTGAGGATACGTTTCTATGATGGAAGCGGCAAGCTTATATCCGGTACGGAATTTTCAATTGTTCTAAAATCGAGCGACGGAAAAGAAAAAGAATATTCCGATGCCGAGAAGCGAGGAATAATAAACATAGGAAACCTGGCCGCCGGAGCTTACACTATTACTCTTAACGTGCCCGAAGGCTTTGATTGCAAAACACCGAGCATAAAGGCTACAGTTAAAGCGAAGGTAGAATATAAGGTCGTAAAAGAAGTAAAAGATGAGGTTAAGCAGGCCAATGAGGTAAATGAAAAGAAGGAAGATACGCCTGTAAAGAAAACACCGACTGTGGTCACGCTTAAGGATACAGTTGAGTTTGTACCTTCTACAAAAACCGTGACTTACGAATATGTTGAAGTCCCGTTTGACTCGGTTGTAGACCCCGCAATTCCGGAGGAGACTACCTCTTCCGTTGATACTACATCTTCAACTGAGACGACAACGGAAGATAGTTCTACTACGGTTTCTTCCCTGCCGGAAAACCTGCATGATAACGGTGGCAATATTTTGTATATAAAGAATGGTGACAATTACATTGAAGCCACTACTGAAAATTACAATGAAGAAACCCATTTTTATAAAAAAGTTACCCACGAGAGCTATACGGGATGGCAGTTTATTGACGGTTCCAGATACTACTATGACAAGAACGGAAATGCCGTGACCGGAGAGCAGGTTATACAGGGTGCCAAATATAATTTCGGTAAGAGCGGAGCTTTGTCGAAGAACAGTGGCACTTTAGGTATAGATGTATCCAAATATCAGGGCAATATAGATTGGAAAAAGGTAAAAGCCTCCGGTGTTAATTTCGTCATAATCAGGTGTGCTTATCGTGGTTACGGAAGCGGTGTTCTGGTAGAAGATTCTAAGTTTAAAGCGAACTTGGCGGGTGCCAGAGCTGCCGGACTCAATGTAGGTATATACATTTTTTCACAGGCAACAAACGAGGCTGAAGCAGTCGAAGAGGCCAGCCTATGCGTAAGCATGCTTAACGGATCGCATATAAAATATCCTATCTATATAGATATTGAAAACTCCGGTGGATATCCAAACGGACGAGCAGACAACTTGAATCGTGCTCAACGTACAGCTATAGCGAAGGCATTTTGTGAGACGGTTAAAAATGCAGGATATAAGGCCGGTGTATATGCAAATAAAAGCTTTTTGACTAATAAGCTTGATGCTGCGGCAATCAGTCAATATTACATATGGCTTGCCCATTATGTTGATAAGACCAATTATGCAGGGGTATATGATATGTGGCAATATACCTCGTCCGGACATGTTGACGGCATTTCGGGAAATGTTGATATGAACTTAGGATATATATACTGATCGGGGATTGATAATATGAGCTCTAAGGGAGCAAACAACGGAAAGAAGAAAAACAGCAGGGCTTCAAGAAAAGCGGAAAATCTTCAGGCCCAGCAACACTCAAATAAGCAGACTGCAAAAACAAACAAGAAGGTTACTGATAAAAAGGAACCCGTCAAAAAAGAGGCGGCCGCCGGTAAGAGTAAAGCCGCTGAAAAGGTTAACGAAGGGGTAACCGTAAAAGAGGCAGCCGCCGGTAAGAAAAAAGTTTCTGAAAAAGCTAAGAAAGAGCCCGCCAAAAAAGAGGCTCCCACCGGCAAGAAGAAAGCCCCTGAAAAGGCTAACGCAGGAGTCATTGCAAAAGAGGCAGCCGCCGGCAAGAAAAAAGTTTCTGAAAAAGCTAAGAAAGAGCCCGCCAAAAAAGAGGCTCCCACCGGTAAGAGTAAAGCCCCTGAAAAGACTAAAAAAGAGCCCACCAAAGAAGAATCCCCAAAAGAAGAATCCCCAAAAGAAGAGTCTGCTCAAAAAGTAGCTCCCATCAGTGAAGATAAAGGCATCGAAAAAATCGATGAAAAGCTTGATGAAAAGCCCGCTGAGTACACGTACGAATCCGAAGAGGAAGTAATTCCGGTTTTTGAAATACCCGTGATGCAGGGGTATTCGAGCAGAAAATTAATGGTAAGCATGTGTCTGTTTGTGGCATTTGCATTGCTCTACAATATGCTTATTATCCCATATAGGGATGCACGCAAGGCAGGGCCGATAATAACAACCGAGTCCGTTGCGACAACTGAAGAAACCACGACAGTTGCAACTACCCAACCTGAAACGACAACGGAAACAACTACAGAGACCACTACTCAGGGCCCACCGGTCACTGCTCCTACAAAGAAATATGTCGCTAAAAAAACCTATGTAAAGCCGGTTGTCGCCGAAAAGAAGGTATTGTTAAATGTACCGTTTGTAAATCAGATGCCTTCCTATCCTACGGGCTGTGAGGCGGCTTCCGCTACAATGCTTCTCAGATATTACGGGTACAGCATAAGCTTGGATTCGATGATTTCATATATACCGAGTAAGCTTTTGTACAAAAAGAACGGTAAGGTTTACGGACCCAGTATTTATGAGTATTTTGTCGGAAATCCAAGAAATACATACACCTCGGACAGTCCGGGCTACGGCGCTTTCTCTCCGGTTGTCACCTCATCTATAAACAGATTTCTCGCGGGGCACGGAAATAAGCAAAGAGCCAAAAATATAACCGGAAGCAGCATGAGTACATTGTTTTCATATCTTGACCAGGGAAAGCCTTTAATTGTTTGGGCTACCTATAACATGAATACGCCGGTTACGGCAAACCATTGGCTCATTGAAACACCATCCGGGGATAAATATTTTGAGTATCCCAGGGGAACCCATGTTACTGTATTGTGTGGTTATGATTCCAGATATGTGTACATAATGGATCCATATAAGCGGGGATTGGTAAAATACAGGCAATCCGCTTTCGGTGATAAGTATGCTTTACTCGGAAAGCAGGCTATTGTACTTCTTGATTATAAAGAGCCAACTACGACAGCCACGACTACAACAGAGGTCTCCACAACTACTGAGGTTTCCACAACAGGTGAATCAACAACGAATCCGGAAGAATCCACAACCTTACATGAAGAATCCACCACTACACCGGAGAGTACTTCAAGCACAGAGAGTACGAGTGCAGGCGGAGGAACTTCAACATCCGGTGAGGTTTCCGAAAATACGTAGATTGTTTTTCGCCGTCAAGCTGAAACGCAATAAGACTGAATCTCTACAAAATAAAACCCATCGGTTTAGTCCGATGGGTTTTTATGTTATACAGGATATTTTATGTTATACAGGCTATTTTTTCAGTACGTTTGTTGTTGTAAAATCTTTCTTGGTTGATTCATCTTTTTTTTGGTTTACAAGTGCCCCGTATTTGTTTGTTACGTCGTCCGGGACGGTAAAGTTCACATCATCCAGTATCCTGTCGCCGCTGATATAATCACAATATAAAAACATTCTGTCAGTTTTTACGTAGCTAACTTTTTCAAAAGGATAGCAAGTATAGAAAATGGCTTTTTTTATAGGTTCTCTCAAAACAGCAAAGTCGAATTCATTTTTATCCATAATTTTAATCTCGGAAATCTTATATGTATAATCTCCGTATGGCATCTCAACCGTTATGGTATCTCCGACCTCGGCATTTTTAAATCCCTTAAATACGGTCTGGCAATGGCCGGCTATAACAGGAGGGGTAGTATATCCGGGAATGCTGCTGGTTTTATGTAAACCTGCACCCAATGATAAACACTCGTCCGTTGTACCGAAAATAAGATTGCAATTTACATTTAAATCTTCAGAAACGACACGTCCTATTATTTGTTTATTGTGAAATTCTCTGTCTATGTCGGAAAGCAGCACATAGGGCGATGTAGTCGCAACAGGCTTTGTTGTCGAAGGTGAAGCAGTCGTGTTTTCTTCCTTTGACGCGTTTTTTACAAAAAATGTAACAGCTATGGCCGTCGCCGCCACTATGAGTATGCATAAAATAGCGATAATAATTTTGGAGTTTTTATTTTTTGGATATCTCATTAGTTTTCCTCGTGTTATCAGAAAAGTTATAACCGGTGACTTTTGTCTTTTTTATTGATAAAATTTTACAAGATAAGTTTTATAATGTCAAATTTTATGATAAACTTAATCAGTGAGATTGAGGCACAACCGAAATTCAGGAAAGGAAGTATCGCAATGAAGAGGGAAAAAGTATTTTTGTCAACTGTTGCATCAGATGTTTCCGAAACGTCCCGAAAATACGGGTTGGGTATAGAGATAGCACAATTTTGTACAGCGTGGAATATGGACCGTGACTTTGATAAAATAGACCCTGAGGTGAAAGAAATAATAAGCGGGAATGATCGCCTTATTTTACACGCACCTTACAATGAGATAAGCCCGGCTGCAATAGACCCCTTGGTATTGGAAATAACAGAGAAAAGATATGCACAAGCCCTTGAACTTGCTGTTTCTTACGGTTGTAAAAAAATGGTGGTCCATTCGGGTTATACGAACCAGATGTATTATGAGTGTTGGTTTGAGGACCGGGCAAAGATATTTTGGAAGAATTTTATAAATAGAGTTCCCGAGGATTTTACCATAGTTTTCGAAAATGTGCTCGAATACCAGCCCAAAATGCTTTTTAACATTGTAAAGGAAGTAGATGATCCCCGCTTTAAGCTGTGTCTGGACTTCGGACATGCCAATGCGTGCATAGGCTACGGGAAGCATATTAAGTTTAACCAAATCGGTGAGTCTACTGAGGTTTGTGACAGCGTTTATGAATGGCTTGAGATATGCGCACCGTACATTGATCACTACCACATACATAATAATACCGGTCTCAGAGATATGCACAACCCGGTATATGACGGAACTATAGATATGACAAAGTTGTTTTATATGATTGACAGACTGACCCCTGAAGCTACCTGTTCTTTGGAGGTATCAGATGCTGAGGATTCTATATTGTGGCTTTTGGAAAAGGGGTTAATCAAATGATAGTAAAAAATGAAGATGCGCTGAATGAGGTTATAGCATCAGTTAAAGAACCGGATCGGGAGGCCATGGACAAGGCTCTTAAACGTCAGGCTCAACTGGCAAAACCACCGGGTGCGTTGGGTCGCCTTGAAGACCTATCCGTTCAACTCGCCGGTATAACCGGAAGGGTAAACAATACAATGGACAAAAAAGTACTTCTTGTGTTTGCCGCAGATAACGGGGTTGTAGAAGAGGGAGTTTCGTGTTGTCCTCAATTGATTACATTGCAGCAGACGATAAACCTTACACGTGCCAAGACCGGTGCTGCTACACTTTGCAAGCATTTCGGTGTGGATATACACGTGTGTGATGTTGGGGTCTATACCGACATTAAGGACCCTGCTGTCATAAACAGAAAGATAGCATACGGTACTCAGAACATAGTTAAGGGTCCCGCTATGACCAGGGAGCAGGCTGTTACCGCACTTATGACCGGTGTTGAGATGGTAGAACTTTATGCAAAGGATGCAGATGCTGTCGGCATAGGTGAGATGGGCATAGGAAATACTACAACCTCATCCGCTATACTCGCTTTCCTTACTGATTCCGATGTTGAAGATGTAACCGGAAAGGGCGGAGGCGTTACAGACGATAGTTTCAAAAGAAAAAAAGAAGTTATAAAGACCGCCATAGAGATAAATGCTCCTGATAAAAACGATGTAGTTGATGTGATCGCAAAAATAGGTGGATTTGATATAGCAGCCATGACGGGGGCTTTTATAGCTTGTGCTGCAAACAGAGTTCCCGTTATTATAGACGGATTTATATCTGTTGTTGCCGCTTTGTGTGCTGTCAGACTCTGTCCCAATGTGCGTGAATATCTCGTGCCGTCCCATGCATCTTTTGAGATAGGCTATAAAATAGCTATTGAGGAGCTTGGACTTGAGCCCATGCTTTTGCTTGGAATGAGGCTCGGCGAGGGAAGCGGTTGCCCTTTGGCAATGCAGGTTCTTGATGCCGCATGCGCAATAATAAATAAGATGTCAGATTTTGAACATGCCGGTATAGATGATGAATTCCTTGATGAGATACGCGAAGGGGACAAATATACCGTAGAGGACAAAAATCGATGAATGTATTCATATCCGGGGGATGTAAAAACGGGAAATCCATGTTTGCCCAAAAAGTAGCGGCAGGGCTTGGCGGTCCGCTTTACTATGTGGCAACCATGATTCCATATGATGAAGAGGATCACGAGAGAATAAAGCGGCATTTGAGAGAACGTGACGGCTGGGGCTTTAAAACCATAGAATGCGGGACTGAGATTTTAAACGCGCTGGACGGCTTGGAGAGAGGCTCTGACGGAAAGGTCAAGGGCACGTTTTTAATGGACAGCGTCACCGCATTACTTCTTAATGAGATGTTCGGAAGCGACTTTTCGAAGACCGGAGATCCTCAAGCCGGCGAGAGATGTGCAAGTGAACTTCATGATTTTGCACTTTCTGTCCAAAATGCTGTTTTTGTAAGTGACTTTTTATATTCCGACTCAGCGGAATACGATGAATTTACAGAAGTGTATCGCAAGGGACTGTCAGTTGTTGACAGGGAGCTTGCAGCTTTGTGTGATTCCGTAGTGGAAATTTGTGCAGGCAATAAAGTGTACTACAAAGGATGTGAGTGGGATGAAGATGGTAAAATGCGCTAAGGCGTGCCTTATGTCTATGACTATGTTTTGCGCATTCCCTATGCCGTTTTATAAGTGGGACGATGATGCCAGACCATTGATGACGGCATGCCTTCCGATAGTCGGACTTGAAATAGGTTCTGTTTGGGCATTACTCACCCTTGTTATTCACAAGCTGATTCAAATAGGTTGCTTGCCTTTGCCGTTGGCAGCTGTGATTTTTGCAGCCTATCCGTATGTCGCATCGGGATTTATGCATTTGGATGGATTTATGGATGTTACGGATGCAGTAAAGTCGTGCAGGGACCTTCAGGAGAGAAGAAGAATTTTGAAGGACTCAAATGTCGGAGCTTTTGCTGTTATAGCGGTTGTAATGGTCTTATTGTTCAACTTCGCGGCATCATTGAGCCTTGATTTTACAAATGAAAGTATATTAATTTTGATTTTTCTTCCTGTTATATCAAGATGTATGTCGGCTATTGCAGTTACTACATTGCCACCGATGGACACAAGCCAGTTTTCGGGTAAGTACAGAGAGGGTATAAGTAAGGGGCAAATTGCCTTTTTGATTTTTGCGTTAATCCTGGATCTTACCCTGGCTGTGATATTATGCGGCGCGTATGCTGTGGTTCTCCCTGCTGCGATGTTAGGCTATGTATGCGCTTTAACAAAAGCTTATCGCAATCTTAAGGGAATGAATGGTGATATAGCGGGATATTCGCTTACTATAGCGGAATTGACCGGAGTTATAGCTTATGCGCTGGTAAATCCGGTTATGGCTATCATATAAGTTATGGCTATTTTATAATTAATTGCAAGAGGTTTTGTGGATGGATTTTATTATAGGCGGAGCATATCAGGGGAAGCTCGATGTTGCGAGAAGAAAGTTTAAAATATCTGTTTCGGATATTTTTATTTGCGGTGAATGTGATATTGATTTTTCAAAAAAGTGTATCTACGGCGTTGATAAGTTCTCGCTTTACTGCGTAAAAAACGGTATTGAAGCAAAGGAATACTTTGAACTTCATAAGGCCGAGTGGCAGGACAGTGTCATAATATGTGATGATATATTCTGCGGTGTTGTACCGATAGATTCAACACTCAGAAGTTGGCGTGAGATGACCGGCAGGCTATGTACATATCTTACTGAAAATGCCCGAACCGTTACCCGTGTTTTTTGTGGATTGGAGCAGCAGTTAAAATGAAGATATACTTGATTAGGCATGGCAGAACAACATCCAATGAACGACGTAGTTACTGCGGTCTCACGGATGCGCACCTGTCTGAAAACGGTGTCAGATTATTGGAAGAACAGCGCGAAAAGTACAAAGATTTAGCAGAAGTAAAGCTAAAATACTTTACAACTGAATTATCCAGGACAAAAGAGACTCTCAATTTGCTTTTTGCAAATCCTAGGGAATCCCTTAACTACGAGGTATTACCGGGATTTAACGAGCTTAATTTCGGCTCGTTCGAGGACAGGACATATGAAGAACTGAAGGATGATCCGGATTTTATAGAGTGGATAAGCGGCGACTTTGGTAAAAACGTAACTCCGGGCGGTGAAAGCGGAGAGCAAATGAGATTAAGAGTTGTGAAAACATTTGAAAAATTAGTCTCCGAACTTGACTGCGATGCCGTTGTAGTTTGTCACGGAGGAACAATTTACAATATAATGGACCATTTATTTCCGCTGCCAAGTAAGACTCTTTACGAATGGGAGCCTGAAAACGGGTGCGGTTATGTTATTGAACTGGATAATGATACCTGGACATACAAAAACCTTCCATGAAAATGGAAGGTTTTTATAATATGTTTTTTTAAATCTATTTTTTGTACTTATTTTTTTGTATCCGATATTATTTTTCCGTCCTTAAAACGTATTATTCTCTTTGCTGTAGCTGCTATGTCGTCGTCATGCGTGATCAATATAACCGTTCTTCCGTCTTCGTGTAGTTCATACAGCATTTTCATGACATCGCTTCCCGAAGCGGAATCAAGATTTCCCGTGGGTTCATCAGCTAAAATGATAGGAGGCTTTGCAGCCAGAGCTCTGGCTATGGCAACTCTCTGTTGTTGTCCTCCGGAAAGCTGATTCGGCAGGTGATTCATCCTGTGAGCCATTCCGACCTTCTCGAGAGCTTCTCTTGCGAGTGAAATTCTCTCTTCTTTCTTTACGCCTCTGTAGATAAGCGGCAATTCAACATTTTCCTCTGCCGTAAGGCTGCCGATAAGATTAAATCCCTGAAATATGAATCCTATCTCCTTGTTTCTGATGTCGGAGAGCTCATCGTCCGTGAGCTTTTCGACATTTTCTCCTTTTAATATATATTCGCCGCTTGTTGGGATGTCAAGAAAACCGATCATGTTCATCATCGTAGATTTTCCCGATCCGGATTGGCCTACTATAGCTACGAATTCTCCGTCGTCGATTGTCAGGTTTACCCCATCAAGTGCGTGGACTTCATTTTCTCCCGGATTATATATCTTGTAAATATTTTTCAACTCAATAAGGTGCATGTCATTTTCCTTTCAAATTTGCGCCGTCAGGCTAACCCGTCAGGGGATAAAAAACTTTTATTACATTGATTTTATCATTCGAATATATTCACTTCAAGTGAGAATAATAACTCAGGGTGATTTTATGAGAATTACTAATGAAGAATATGGAAAAATGGTAAAAGATGCGGCCCCGAAGTCTCCGTTGCTCAAGGACTGTATATCTGCATTTATCATAGGCGGACTTGTATGTACAATCGGTGAAGTGTTCAGGACAATATATCTTAACATGGGCGCCGGTAAAGATGATGCGAAGGCATTGACCTGTCTGACCCTTATAGCTATAACGGCCATATTGACAGGTATAGGCGTGTTTGACAAGATAGCCAAAGTTGCCGGTGCAGGAACTATTGTTCCCATAACAGGCTTCGCAAATTCAGTAGTATCTCCTGCAATGGAGTTTCAAACAGAGGGAAGAATAATGGGTACAGCCGCAAACATGTTTAAAATAGCGGGACCCGTTATAGTTTACGGTTGCAGTGCCGCAAGTCTTTACGGTGTAATAGCTTACCTGTTTAAACTTTATTAAATCTTAAACGGTGAATTCACTTGACAAAACGTGAATTTATTTGATTAAACGGCGAAATTGTATGATAAAACGGTGAATTTATATGATGGAAAAACAAGGTAAAACTTATATATTGAAAAGTAAACCGACTATAATAGCTTCCGCAGGAGTAGTCGGACAGATGGAGGGCGAGGGTCCCCTTAAAAATGAATTTGACTATGTCGGAGACGCCTCTATGGATGAGGACAGCTGGGAAAGTGCGGAGAGTGCCTTCCATAAGAGGGCAGTTGCAACGGCACTTAAAAAATCCGGAAAAACAGAGTCGGATATTGATATAGTTTTTTCGGGTGATCTCCTTAATCAAAGCATGAGTTCAAACTTTAGCATAAAAGATATGGATATACCGTTCTGCGGCCTTTTCGGGGCGTGTTCTACAATGGCACTTTCTATGGCTCTTTCGGGAATATTTGTTGAAAGCGGATGTGCACAGAATGTTATAGCGGCGACGAGCTCGCATTTTTGCTCAGCTGAAAAGCAGTTTCGCCAGCCGCTTGAATACGGTGGTCAGCGACCGCCTACATCCCAACGTACCGTTACAGGTGCAGGGGCGGCGGTGGTCTCTTATAAGGGCGAGGGTCCTCATATAACCGCCGCCAGATTCGGAAAGATTATAGATTACGGTGTGACTGATGAAAACAATATGGGAGCGGCAATGGCACCTGCGGCCGCGGATACTATATGGGGCTTTTTGGATGATACATGTACAGCACCTGATGACTACGATATGATTTTGACCGGAGACTTAGGTTATACGGGGTCAGAGCTTCTTATTAAACTCCTCAAAGCAGAAAAAGGTTGCGACATCGAGGAGGTGCATACTGACTGTGGAATGCTTATTTTTGACAGGGAAAATCAAGATGTTCATTGCGGGGGCTCCGGCTGCGGATGCAGCGGATCGGTTGTATGTTCGTATATATACAGACTTCTCAGAGAAGGGAAGCTCAAAAAAGTCCTCTTCGTCGGTACCGGTGCGTTGGTGTCCACCGTATCGCCCTTACAGGGAGATACAGTTCCGGGAATAGCGCACGCAGTATTATTGGAGGGATAATTATGATGTTTTTAAAAGCTTTTATAATAGGCGGTTTGATTTGTGTAGTCGGACAGCTCCTTATAGACTTAACCTCACTTACACCGGCGAAAATTTTGGTGATTTTCGTTATAACCGGGGTTGTGCTCGGGGCTACAGGTATTTATGAAAATCTGACAGACTTTGCAGGCAGCGGTGCCAACGTGCCCCTGACAGGCTTCGGAAATTTGCTTGCTGAGGGTACAAAAAAAGCCCTAAAAGAGGATGGACTTTTAGGGGTGGTGAGCGGTCCGCTTACTGCCGGCAGCGTAGGTATTATGGGTGCTTTATTGTCCGGGCTTATAGTCTCGGTTTTCGCAAAGCCTAAATCAAAATAAAAAAACGACGCATCCTTTGATGCGTCGTTTTAAATCAAGTTGATTATTTTGCAGCCTTTTTTACAAGTGCTGACTTTTTGCGAGCTGCATTATTCTTGTGAAGAATACCCTTAGCGCATGCCTGGTCGATCTTCTTAACAGCTGCCTTTACTAACTCGTCTTTATTCTCTGCGTTAGCCTCTATAGCGATGTTAGCCTTCTTAATGGCTGTCTTAAGTGCTGTGCTGGTGGACTTGTTTCTCTGAGCCTTTGTTTTATTAACGATTACACGTTTTTTAGCTGATTTAATGTTAGGCATAATTACACCTCCCCTTGTCGTTACAGTGATATATATTAACACTAAATTATTTAAAATGCAATAATTTTTTATCATAAGAGCAACCTAAAAATCAGTAAAAGGAGAACTGCAAATGAAACCCAGAACCGATTTAGCTGTTGAGATGTTGACGGATACCGGGGAATCCTTCTCCGAGGGTAACGGATACACTTCGAAAATCATTGAAAATGAGTCGTCAGTGACGACGATTATAGACATAGAAAACGAGGAAGGGGAGAAAGCTCTCGGCAAACCTAAGGGAAGGTATGTAACTGTGGAGGTCCCTCCGTTCGGACAGGATGGAGAGGTGGCCGACGGAAGGATGATTGCCGTCCTGGAGGAAATAAAAAATATGATACCAAATGAGGGCAGTATCTTAGTCGTGGGCCTGGGAAATCGGGACATAACGGCAGATGCGCTCGGTCCCTTGGCGATGACTCAAATTTTAGCTACCAGGCACCTCAGAGACAGACTTTCAAATGAAGTGGGCTTATCGTCATTGAGAGAAGTGAGCGTCATTATTCCGGGAGTGTTGGGACAGACGGGTATAGAAGTAAGTGATATCGTAAAAAGCGTAGTTGATTTGGTTCAACCTGCTGCTGTCATATCTGTTGACGCACTTGCAGCAAGAGACCTCTCGAGGCTTGGATGCACCGTACAAATAACAGATGCAGGAGTAGCGCCGGGTTCCGGAATAGGGAACAGACGTCCTAAAATAAACAAAGAAAGCATCGGAATTCCGGTTATATCGGTGGGCGTACCGACTGTTATATCCGTATCTTCGCTTATAAGAGAGGAGTGTCTTGAGAACTACTCCGAGAATCATGATTTCAGCAATTTAATAGTTACACCGAAGGACATAGATTTGCTGGTTGCCAGGGCGGCACGTCTTATTTCACTGTCTGTTAACAGGGCGCTGTTTCCCGATCTCTCTACGACTGATATCTTAAGCCTCATAAATTAGTATGAATTATTCGGCATGGCATTTCATAAGTATTTTAAAGGTGATAGCAGTGACTTTTAAGAAGAAATGTAAGAATAATCTCGTTCTTTTGATGCCTTTTATCGTTCTATTTTCTGCGCTATGGGGCGGAAATATTTTCGCAAGGCACGGCGATACTGCGGCTCTTGTTTTAGCCGGTGCACAGATGCCGAGTGAGGGTGTAAGCGTTTTTTTTGATGAATTGGAAGGTAAAAGTGACGAAGAGATACAAAAAGAAATAGATGAGCTTGAGATTCCTTATACTTCTGCGCCACCTAAAAGTAATAAAATAGGAGTTTCGGTCGGTACGAAGATTCCGGATGACATAAAGACCCTTATTGACAACGCATCTAAAGAGCAGGCGAATGCGAAAAAAAGCGGCAATATAAGGGAATTTACATACGGAAAAGCAAATGCGACCGATATATATGAAAATATTTTAGTAAGGAATGTCACTGAAGATCATGGAATTGATATCAAAAAATGTCTTGAAGCAAAGGCAAAGCTTGATACGAAAGATAAATCTAAGCCCCTTGTACTGATATACCATACACACACTACAGAGAGCTACGAGATACTTGACAGGGGCTGGTATTCAAATGATTTCCCGACGAGAAGCTCAGATCCGGCAACAAATATGGTGAGAGTGGGCGACGCCATTTGCGAGAGGCTTACATCAGCCGGATATAATGTGATACATGATAGAAATATCCATGATACGTCATACACCGGTTCATATGCCAGATCCAGGGAGGCAATTGAAAATTATAAAAAACAATATCCGTCTTTGCAGATTATAATCGATGTACACCGTGACGGAATTCAGACCTCAGACGGAACGAAGACTAAACCGGTTGCTCTTATAAACGGAAAAAAGGCAGCTCAGGTAATGACAATAGCCGGTTGCCAGGACAGTAAAGTCAAATCGTTCCCCGGTTGGGAAAACAATCTGAATTTTGCCGTACAATTGCAAAAACATGCGGAAGATTTATATCCCGGTCTTATGAGACCGATTTATTTCAGCCCGAGAAAGTATAATATGGACACATCTCCATGCGGAGTACTTTTAGAATTCGGAAGTGACTCCAATACTTTGGATGAGGCCGTATATTCAGGCTCCTTAATCGGCGATGCTTTAGTTTCACTATGTGATTCATATGGTTAAGGATAATATGTAAACAGAGTATGTAAGTAGAAAATGTGTTAAGAGAGGAAATTTTTGTGGAAAAGATAAGACGTGCCTATGCCGTAGCCCTTACGGTTATATGCTGTATAACATGCCTTTTGGCAGGTACTGTAATAGCGGAAAAAAATACGAGATATATGTGCTTTGGTGAGGAATACAAGGTGGTTGATTTGAGTGATTTTTCACCTATACGCTTTATCTTGTATTAGTCTTTCCTTAGTGGTATACTGAAGTTGATAGTTTTAATCAACCGGATGGGGGATACCACTATGGGAATGGAAAATTTAACAAAAGAGGTTTTGACTCAAAGAGCAGCAGATATGGCAAGGGCGGAAGCCGGAGTACGGGATGCTATTAAGATAGTTGAAGATACTTGTGAATGGGTTAAAGAAGATTTCGCCGGACAGAATGAATTGGCTTGGGTTCAAAGTGTAGAGATGAACAAGGTAAGCCTTTACGATTTCCATGACTTGCTGAAACGTCAATCCGACAAATTAAATTCGATTTGCGAACTTTTTGATCCTGCAGAGTAGTTTATTAGTAGTTTATTGAACAAAATACCCGATTAGCTGAATGCTAATCGGGTATCTTTTTTCGCGCCGTCAGGCTACCAATCTTTTTGTACTTACTGCATTTTGTGTCTTGTTCAAAAATGATCGTTCTTTGCACTTGGCTAAAATATTTTTTCCTTTCTCGCTTTTTGCAAATACAAGTTCGTAGTCTCCCGCTTTTTTGCTTAGGCTGTATTGTATCAGACCTACGGTATCTTTGTTGACTGACAAAATAGAGGGACATGCGTAGGATTGGGTGAAGTCGTACTTGTCTCCGGTGAATGTACTTCCCTTTCTTATTATGATATATCTCGGGTCGTCTATCGGAGAAAGCATCTCTGCCATTGCTTTTGCGAAAACTGTTTTCTCGCGCGCCGTTCCGTCTTTCAGATTGCACATTATTTTGTCACCGACTTCGGAAACTTCAAAATATGCATCTTTACTGTTTATTTCACCAAGTTCACGCAGGGCGGTGAAAACGCACTCGGATACAGTTTCTATGCATTTCTTAGGGGAGGACAGATTTGAATGCTTGCGTATCGTAGAGAGCAATTTCGGGGTGGCTGTAAAAAGTAAAACAAGCAGCACGACACTTAATACATTGATACCCTGATTAATAATCGATATTATACCTAATACCGCAACTACAAACATTATAATCGATACTATTTTTGAGTATATGTTGTTAAATGTCATGGCTGCAGGCGGAAGAATATTTCCGCTACTGCAAGCTGTGGTTACCTGTGCGTGATTTATATTCTTTATCGGGGCATCCCAATTCAGCGATGTAGCATTTCTGCGTCCTGACAAATCAAGCATTTCGGCATTTATTTTCGCTATTCCCTTTTCATTGAAGGGTGGTTTTAAAATATCTATTCTGTCAATACCGCTTTCTATTACATCGCCGGAATACGAAGGTGCTATAAAGCACTCGAAGCGCCTCTTTACGGTTTCATAGTCCGACCCGCTTATTTTTCGGTCGCTCTTTATGAATGAAGAGGGCTCAAGTGTTACGAGATGCCAAATGTTAGACACCTTGTTCGGTACGTTCTTATCTGTTCTGATAGCTCTGCCACGCATCTGATTTGAAAGCATGAAGCTTCCTACGAAGCTGGCAAGTATCAGTGAATTTATGCAGGGTGAGTCCCAGCCTTCACCCAGTAGAGATTTTGTGCCTACCAGGACATTTATTAAGCCGTTGTTCAGTGCTTTTGTTATAACTCCTACCTTGCTCTTGTTAGAACCCGAAAAGTTTATCTGTGAAAAATCGGTGCCGGCTATGGGATTTAATGATGTCCTTATACCATCGGTCTCTGCTATGCTGCATATCTCATCGGATACCGAGTTCGGGATGATAACCAAAGATCCGGAAATCATAGCGAGCTTAGCCCCGCTTAATCCCAGCCTCCTTACTGTTTCGAAAACGGGCACGGTTCCCATTTGGGTAATCGGCTCTTCTGTGCCGACTATATCAAGCATATCCTTTCGTATAAAATCAGTTAAGATAAGCATACGGAGGTTTTCCCTCATGTTCAGAACCTCGGAGGTGACTATATCGGAAATGCTCTTGAGTTTGCCTATGGAGCACATCAGAATCTTATCTTCCTTACTCTTTATCTTAAGTATCTCTTTCGCTTTTTTCTCGACATTTTCCAATTTTTCAGCCGCAGTTAATTCTGTGGGCTCATTCTCTGCATTGATCTCTTTTTCCTTGTCTTTATACTCTTTGAGTATCTTTTCCTCTTGTTCTGTGGGATAGTTAAAGTATATATAATCCTGGTGCGGGCACAGAGTTTTTTGTGTGACCAGTTGGGGGACAAAAATCTCTTCATCTATCTCTCCGCAAAGAGAGATGTATCTGTCCCATTCTGACCCGGTACTGTCATATGGGGGCGTTGCTGTAAGTGCGATTATCTTTATTTCCTTTTCTTTGGAGAGTTCGGTTATGACGAAGTCCAAAGCATTTCGCCACTCGGAGCGCAAATGATGTGCCTCGTCAAGACAGATTGTTCGGATGTCAGCGTCCTTTAACACTTTCATCAAATCAAAATCCGCAAAATCAATTTTTTCGTCGCAGGGTTCTGCTTCTTCAGAATCCCAATCCTGTTCTTCTTCAAGTTTCTCTTTTTTCAATGCGGCATGAAGTGCCTGATATGTTATGGAAGTTAAATCTTTGGGATTTCTCAGGTCAAAAGAAAATACATTGCAAAAGCCCTCTTCTTTTGAGCAAAAACACTCCTCGAATCTCTCGCCCCACTGTTGCTTTATGGTTACGGACGGAGAAAGAATCAGCGTTGGGGCCGACAATCTGCTTATTAACTCAAGACCCAGAATAGTTTTTCCGCTCCCAGGGGCTGCAACAATGTGAATTTTGCCGTCCCTCAGATGCTGATCCGCATTGTCCAAAACTGCTTGCTGGTAGTCTCTGAAGGTCCATTTGAATTTGTATTTTCCCGGATTAATCATAATAACTCTCCCAGTATATTTACAGATATTTATGTTTAAATATATTTTCTTAACAATTATATATTTTGAAAAAGGTTATATCAAGCCAAAAGGTATAAATGCAACCTAGAGGGGAACAATTCTACTGAGGTGATTTTAATGCAATTAACGCAAAAACAGACAGATTTGCTCAAGGACTTAAAAGGACAGGAACAACTCTGTATTGAAAAGTACAAGAAAAATGCATCAAATGCTAAGGACAAGCAGCTGGTAGATTTGTTTAACAGACTTGCCGGTGTTGAACAGCAGCATCTGAATACAATTACTCAGATGGAGAGCGGTACTGTTCCGGCACAGAATGCATCTCAATCAGGCAGCACTGCGATGCCGACCTTTACCGCAACTTACGACGTGGCCGAGACCGCTGACAAGAAAAACGACTGCTTCCTTTGCAGCGATGTATTGGCGGCCGAAAAGCACGCGTCCCATCTTTATGATACCTGTATTTTTGAGTTTAATGATGAAAATGCGAGAAATACTTTGAATCATATTCAGAAGGAAGAGCAAGAGCACGGAAAAATGATTTATGACTATATGTCTGTTAATCAGATGTATGCATAAGATGTATGCTTAAAATGTATGCTTAAAACCAAACAGCCAAAGGTTAACCCTTTGGCTGTTATCTTTTGCGTCGTGATTATTTTTGTATCGTGATCGCTCTTGCGCCGGGACTACTCTTTTGTGTCGAGATCGATTTGCGCAGGGTTGTCTATCAGATGTCCCATATAGTCAAATCTGGAGCCGTGACAGGGGCAGTCCCAACTTTTTTCATCGGGATTCCATTCCAGCCGGCATCCGAGATGTGGACATCTGGTGGATACGGTAAATATGCGTCCGGACTCATCCTTATACACACCGTATTTTTCTCCGTCTATTGTTACTACGCCACCGTGACCTTTCGGCAACATTTCCACCTCTTCGTTCGGGGTCTTCAGAAACTCCCGTGTAAGCCCCTTGGTCGTTTTTACAACCTCGGTAAATGTGGATTTTGCCGATATGATAGGGGTGAATCGCTGAGGTGAGAACACTTCTGCATTTTCGCTTTTACCGTCTACGATAAGATCGGTTATTATTTGTGCACTGACCATTGATGTCGATATACCCCACTTCTTAAATCCCGTGGCTACATACCAATTGGGTTCCATGACACAGTATTTTCCTATATAGGGAACACCGTCGACTGTTATACAATCCTGTGCACTCCATTTGTTCTTTAACGTGCTGCCGGGCCAATACTTTTTTGCCTGCGATATCAGTTCATCATATTTTCCTCCGGCGGAATTTTCACCTGTGCGATGATTTGCGCCGCCCACGAACAATAGATCTTTGTAAGACCTGAAAGACAATCCGTCAGCGTCTATACCGTAGTACATGCCGCTTATATTCTTTGCATTTTCGAATGCTGTAACGTAACTTCTCTCCTGGTGCATTTTCATGAAGTAAGCACCGGGGAAGTTTATTATGGGGTAGTGACAGGCGAATACGATATACTTCGCACGTACGGTACCTCTGCTCGTCTTTAATTCATTACCTTTAGCAGTCAAAACTTTTGTATGCTCGTAAACTTCCACTTTGTCGCTTATTGCATTTAGGAATTTCAGAGGGTTGAATTTAGCCTGATTTTTGAATTTAAGAGCGGCTTTAACTTTGAAGGGTAACTCCGTATCCGTTGTGACTTCACATTCTATTCCCACTTTTTTTGCCGCCTCGGCTTCAAGCATTATTTCATCATCACTGTATGTCGAATAGATATAAGCATCGGTTTCCTCAAAGTCGCAATCTATATCCATCTTCTTGATGATTTCTTTATATTGTGATATAGCCTTTTCATTCGCATTTGCATATTGCCTTGCTTTTGCTATTCCGAATTTTTCTATGAGTGTATTGTAGATGAATCCGTGTTGTGAAGTTATTTTGGCGGTTGAATTGCCTGTTTGTCCGCTTCCTACGGTGTCGGCCTCCAAAACAATTGTTTTATATCCGGCCTCTTGCAGAAAATAGGCTGTGAGTATTCCCACCAATCCGCCGCCGACTACGGCGACGTCTGCCTCTGTATCTCCATTGAGGGTCTTATGCTTATCCATTGCGAAATTTTCATGCCAAACAGATGTATTATTTACCATATATTATCTCCCTTAACTTAGCTTTATTAATTATAATGTGCAGAAAAGGGAGTCTTATGTAATTTTCTTCTAATGCTAAGCCTGATGGCGCGAATTTGAACTCGGTTTTGCAGGGAGGATTTCCTCCTGCACGGCGTCAAAAATGCGCGTAATCCGACAGGATTACTATGCTTTTTTCCTTGTTCAGAAAAAAATCATCCTCTGCAAAACTCTGCGACCCAAAACGGATGGGATTTTCGTCGATTTTCGGCGCAGAGGACGACGGTTGGCTTCCGCCAACCAAGGACGATAAACTGAAAAGCGGCAAAAGAACGCCGTTTTAGGCGGGTTCAAATTTGCGCCGTCAGGCTAGGCCTTGTTGTGATATAATATTACGGTAAGAGAGCGTGTTATTTATTTGATCAAAGAAGTTATTCAAGAAGGCGGTGTTTTTTTGAAGTTATTCGGAAAAAAAGTAAGGGCTGTTGATAATTCCTGGTACAAAGATATGTCTATTTACCAAATATGGTGTCGTTCCTTCAAAGACGGAAACGGTGACGGAATAGGTGACTTGTACGGCGTAATGGAAAAGCTTGATTATATAGAGAGTCTCGGGGTTGATGGTATTTGGTTTTCCCCGATTTATCCGTCGCCGAATGCAGATTATGGATATGATATTTCGGACTATAAGGACATACATCCTGACTTCGGTGATCTGGAACTCTTTAAAAAGCTACTGAATGAGGCACACAGGCGCGGCTTGAAGATCATAATGGATCTGGTAGTGAATCATACTTCCGTTGAACACTATTGGTTTAAAGAGGCTAAGAAGAGCAAGGATAATCCGTATCACGATTATTATATTTGGAGAGACGGAAAAGGCGAAGACGGTAAATTGCCTCCGAACAATTGGAAGTCCATGTTCGAGGGCGGAGCCTGGGAGTATTGTCCGGAATGCGGCCAATACTATCTTCATGTATTTGCAAAGGGCCAACCTGATTTAAACATGGATAACCCGAAGGTACGACAAGAGGTTATAGATATAATGAAATTCTGGCTGGACTTGGGAGTCGACGGCTTTAGGGAGGACGTTATAACCTTCATATCAAAGAAGGAGGGCTTGCCGAACGGATTCCCGCTTCCGATAGCCGCAGGTATTGAGCACTATAACCAAGGACCCCATCTTATGGAGTATCTTACTCAGTTCAGAAAAGCGCTGGAAGGCTACGACTACTTTACGGTCGGAGAGTCGCCTATGACGAATTCCTCCGATGCCATAAAGTTTACAAGCGGCAAGAATAAGGTTCTTGACATGATGATAAATTTTGAGCATATGAACGCGGACTGTTTTATGACAGATACCGTGCATTTGCCGTTCAGCCTCAGAAAGATGAAAAAGGCATTTTCTTCATGGCAAAATAACCTGTACGGAAAAGCATGGAACGCTCTCTACATAGAGAACCATGATCATCCGCGCATAATAAGCCGTTACGGAAACGAGAAGTTCAGAACAGAGAGCGGTAAGATGCTGGCCACTATGGTATATATGCAGAGCGGAACACCTTTCATATATCAGGGTCAGGAGATAGGAATGCTCAATAATAAACTCGACAATATTTCCGACTTTAAGGATGTAGCGACATTTAATAACTATAGGCTTTTCAAAAGCATCGGATTTACTGAGAAGATGTATCTTAAGATAGCCAACAAAACCAGCCGTGAAAATGCCAGAACGCCGGTACAATGGACATCCGGTAAGTACGCGGGATTTTCAACTTCAAAGCCGTGGTTCGGAGTTAATGATAACTATAAGGAAATAAATGTTGAAGCTGAGGAAAAGGATGAAAATTCAATACTTAATTACTACAGAAAACTTTTGCGGGTGAGAAAGGAAAATCCGATAATAGTTTACGGTGATTATAAGGAGCATTTCCATAGGTCAAAGAAGATCTATTGCTATGAGAGAAACTATGAGGGAAAAAGAGCTCTTGTTGTTTGCTCATTTTCAGACAAACCTTTTGTGTTCAAGGCACCTGATGGATTTGAACTCAGTGGCAATGATGTGCTTATTCACACTTACAAGGATTTGCCGAAAATCAAGGATGACAAGGTGAAACTCAGACCTTATGAGTCTATAGTGTGGCTTTTCGATTAGGCTGTCGGCGCGAATAGGCCTTTTAAAAACGGGTGGCGTATATGAAAACTGACAAAAAGCTGTTTGGGCAATTAAACGGCAGGGATGTATTCAAATATACAGTTGAAAATAATAACGGTATAAGTTTCTCCGCTATAAACTATGGTTGTGTTATAACGGATTTTACAGCATATGATAATTCCGGCAACGCCGTAAATTTGGTGCTAGGATTTGACAACTTTGAGGATTACTTAACCCGTTCTCCGTATTTTGGTGCGATTGTCGGAAGAGTAGCCGGGAGGATACGAAACAGCGAGTTTGAGCTGGATAGTGTATCGTATAAGCTTCCCCAAAATGAGGGATGCAACCATTTGCACGGGAACTCGGAATTCAGCACCTCGCTTTGGGATGCTGAATTTGTAGGATGGGGAAGTGAAGCGGGTATAAGGTTCAACTATCTCAGCCCCGATATGAGCAATGGTTATCCCGGCAATGTAGCACTTTGTGTTACCTACAGTCTGAATGATGATAACGAGCTGTCCATTTTGTACGAGGCCGAAACGGACAGAAAAACAGTATTAAACTTGACCAATCATTCATACTTTAATCTCTCAGGTTGTAAGGATACCGTTTGTAACCACATACTTAAAGCTGATGTTCCCCTCTATGTGGAACTTAAAGACGATTTAATACCTACGGGAAGACTTGTGCCCACTAAAGGAACCGACTTTGACTTTTCTGAAGGTCACGATTTCTCAAAGGGTATGTTATCTAATGATAGTCAACATATCATAGCATCAAATGGGTATGATCACGCTTTGGTTTTTGGCAAGTGTAAAGGTCTAAACCTTGCCACACTTTCCAATCCGCAGAACGGTATTTGCCTGGAGATGCAGACAGATTATCCTTGCTTTGTATTGTATACGGGCAATCAACTCCCGGAAAAGTACATGGGTGTGTGCCTTGAGGCACAGCTGCTGCCCGATGCAATTCACAATCCGGATTTCGGTAATGTAATACTAAGTCCGGGTGAGTTATACAGGCACAATACCATTTACAAAATAAAATAATCCGCATGTGCGGATCTCGTTTCCCAAAACTGAAAATATTTTGATTTTGGGAAGTGAAGTTAGCCGTCAGGCTAAGAGAAAAGCCCCTCGAACTTAATCGAGGGGCTGTGTTTTTTATGCCTCTTTTCCGAGCGAATCCCTTACGGTGACGGTTATCTTTTCGTCATAGCAAGAGAACATTTCGTCCACTTCTTTTGAATCCATTTTCTTCGTTATGAGGGATACAAGAGGAACGATCACAAGACCTATCATCATGGCAAAAGCGCCTGAGTGTATAGAGGTCTTGAAGAGAACAGAATCGAGGAACTCAACGCCGAATGTAAATCCTGTAAGACTCTTAATAAGCTGTACTATCGAAAGAGTAACGCCAAATGCGAAGCTTACCCAGCAGGCAGTCTTTGTCGTCTTCTTCCAGAACAGTCCATAGAGGAATGGGGCAAGGAAAGCTCCTGCGAGAGCACCCCATGAAACACCCATGAGTTGAGCTATAAATACAACATTTGATTTTGCCTGATATATAGCGATAACAGATGAAAGGATGATAAAGAATCCTATAAATACTTTCATGCAGTTCATCTTTTTCTTTTCGTCCAATTCCTTTTTCATGAGCGGAGCTATGAAGTCAAGGGTAATGGTGGATGATGATGCAAGAACCAGTGATGAGAGTGTAGACATGGATGCTGAAAGAACAAGTACCAATACTATTCCGATGAGGAATGGAGAAAGGGTACTCAGCATTGAGGGGATGATACTGTCAAATACCGGTGTAACGCCATCCGGCTGGTATTCGATTACATCGCCGAAGAGTCTGCCGAAGCCACCGAGGAAATAACATCCGCCGGATACTACTATGGCAAATAAGGTTGATATGATGGTTCCCTTTTTGATGGAAGACTCGTCCTTTATAGCATAGAATTTTCCTACCATTTGCGGAAGTCCCCATGTTCCGAGTGATGTGAGGATAACAACGAAAAGCAGGAAGAGCGGGTCTGCTCCGAGGAAAGATGTATAAGCGCCCTGCATAGCGCCGCCGGACGGAACCTGTGACAGCTTTTCCATAGCGCTCATGAGACCGCCTTGTTCTGCCAAAACAGCAACAATAACAGCAACGATACCGATGAGCATTATAATGCCCTGAATAAAGTCGTTGATGGCTGTTGCCATGTATCCTCCCACAATAACATAAACCGCGGTGAGAGCCGCCATTATGATAACACACCATGAGTAGTCAACAGATGGGAATGCCATTGTGAACAGTCTGGATAATCCGTTGAAAAGGGAAGCGGTGTACGGAATTAAGAATATGAAGACGATAGCTGATGCTACCAATTTTAACGCCTTTGACTTAAATCTTAATCCGAAGAAGTCGGGCATAGTCTTGGAATCAAGGTGCTGTGACATGATACGTGTTCTTCTGCCCAGAATAACCCAAGCAAGGAGCGAGCCGATGAAAGCATTACCGAGACCTACCCAGGTAGATGCCATACCGAATCTCCAACCGAATTGACCTGCGTATCCTACAAATACAACTGCTGAAAAGTATGATGTTCCGAATGCAAAAGCAGTGAGCCAAGGGCCTACTGCGCGTCCTCCCAGGACGAAACCGTTTACATCAGTAGCATTTTTTCTGGAATAAATACCTACGCTTATAATTATTGCAAAGAAAACTAAAAGCATACAGATGTACAAAACCATTTTAATCCTTCTTTCTTTTTATGTTCTATATAGTCGATATACAAATCCATCTAAATATGTGCTGTTATCTCTCTCCCTTCAGCAGAGAAAACAAAAACCGTCCTCCGCAAATATTTGCAGAGGACGGAAAAATCCGTGGTACCACCTCATTTTACCGTAGCCTTACGGATACGGCCTCATCTGGCTCTAACAAGCCATTGCACTGTAACGGGTGCTCCCGGCTGTGCCTACTGTAAGTTCAACACGCTGCTCGGAAAGGTATTCGGTATAGTCGCTTTTAGTGCCTTGCATCAACCGGCACCTCTCTGTAAAAGCCGCAAAATACGTACTTGTTTTCGTCATAGCATTTAATATGAAAATGTCTATAAAAATATATCACAGATTTTCGAAGGTTGTCAATATTTGTTTTGTACCAACTCACAGTATAACCATGTCACAATATAGCACCTGCTTCATAAGATAAGACTAGAAAGCATTATAGGAGCTATTGATATGAATCATTTCTTAACACTTAATAATATAGAGCCCGGCGAGCACGCCGTTATACATTCATTAAATTCTACCGGAAGTATGCGACGCAGATTGCTTGACATAGGACTTGTGGAAAACACAGATGTTGAGTGTGTCGGCAGAAGCCCGTCCGGTGATCCCTCTGCATTTTTGATTAGGGGAGCGGTTATAGCCATCCGCTCTGAGGATTGCAGAAACATATATATAAACTCTTAAGGAGGCAGTTAAATGGGTTTGACAAACAGTTCGATAGGGATAAAGGCCGTTGATTCCGGATTGGTTATTCGGAAGCAATCCGAAGAGGATAAGGTCATAGCCCTTGCCGGCAACCCCAATGTCGGTAAAAGCACTGTTTTCAACGGCCTTACCGGTATGAACCAACATACCGGTAACTGGCCCGGAAAAACGGTTACAAACGCACAGGGCTATTGTGATACCAAAAGTCATTCGTACGTTATGGTAGATATACCCGGAACGTATTCTTTAATGGCCCATTCTGCGGAAGAAGAGGTTGCCCGAAATTTTATATGCTTCGGGGGACCTGATGCGGTGGTTGTGGTTTGCGATGCAACCTGTCTTGAGCGCAATTTAAATCTTGTTTTGCAGACCGCCGAGATGTTTAACAATGTTATAGTTTGTATAAATATGATGGACGAAGCTAAAAGAAAGCAAATACATATAGATTTGAATCTGTTGTCTGAGCGTTTAAGGGTACCTGTTGTCGGTATAGTAGCGCAAAAGAAAAAGAGCTTGAATAATCTCACCGATGTACTTGATGAGGTTTCCGACGGCCTTAAAGTGATAGAGCCGTTGAAAATCAGCTATCCGGAAGTATTGGAAAACGCTATTTCCATAATTGACGGATATGTATCTGACAAGGTCGGGGGTAGACTGAACAGCAGATGGCTGAGCTTAAAACTTTTAGATTGCGATGAATCCCTGAAGAGAGAAATAGACGGGTATATGGGAGAGGATTTCCTTAAAGATGAGGGCCTTCAATCCGCGGTCGAGCGGGCAGGGAAGATGTTGCTTGAAGCCGGCATAGACAAAGATAAGCTTAAGGATATGGTGGTGTCTTCCCTTGTTTTCACAGCGGAGGATATTTGCAACGGAGTGGTAAGCTATAATACTGACGAGTATAACCGTACAGACAGAAGAATCGATAAGTTCCTGACCAGCAGGCTGACAGGATATCCGATAATGGTTTGTATGCTTGTCATTATATTTTGGCTCACCATCGTCGGGGCAAACTATCCGTCCGGATTATTATCCGATTTATTGTTTGGTTTACAGGATAAACTGAGCGCATTGTTTCATGCCGTGGGGGCGCCGGAGTGGGTGCACGGAGTTTTTGTCCTCGGCATTTACAGGGTAGTGGCTTGGGTGGTTTCGGTAATGCTTCCGCCTATGGCTATATTTTTCCCTCTGTTCACGCTCCTTGAAGATGTAGGATATTTGCCGAGGGTGGCATACAATCTGGATAAACCGTTTAAATGCTGCAAAGCATGCGGAAAGCAGGCACTGACTATGTGTATGGGTTTTGGTTGTAATGCCGCCGGTATTGTCGGTTGCAGAATAATTGACTCCCCGAGGGAACGTTTGCTTGCTATACTTACAAACAGCTTTGTTCCGTGCAATGGAAGATTCCCGACACTAATAGCTATCCTTACCATGTTCTTTGTGGGAACGTCAACAGGGATTGTATCTTCAATAACATCTGCATTGCTGCTTACCGGAGTGATCTTAATAGGCGTGCTTATGACTTTCGCCGTTACCGCTCTGTTATCTAAAACAATCCTGAAGGGAGTTCCGTCATTCTTTACCCTGGAGCTTCCGCCTTATCGAAAACCGCAGATAGGAAAGGTTATAGTAAGATCTATTTTTGATAGGACGCTGTTTGTACTCGGCCGTGCTGTGAGCGTTGCCGCCCCTGCCGGTCTAATTATATGGGTCATGGCAAATGTCAAAATCGGCAATGTAAGTATCCTTAATGCATGCGCTGACTTTCTCGACCCGTTTGCAAGGCTTATGGGACTGGACGGGGTAATCCTCATAGCTTTCATTTTGGGATTTCCTGCAAATGAAATCGTGGTGCCGATTATTATAATGGCATATATGTCACAAGGAACCCTTACAGAGATGGAAAACCTTGAAAGCATGAAAGCGCTTTTTGTTGATAACGGATGGACGATTACCACTGCCGTATGTATGATGCTGTTTTCGTTGATGCACTGGCCGTGCTCTACTACTTTGCTTACGGTTAAGAAGGAGACCGGAAGCCTCAAGTGGACTGCCATGGCGGCTGTTATACCTACTGCAATAGGTGTTTTGATGTGCATATTCACAGCATCCATAATGCGACTGTTTGTATGATAAAGCCTGACGGCTCAAATTTGCGATTATCATGTTGACCTTAAGAAGCCTTTAATGGATAATATAAGATACAGGCTAATGTGAGGGGTGACATGGATGTTAGATAAATTGCTCGAATTAAAAGACGAAAAGTATGCTGATTTTCAAGGCAAACTTACACCCACTGTTCCGAGGGAAAAGATAATAGGTGTGAGAGTTCCGCTTGCGAGAAGCCTGGCCAAAAAATATGCCGGTACTGAAGAGGCACAGAGATTTATCGAAGACCTGCCACATGATTATTATGATGAGAATATGCTGCACGGGTTGCTTATATCCGATATAAAAGACTACGACTTGTGTATACGAGAGGTGGATAGGTTTCTGCCGTACGTAGACAATTGGGCTGTCTGCGATATAATGTCCCCTAAAGTTTTTAAAAAGCATAAGAAGGAATTGCTTGAGAAGATATATGAATGGTCCGGTTCTGACGAAATTTACAAATGCAGATTCGGTATTGTGATGCTTATGCGTTATTTCCTTGATGAAGATTTTAAGCCGGAATATCTGGAAATTCCGGCAGGGATAAACTCGGATGAGTATTATATACAAATGGCAATAGCTTGGTTTTTTGCTACCGCCCTTGCAAAGCAGTGGGATGATACCATTGTCTATTTTGAAAATAATGTGCTTAGTACATGGGTACATAACAAAAGTATTCAAAAGGCCTGTGAGAGCTATAGGGTTACACCTGAGCAAAAGCAATATCTCAGAACATTAAAAAAATAAAATCAAGGCAAAAAATAAGCTTAAGGCGTTACACCTTAAGCTTATTTTAATTCTTTTTCCAATTTAGGATTAAGGACTGCTAAAAATACCACTATACTGAAAGTCGCTCCGATTAAGTCGGATATGGCTCCCGCATAGAACACATGTCTGATATCCGAAACCATCGGTATGACAAATAGGCATACTATGTATACGAGTTTACGGAAAATAGACAATGGGAAAGCGAACTTTATTTTTCCCATTGCCGTAAGGCCGTCGACTAACGCATACTGTACTGCTACCCCGACCAGGGCCAATGTGTACATCCGCAGACAAGCTGAAGCTTGGGTTATCAAATCGCCGTTTTGTAAAAACAGACTTGCAAACACTCCGGGAAAAATCTGTACGGCTATTTGCAAAATACCGATATATAATCCGCACAGTAAAAATACGCCGATAAACGCCTGGCGTATTTTTTTATATCTTTTTGCCCCGTAGTTGTAACTGAAAATTGTACCGCACCCTGTTGTGACTCCCTGAGCGGGACAGAATACAATAGTCAAAAAGCTTTGTACAACAGTAGCACATATGATAAGTCGGTCACCCAGGATATCTCCTCCATACTTACGAATCACAATATTGAGCAATATGATAATAAGATTATCCAGTATGGTTATCAAAAAAGACATTGAACCGATAGACAAGATTCGATTGCACAGAGCTTTCTGCGGTTTGCAAATACGGAAGCGTATCGGAACTTCTTCTTTGCTGAGTTGGTATACTACATAAGCGGCCATCAGAAATTGGGCGATAACAGTAGCGGCAGCCGCTCCGGCTACGCCCATGTTGCAAACAAAGATTAACACGGGATCAAGAATCAAATTAACAACTGCGCCTATAACTACCGATATCATTCCCTGTCTGGCAAACCCCTGCGCCATGAGAAATTGATTTAAAGCGACACCAAGCAGCGATACAACTGTGCCGCATATGTAGATAGTAAAATAGGTCTCTGCATAGGGGTACATTGCTCTGCTGCAACCCAGCAAATACAACAATGGTTCCCTGATAAAAAGCAATAGTGCCGTGACTGCTGCCGATACAATTAAAGTCAGGAAAACAGCATTTCCTAAAATATCTTTTGCCCGTTGATGATTTTTTTCTCCCAGGCTGATGCTCATGCTTGCGGCCCCGCCGATACCGATCATATATGCAAAGGCGGAAACTGCAGTCAGTGCGGGGGCACATATACCGATACCGGCAAGGGAGATTTCCCCCGTTCCTGCAATATGGCCTACAAATATACGGTCGACAATGCTGTAGAGTATGTTAAAGAACTGTCCCAACATAGCGGGTATACCGAGTTTGAGTACCAGGCTATATACGGGGGTTTTATCAAGTAAATTTTGTGTTGAAACTGATTCGGACATTTTAAAACACTTTCCTTGGGCTAGATAATTTTACCGTCGGTTGATATAGTTACAACCTGACAGGGAATACTTTTCCCGCTTGATTGTATCGCACGATTTACGGCGAATTCCAATCCGCCGCAGCAGGGAACTTCCATACGGACTACTGTGATACTATTTATATCGTTTCCTGCAATGATTTGGGATAATTTTTCTGAATAATCAACCATGTCAAGCTTTGGGCATCCTACCAATGTAATCCTGTCTTTCATAAAATCATTGTGAAAATTTCCGTATGCGAATGCTGTGCAATCAGCAGCTATCAAAAGGTCTGCTTTATCAAAGTACGGTGCGCGTAAAGGAATAAGTTTTATCTGTACGGGCCATTGTGATATCTTGCTTGATCTATTCTTTGCCTCTTTTACCGCGTTTTCATCATATGCAGGAGCCTCTCGCTCCTCAAATGAAATTGCATCCGTGGGGCAAGCCGGAAGACAATCCCCCAAACCATCGCAGTAATTCTCATGCAGGAGCTTTGCCTTACCGTTTACCATTCCTATTGCGCCTTCGTGGCAAGCATTTGCACAAAGACCGCAACCGTTACATTTTTCCTCATCAATTTTTATTATTTTACGTATCATTTTCGAACTCCTTTTATTCATGCATTGGCATAACAGTGCTTGAAAAGAATTCTTCAGCACCTTTTTCACCAAGCACCTTTGACATGGTTCCCGATGATGGATTGCCTTCGCTCAGCATCCTGCCGGCAAACTTTTCGAGACCCGTAAGGTTTTCCTTATCCGTAGGCGCGGTCTTTGCAAGCCTTACATATTCCTCAGTTGCTCTCAGTGCCATTTCACAAAGGCGTTCTTCATCTTTTGAAGTGCCACCCTTTATCATAGATGACGGCATGCGCTCTGAAACGTACCACGCCGGCTTTTCGTCATAGTCGGGTATATCGGAGTATGAGGCGGCTACGTTATCGAGCGCCGACGCAGAGACGCCGTTTTTTGTGCAGTCGTAAAATTCCACAAAGACGGTTCTCTTGTCTTTCATGGTCATCATATCTATGAGTAAAAACGGCGCCTCTACGCCTTCATATGGCATGAAGGATGCCGTCATCAATTGCATCATGCCCATCATGGCATTAGTATGCATAAGCATAATTTGGCCAAACCCTTTCACACGATAACGATCGACATGAAAACGCATCAAAGGAAGGAACTTCGGCCATTTCATATTTGTATATTCATTTTCGGGAAGTTCCGTGATTTCGAACTCCGAATCAAAAAGTTTTACAGCATTTGTTTTAAAATTTTCAAGCATAACTTTACCTCCTTTGGGTCTTTACTTTGTTGTCTTCTATTATTACTCCTTCTTCCCTTAACATTGCTGCCTGGACATCTATGCCGCCGAAGGCAAAAGATGAGCAAAGGGAACCGTCGGAGTGCACAACCCTATGACAGGGAACCTCACCGAAAAAAGGATTCTTGTGGAGTGCGTTGCCCACTGCCCGGCAGGCAAATGGTTTGTTTATTCCCCTTGCTACATCACTGTAGGACCTGGTTTCACCTCGGGGGATTTTTCTCACATAGTCATATACTTTTTCTTCAAAGTCAGTCACTTCAGTCGCCCCCTTAAGTAGTCATTAAAACAGTAGGCTTAAATAATACACCAACGGTCGGCGCTGTGAGAGTGCCGACCGTGCAAAAGTGTTTTATAGATATTTTTTCAGAGCCGATCCGAGTGACTCAAAGTCGATGGGCTTGGACAGGTGCTCGTTCATACCGGCGGCCTTAGCTGCTTGAATGTCCTCTACAAAGGCATTCGCAGTCATAGCAAAGATAGGAATCCGCATCGAATCCGGGTGCTTCAGTGCACGGATGGCCGTCGCAGCGTCGTAGCCATTCATGACGGGCATTTGAATATCCATAAGAATCAGGCTGTAATATCCGGCCGCAGAGGCGGAGAACAAATCCACAGCGATCTGACCATTTTCAGCTTCCTCAACGGTAAGTCCGGCCATCTCCAAAATCTCCCGTGCAATTTCCCGGTTCAGGTCATTGTCCTCAACCAAAAGAACACGGCGTCCGGAGAAGTCATGTTGCAAAATCGGTTCCAGCGGGGAGGCCTGACCGGTAACTTCCGGCTCCTCGTTCCTCAGGGATTTAAACGTCCGGATCAGCCCGGATTTGAATACAGGCTTGCTGAGAAACGCATCTACACCGGCGGCTCGTGCTTCCATCTCAATATCGGACCAATCATAGGCTGAGAGAATAATGATTGGAAGTGTGTCGCCGACCAAACGCTTGATAGCTTTGGCGGTTTCCAGACCGTCCATGCCCGGCATTTTCCAGTCCAAAATGGCAGCATAGAAGGGGAGTGCCGTATTCATCGCGCGCTGAACTGCTTCAACGGCATCCTGACCGGAGGTGCAGCCTTCACTGCGCATTCCGATCTCATCAAGCATGGTGCAGAGGGATTCGCAGGCGCTGTCATCGTCGTCTACCACCAGCACTGAAAGATCCGCCAGTTCCGATGTATCTATGTCCTGCGCTTCCTGAAGATTCAGGAATATGGTTACGGTGAATTTAGAGCCTTTGCCCGGCTCACTTTCCACGGTTATGTTGCCGTTCATCATATGTACAATGTTTTGTGTAATGGCCATACCAAGACCGGTGCCCTGTATCTTGCTGGTTCGCAGATCCTCCGCACGGCTGAACGGCTCAAAAATGTGTGCCAAATACTCCTCAGACATTCCAATTCCGTTGTCTTCGACTATGAATTCATAGCAGCCCGTAGAGCTTGTGGTTACCGGACGCTCCCGTACGGAGAGACTGATTTCTCCACCATCGGGGGTGTATTTTACGGCATTGCTCATAAGGTTCAGGAATACCTGTTGGATGCGCAGGCTGTCACCAATCACATTTTCGTGCTGTATATCCTGAATGTGGACTCTGAGGTCGTGATTGTGGGCTTGAATCTGAGGTTGGATCATCAGGAGCATACTGTTAAACAGATCTGACAGGCTGAATTCTTCCTCAGCCAGGCTGATGGTGCCGGATTCTACCTTGCTCATATCCAGGACTTCGTTGATGAGGCCCAGAAGATGACGGCTGGAGGAGGATATCTTACTGAGGGCATCTCGCACACGGTCAGGATTTTCAGCATGGGCGGCCGCAATGGCAGTCATACCGATAATGGCGTTCATTGGTGTACGAATGTCATGCGACATTTTTGACATAAAATCTGACTTGGCAGCACTGGCGCGGTTTGCGGTCTCCAAAGCATCCTGTAGAATCTGCTTTTGTATCTGCTCCTCGTGGACGGCTTCATCCACACAGCGGATACCCAGAACCATCACGTGCTCCTGCTCGCCCTCGCTTACGTCAACAAAGTGCATCTCAAAGAAGTCCTGATTCCGTTTGTCCGGAATGATGCGATATCGGACAGAAAAGTCCTTTTCTTCCCGGAATCGGCTGATGACCGCCTTTGGATCACTCAGTTCCAGAAGAGGTTCCCTGGTGTCCGGTTGCACATATGCGTCGATAAAGCTTTGCATTGCCTCAGAATACCGGTGTACGGGCTTAACATATTCTCCCGCGGCATCCCGCATACCTTTCGCCTGACGAACCGCCTCGCTTTTATCATTATCCAGATCCACATAATAGATTATGGTGTAATCCTGGCTTAGGGCTGCAAGAATCTGCAACTGATATTTTTCTCGTTTTTGAATTGCCTCCTCGGCAGCCCGCTGTCGACGGCGGGTGAGCCATAGCACCACGAGTATGATGGCAATGGCCAGAATGGAGATGGACACGGTGATGAGCAACATCCGAGAGGCATACAGTTGATCTGCCAAAGTATATGAACTATACGGCATATTCAGGTGGTCGTTAATAATAGAGTTGGTGAGGTCGGGTGAGAGCTGTCTGATTGCCTTGTTGACGATGGAGAACTTGGGACTGTCCGGATCCATAGTCGTGACCAAACTCACCTCGGAGGGGAATCGGAAACCCTGCCACTGAATCAGATTGGCAAAACGGTCATTCTTTGATTGGTAGTTAAACTCCAGATTGTTGATCAGTGTAGCGTCAGCGTCTCCGTTGGCAACGGCCAGCAGGCATTGACGTGCGTTGCTGTAGTATTTAACCTCAATTTCCTTGTGCAAAAGCTCCGGCAGATATTTCTTCCAGTAGGAGCGGCCTTGTGTCAATGCAATCACAGGGGTTTCCAGGGAGTCAAATACACAGTTTCGCTCAGTGATGATGATATTATCATATTCAAGGATATCGTTTGTAGAGTATATCTCATCGTCCTGACTGGCAATATTTTCTGAAGCGCCGATGTAAAAATCAATCTCACCGCTTTTCAGCAGCGGCTTCCATTCATGAGAGCGACTGATGGGGCGCATGATCAGATTCAGACCGGAGGTTTCCCGAAGATTCTCCAGAAGATCCACATAGATGCCGCTGTAGGTTCCGTCATCCTGTACATAGGCAAGCGGTTCGGTTTCCTCATAAAAGCCTACCACAATTTCAGAATTCGAATCAGCGAAAGCACGTTCCTCTTTAGAGAGTGCCAACTCGTTGGCATTGTCGCCCACAAGGCAGTTTTGGGAGGTTTTGGCCACCAGCTCAGGCTCGGTAGTAATCAGCTGTTGCATTCCGCGATTCAACTCATTCAGCAGTGCTGTGTTGCCTTTTTTTACAGTGTAATAGAAGGGGGTAGCATCCAATACGGCCAGCATCACAGTATCAGGGATGTCGGTGGAGGAAGAAATCAGGATTATATCAATCTTACCTTCTTTAAGTGCCTGAATCTTCTCGTCCAAAGAATTCATATAGACAGGGGTATAAGTAAAGTCGTGAGACTTGGCAAATTCAACCAGGGCCTTTTCGTTGGAAGAACCGGGGGTCACTGCTATGCGCGCGCCGTCGTAGGCGCTGAAATCCTCATAGCCATAGTCGGTGTCAGACCGGGCAAACAGACCGATGGAGGTATAACCGCCCACCTGTGAGGAGAAATCCATGGTGGCCTCCCGTTCCGGCATATAGTTGGTGGGAAAGATGAAATCCAATTCGCCGTTCTCCAGCATGTCCACTGCTTCGGACCAGGTGCAATTGACATACTCATAGGTCCAGTTGTTGATCTGGGCCAGTTCATTGAGATAGTCTACACAATAGCCTGTAGGTCTTCCGTTTTCATCCAGGCGAAGCAGATCATTGATCCCGCAGGGAATCCGGATGGTCCTTTTCTCTGCCTGTGCCGCCATTGCATTCAGGTCGGCAAATACACAGAAGCAAATAGCTACTGCCGTCAGCCAAACGGTCGCGCGCCATATGTATGATTTTATTGCCTGTTTCATGTTTCCTTCCCCTTATATCTGAATATACACTTATATTCAAGTATACATATATATCTAAAATTACATATGTTAATAATATATACCGAATACAAAAAATTTGTCAATTATTGTTTAATATAGAACTCGTATGCACATTTTTCATTGTAAAAAACGGCATGAAACACAAAATATCGTCGTAAAAAATGGCATGCAAATCCAAAATATCGTTGTATTTTTGTGAATTATGTGCTATGATATATCGTATCTTATTGTGGAGGTGTATGTATGTACCGAATTGCGATTGAACATTTGAATAAGTGGAAAGCAAGTAAGCGCCGTAAGCCCTTAATTATCGAAGGTGCAAGGCAGGTAGGTAAAACTTGGCTAATGAAGGAGTTCGGCAAGCAAGCATATGCTGATACCGTATATATTAACTTTGACTCAAATTCCAAAATGGCGGAATTGTTTGCATCGGATTTGGATACAGACCGTTTAATTATGGGGTTGGAGTTACATGCAGGCCGAAAAATCAATCCCGATAATACACTCCTTATTTTTGATGAGGTTCAGGAAGTGCCGAGAGCATTGGCCTCGCTCAAATACTTTTATGAAAACGCTCCGCAGTATCATATCGTCTGTGCCGGTTCCCTTTTGGGAATTGCGTTGCACGAAGGCTCCTCTTTTCCCGTCGGCAAGGTTGATTTTTTTAGACTATATCCGTTATCTTTCAAGGAGTTCTTAATGGCTAAAGGTCAGGAACGTTTTGCCGAGCTCCTCGATAAGAGAGATTTCGATATGGTCACAAGCTTTAGACAGACCTATATTGATTCTTTGAAGCAATACTACTTTGTCGGCGGAATGCCCGAGGTAGTGCAGAGCTTTGTTGAGAACAAGGATTTCAACGAGGTTCGGGAAATTCAAAAGCGCATTCTTGCCGCCTATGAGCAGGACTTTTCCAAGCATGCCCCAATAGAGATCGTACCGAAAATCCGCATGCTATGGAACAGTATTCCATCCCAGCTTTCAAAGGAAAACAAAAAGTTTATCTATGGACTTGTTCGTGAAGGCGCCCGTGCCAGGGATTATGAAACTGCTATTATGTGGCTGACGGACTGCGGATTGGTTCACAAGGTCAGCCGTGTCAATGCATCCGGTATTCCGCTGAAAGCTTATGAAGATTTGAAAGCTTTTAAGCTGTTTGTACTTGACGTAGGATTGCTCGGCTGTATGACGGGACTTCGTCAGCGTACACTCCTTGACGGCAATGGCTTATTTGTAGAATTCAAGGGCGCTCTCACCGAGCAGTATGTTTGTCAGCAACTTAGCACAATTGACGATTTAGGTGTTTATTATTACACAAACGACAGAGGCTCTTGTGAAGTTGATTTTGTTGTGGATACGGGGGAGATGATCGTTCCGGTGGAAGTAAAATCAGAAATAAATTTGAAGGCAAAAAGCTTGAAAACTTATCGAGAAAAGTATTCTCCCGAGCTTTCTGTCCGCACTTCGATGGCCGACTATAAAAAAGAAGATCGTTTTGTTAACTTGCCGCTGTATGCGATTGAGCAGATACGGGCACTATGAAAAAGTTAAACTGAGACCGTAGTCTACTCTTAAAGAACACAATCTTATCTCTAAGAAAAAATACAAGGATGTTGAGAGCATCATTATGTGTAATAAACAACTTCAGACTTAAAGCGAGGTGGCAAAATAATGCTTGGAGCAATAGTTGGCGATATCGTAGGATCTGTCTACGAATGGCATAACATCAAAACGAAGGATTTTCCCTTATTCAGGGATGACTGCTTTTTTACAGATGATACCGTCATGACCTGTGCTGTTGCGGAGGCGGTTATGAATGGCGGAGAAAAGGACGACTTTATCGATGCCATGAAAAAATACGGTCGGATGTACCCGGATGCAGGATACGGTGGCAGATTCGACACATGGTTATTTTCTGATGACCGTGAACCTTACAACAGCTACGGCAATGGTTCGGCAATGCGTGTTTCACCCTGCGCATGGGTGATGGATTGCGGCTTTTGTGCAAGAACGGGAATGTGGCCGTCCAATGGCAGAGCCCGCGCACAACGGTCCGCAGAGGTTACACATAATCACCCGGAGGGCATCAAGGGCGCAATGGCAACAACCGATGCAATCTTCATGTGCCGTTATTACTTCGGTGGCTATTTCGGTGACTACGGTCATCCTATCAATGATGACCCGGCTG
This sequence comes from uncultured Eubacteriales bacterium, assembly GCA_964539045.1. Taxonomy (GTDB): domain Bacteria; phylum Bacillota; class Clostridia; order Oscillospirales; family Acutalibacteraceae; genus UBA1227. Next base: position 8,389 of record CAZIHW010000033.1, on the reverse strand, counting down.
AATGTAAAAAGCGTATCAAGGAGCATATTGAGCGGGAGTACGGATATGACCTTTCCCGAACCCTGGATGAGATCCGTCCGACTTATAGATTTAATGCAACCTGTCAGGATAGCGTTCCGCAGGCCATTATCGCATTTTTGGAAAGCACAGACTTTGAGGATGCCATACGAAATGCCATTTCCCTCGGAGGTGACAGCGATACCATTGCTGCAATCACCGGTAGCATAGCAGAGGCAGCTTACGGCATACCTGATTGGATTAAGGACAAGGCGTATTCCTATTTGGATGAGCCACTCAAGGATGTACTCAGAAGGTGGAAAAAGTATATCGCCGGAGATTGATAATAAAAGACCTCAGTCGACGTATCATCGACTGAGGACTTTATATTTTACTCTCGGTCCGTATTTTACAGAAGAAAGGAGTCCCAGATCTTCAAACTTTAGGACAAACCCTCTTATCGTAGCATAGGCAGCGTCACCAAAATCCTTTTCAAGTTGCTTTGTTGAAAATTCCTCTGTACCGTAATAGGAAAGTACAAACTTCCATAGCTTAGTTTCTTTCTCCGTTATTTTTCCATTTTTAACGGCATCATCATAGATCGTTAAAGTTTCTACTGTAGCAGAGCCTTCATTCATTTTGTTGTACACATTGTTTATAAAATAAAGAATGAACGGAGTTACATCAATTTTACCGCTATACTTTTTGTTCTCCTCAATAGCCGTGTAAGCGTCGTAATATGCTTTGCGGCTATTTTCAATTTGGCTTGAAAATGGAATAAACAAAGCGGATTGATAGCCCTTTTGAATCAAAAACCACAAATGAACAAGTCGAGCTATTCTTCCGTTGCCGTCAAAATACGGATGCACAAAAGCAATATAAAAATGAATAATAGCCGCCTTGATTAAGTCGTTAATATCATCTTCTGCATTAACAAACGCAATAAGTGACTTCATAAATTTTGGAACCTTTTTATAATCAAGTCCTGAATGCTCAACTTGGTCGCTGACAATGTAAACGGTATCGTGCCTATATAAATTGCCGTTCATTAACTTATCATCACCTGTAAGAAAATCGCCAACCGTCATCATATAAAGTTTATAAAGATTTTCTTCGGTAATTTTGTTAGTGGTATCAGCAATAAACTCAAGACCATGCTTAACACCTAATATTCTGTTTTCCTGCTCGTCCCCAGGTGCCATTCCTTTTAGAATTTTGCGCACACTGTCACGGCAGAAATCAATGCTTTCTATTGCAGAAGTTGCAACAATCTCATCCTCTGCAGCTTTGATACCATAATGTTGATCTTGTGATTGTAATAACAATTTTACAGCACTTTGATTTACTGTTACGTGATTTTCTATAAAAACAATGTTGTTACCGTCAAAATCAGAAAGCGGCAAGGTTTTATAATACAGTTCCTCTAAAGTTTGCAAAAAGGCATTTAAATCATCGCCGTACTTATATTTCATTTTCTGATAATCTGTAAAATGCGTGTCTTTAAGCATTTTAGTAAAAACTTTAATATCCATAAAAATCTCCGATACATATTGATATCATTTTGTATCAGAATAACTCTTTGTCCTTACTTTGTCAACTGCACATTGATTGTGGGATAAAAAAAGACAAACAGGCCTTTACGGTTTGTTTGTCTTTTGTTGGTGCGGGTAACAGGACTTGAACCTGCACGGTTGCCCACTAGATCCTAAGTCTAGCGTGTCTGCCAATTCCACCATACCCGCATATGAAAATGTGACAAGATGTATTATAACTAATAGCCCCTGGGTTTTCAAGTTGCTTTTTTGGTATTCTAATTGAGACCGATTCATGGTACAATGTACTTAATTCATGTTCGGAGGTTTGCTATATGGCAGGTAACATTAATTCCAAAATTAAATTGCTCAGGATATATGACATTTTATGTGAAAAGAGCGACGAGGATAATCCTTTGGCTGCTGCCGAGATTTGTGAGGAACTCAATTTATACGGCATAAGTGCTGAGCGAAAATCAATTTATGCAGATCTTGCTGTGTTGGAAAGCTACGGTTATGACATAATAAAGGTAAGTCAGCCGAAGAAGGGTTATTATGTGGGAGACAGGGACTTGCAAATTGCTGAGGTAAGGCTCTTAATAGACGCTATTCAGTCGGCCAAATTTATAACTGAGAGCAAGACTGAGGATCTTATATCAAAAATAGAACGTAGGCTTAGCAAGAATCAGCGCGATATGCTTGCAAAGCAGGTTTATGTGGATCACAGAAATAAAAACGGAAATGAAAAGATTTACTATGCTATAGATGCCCTGTACAGAGCCGCGACGAGCAGAAAAAAAGTGCGCATCCATTACTTGAAACGGTGCATAGAGACCGGGGAGCGCCCAAAGAATGAAGAGCATGTATACAGTGTGAGTCCGTATGCCCTCATCTGGTCAAATGACAATTATTATCTTGTCTGCAACAATGCAAAATATAACAATCTCATGCACCTCAGGATAGATAAGATAATTTCCGTAACTCAGCTGGATGAAGATATAAGACCTTTGTACGAGGTCAGTGATTATAAAGATGTATTCGATGCTGCGGACTATGCATCAAAAGTTTTCAATATGTTTTCCGGTGAGCCGGAACGTATAAGTATAAGGTGCGCGAATTCCATGTGGGATGTAGTTCGTGATCGTTTCGGTGATGATGTAATGATTGTTGAAAGAACAGATGACACATTTACTATCTCTACCACCGCCGCTGTAAGTGAAGGACTGATAGCCTGGATTTTACAGTATGGAAACAGGATGGTCGCCATATCTCCGTCAGAGCTTAAAAACGGCGTGTTGGAACAGGCAAGAAAAACGGTGGCCGCTTATGAATAAGGTAAATTGCCAAAATAAGATAAATTATCAATTAGAGCTTGATAAGGTTATAGAAGAGGTGGACAAGCTCCCGGAAAAACCTACATTGCTGCTCCACAGCTGCTGCGGTCCGTGCTCATCTTATGTTCTTGAGTATCTTTGTCCCCATTTTGATATAACGGTTTTTTATTGCAATCCTTGTATATATCCGAAAGAGGAGTATGAACACAGGAAAAATGTGCAGCAAAACCTGATAAGAAAAATGAATGAGGCGGGCAATTCAATAACTTTTATAGAGAGTGACTATGACCACGATTCATATTTGTCGCTTATAAAAGGACTGGAACAGGAGTGTGAGGGAGGCGAACGCTGTCATTTATGTTATCGTCAACGTTTAGAAATAACGGGCGAGTATGCGGGAAAGAATAATTTTGAATACTTCACTACTACACTTACCGTAAGTCCGTATAAAAATGCCGCTGTATTAAACGAAATAGGACGGGAACTTTCCTTAAAATACGGGGTAAAATACCTATTCTCGGATTTTAAAAAGAGAGAGGGATATAAGCGTTCAATAGAGCTGAGTAAAGCATATGACCTTTACAGACAGGATTATTGCGGATGCGAATTTTCTGTCCGTGTGCCTCATTGATAACATGAATTGGGGATATTTGGTCGAAAATTGACTATTTTGACATATTAAAGTATAATACTTGGAGTTGTGATTGGAGGGATTTATTTTCTCTTATGAAAAATGTCAGAAATAATGAAGAGTTTAATAAAATGCTGATGTTCTTTATGTCAGTTGTTATATTGATCGCATTAACTGTAAACTTCGCTTTCACATGGTTTGGTATAAATGAAACACTGACTGTAATGCCTTTTGACAAAAAGGGACACTATCTTATTATTGCACTCTACTTTGTATTGCAATATCTCTTTTCAAGGATATACGGCGCCCTTAAGATCGGCTACTACAAAATGGGCAATATAATTTATTCTCAGGGTTTGACTACGATAATTGTTGATGTACTCATGTATGCCATTATGAGTTTGATAGCGCGTGAGCTTATAACTCCTGCACCGGTTATTCTGATGGCGATAGTACAAATGATCATAATTACCATTTGGTCTTTTTTAAGCACAGTCCTTTATAAGAAGCTTTATCCGCCGTACAAGCTCGTTGTTGTATACGGAAATCATTCCGCAACTACTCTTGTTCGGAAGATGGCTGTCAGAGATGATCAGTTCCAAATTTGCGAGGCTGTAAAAGTAGAAGAAGGTTTTGACAGAATAAAAGAAAGAATCAACTTCTATGACGGCGCTATTATATGCGATATAGCAGGCTCTGAAAGAAACGATATATTGAAGTATTGTTTCGATAACAACAAGAGAGCTTATGTTACGCCTAAGATATCGGATATTCTCATAAGAAGCGGTGAGAATATACATTTGTTTGACACACCATTGCTTCTTTGCAGAAACAGCGGACTTACTTTTGAGGAGCGTTTGTTTAAGAGACTGCTCGATATCGTCGTTTCCTTAGTCGGCCTTATAGTAATGAGCCCGTTCATGCTTATCACTGCCATAGCTATAAAGCTTCAGGACGGCGGACCGGTATTCTTCCTTCAGGACAGGGTTACGAAAGACGACAAGGTGTTTAGAATAATCAAGTTCAGAAGCATGAAGGTTAATGCGGATGCAGACCGTGACGGAAAAGCTCATTCCGCAACTACAGACGATGACAGAATTACCCCGGTGGGAAAAGTCATAAGAGCATGCAGAATGGATGAATTCCCTCAGATTTTCAACATACTTAAGGGCGATATGTCGGTTGTGGGTCCCAGACCTGAATGTGTTGAAAACGTAGAAAAGTATATGGATGAAGTTCCGGAGTTCCAATACCGACACAAGGTAAAGGCAGGTCTTACCGGATACGCACAAATATACGGAAAGTACAACACGACCGCATATGATAAGTTGAAACTTGATCTGTTTTATATAGAGAATTACTCAATCCGTACAGATTTACAACTGATATTCATGACTGTAAAAGTTTTGTTCATGAGAGAGAGTACTGAAGGATTTGACGAAACATAATAGGAAAAGCTCTTAAGGGAGATGCTGTCAGAAAACGGCATCTCCTTTTTTATTTGTTTATTTGTTTTGTGTTGACGGAGTATTGACGGGAATTTGTATATGTGATATCCTTTAAAAAATGTCTCAAATGAGACAGAGGGGGATGACGAAATGACCGGATCGGTATTGTTTGACGGTCTTCCCAAAGGCGTGTATGAAGATATAAAAAATGATAAACGTTGCCGCATTGAGTGCTATGCTCCCGGGGATGTTATATATACTGCTGACAACTTTGAGCGGTCATTGGGTTTGATAATAAACGGTTCGGCTGTGGTAAAAAGTCATGGCGGAAGTGGTGTTATAGTGAGACGCCTTGAGGCCGATGACTGCTTTGGGGCTGCGGCACTTTTCAGCCAAAGGGAAAACTATGTTTCTGAGATCACAGCGCTGAAAAACTGTTCCGTACTCTTTATACCGGAAGATGTTATCAAAGCCTTTATGGAAAGATATCCACGTCTTAGCTTGAACTACATAAGATTTCTGACCGGCAGAATTGAGTATTTAAACACATTGGTGGACGCATATTCGTCATCAACCGTTATATCAAAGGTTTCAAAGTTTATATATGCGCATCAACTTGGGTCTGGTGTTCCGTTCGGCTTCAATCTGACCGAACTCTCAAAGTCTCTGGGCATAGGTCGAGCTTCTCTCTATAGGGCGCTTGACGAACTTGAAAATTCCGGAGCTATAAAGAAAGATGGTAAAAATATCAGCGTTCTTGATTTGGATAAATTGATTGAGAATGTAAGTTAAGGAGATAGATTTATGAGAAAAATAATATCAATTGTTATGGCACTCGCGATGATAGTCGCACTTTTCACCGCATGTTCAAAAGGCGGAAGTGACAAAACCGGCGGGGATACGACTAAGGCACCTGTATCAATCGCAAGTAAGGATACAGGGGAAAATAAGTCTATAAAGATCGCCGGCTTACAGGGCCCTACAGGTATGGGTATGGCTTATCTGTTCAGTGATGCAAAAGCACAGAAAACAATTAATGACTATGAGTATGAGGTTTGCGCCTCCCCTGATGAGGTTACCGGAAGAATAGTTTCCGGGGATCTTGATATTGCTGCATTGCCTACAAATGCAGCGGCTACCCTTTACAACAAGTCAGAGGGAAAAATTACTCTCCTGGCACTGAACACAAAGTGCGTGCTTTACTTACTTGAAAAGGGCAATACTATAGATGACATCGAAGATCTTAAGGGAAAGACCGTATATGTAAGCGGCCAGGGCTCCACTCCGGAATATATACTTGAGTATCTTCTTGAGGCAAATGGTCTTAAAGTGGGAACAGATGTAAAGCTTGACTTCACCTATGCTACACATAACGATCTTGTCGGCTTTGCAGCAACCGGAAAGGCTGATGTGGTTTTGCTTCCGGAACCTGCGGTAACCGGTCTGCTTTCTAAGAACAGCGGCATGCGCGTGGCTTTGGATATTGATGATGTTTGGGAGGATACCGTTGAGGGCACTGAATACGAGGCTTCCTCTATAGCAATGGGATGTGTTGCCGTAAACACAAAATTCCTTAAGGAAAACCCGAAAATGGTTTCCGATTTTATGAGGGAATATGAAGCATCCGTAGAAAAAGTTGAGCAGGATGAAAATATAAAGCAAACCGGCGAGGTTATAAAAAGTGCAGGTATTTTACCTTCTGCGGAAGTAGCTATGAAGGCATTACCGCGCTGCAATATAACTTTTGAAACCGGTGCCGAAATGCAAGAAGAACTTGAAGGTTTCCTGAAGGTTCTCTATGATGCAAATCCAAGCTCGGTAGGGGGAAAAATACCGGATGGCGAATTCTACTACATGGGCAAATAACAAAAAGCTGAGATATTTTCTTGTAGCTGTTATATGGCTCTCTGTATGGGAGATTATAAGCTTACTCATAAATGAGAGTGTAGTTTTTGTATCTCCTGTAGACACATTTTTATGTCTTAAGGACATGGTGGTCACAAAGGGATATTGGACTATTATATTTTCGTCAATAGCACGGGTCCTCGGGGGATTCGCGGTGGGGTATATCTTAGCCTCGATAATGGCTTTGGCTTCACATCGGTTTGACTTTTTCAGACTTCTGGTTTCTCCGATTATAAGCGTGTTGAAATCGACTCCGGTGGCTTCCTTCATAATCATTGCTCTGATGTGGATAGGCAAGGATTTTGTTCCTGTATTTATATGTTTAATCATGGTTATACCCATAGTGTGGAGCAATGTGCTGGAGGGCCTGAAAAGCGTCGACTCGTCGTTGCTTGAGATGGCAAAAGTTTTTAATATGTCCGGCATGACAAAATTGAAGAAGATTTATTTTCCGTCTTTGATGCCGTATAACACTGCAGCTATAGGCTCAAGTCTCGGTCTTTGTTGGAAAGCCGGAATTGCAGCTGAGGTTATTTGCCGGACACTTCCGTCTATCGGTAACAGCATTTGGGAAACAAAGTTTTATATTGAGACAGCTCAGATGTTTGCCTGGACTTGTACGGTTGTACTGCTGAGTGTCATTTTCGATATGGTAATAAAGCGCCTTTCCGTCAGGCTGATGGATAAATTCGGATATGCGAGTGGCAATGTATGATAAGATTGAAAAATATTTCCTTTGACTATGGAAAAACACATGTTTTGACCAATATAAATATGGATATACCCGATAACGGTATAACTGCTATCATCTCACCCTCCGGCGGCGGAAAAACGTCGCTGCTCCGGATATTGGCCGGCCTTGAAGTGCAAAAAAGTGGGTCGGTTGCAGGAATGCCTGAGAAGATTTCCTATGTTTTCCAGGAGCAACGTCTACTCCCGTGGTTTTCGGCTCTGGAAAATGTGGCTGTTGTGAATCCGGATAAAGGGCGGGACTCGGCAGCGAAAATTTTGAGCGACTTTGGCTTGACAGAGGAGCTCTATCTTAAGAGGCCGGGAGAACTCTCAGGTGGGGAAAGGCAACGGGTATGTATAGCGAGGGCTCTGTTTTATGACGGAGATATATTGCTCCTCGACGAACCTTTCAACGGTCTTGACAGGGAAACTCTGAAGCCCGTTATTAAAAAGATTAAGGAATATTCCGAAAACAAAGCAGTTGTTTTGGTTTCTCACAATCAGGAGGATATCCTGAGCGCTGACAAAGTTGTAAAGTTGTTGGATTGAAAACTGCTAAATCTTGTATTTGGAATTATTCTGAGATAAAAAAGCGGTGCAACACCTAAGCGATGTTGCACCGTATTTTTATGACTTTTTGTCTTATGGTCTTTTGACTGTAAGCCGGTCTTTAAAGAGCTTCTACGATAGCCTTTGTATCGCGCGCTATCATAAGTTCCTCATTTGTAGGAATGACATAAACATCAACCTTAGAATCGGCTGTTGAGATTTTAACCTCTTTGCCGCGACAGTTATTTGCTTCTTTGTCTA